>JAGWSV010000126.1 GCA_028869315.1 Rhodospirillales bacterium
GCATCTCGGTGCTGTTCGTGTTGCTGTCCACCTTGCTGACGCCGATTTGCATCCTGGCCAGCTGGGAGTCCATCACCCGTTACGTGCGCGAATACATGATCGCTTTCCTGATTCTGGAAACGATGATGGTGGGCATGTTCTGCGCGCTCGATTTCGTGGTGTTCTACATCTTCTTCGAGGGCGTGCTGATCCCGATGTTCCTCATCATCGGGGTCTGGGGCGGGCCGCGGCGGGTGTATTCGGCGTTCAAGTTCTTCCTGTTCACGCTGGCCGGCTCGGTGCTGATGCTGCTCGCGCTGCTGGCGATGTGGCAATACGCGCACACCACCGACATCCCGACGCTGATGCACACGCATTTCCCGGCGAAGATGCAGTTCTGGCTGTTCCTCGCCCTGTTCGCCTCCTTCGCGGTGAAGGTGCCGATGTGGCCGGTGCATACCTGGCTGCCCGACGCGCATGTGGAGGCGCCGACCGCCGGATCGGTGATCCTGGCGGGCGTGCTGCTGAAGATGGGGGCCTACGGGTTCCTCCGCTTCTCGGTGCCGATGCTGCCGCTCGCCTCGGCCCAGCTGGCGCCGTTCGTGTTCACCCTGTCGGTCGTCGCCGTGGTCTACGCGGCCTACGTGGCGCTGGCGCAGGAGGACATGAAGAAGCTGGTCGCCTATTCCTCCATCGCGCATATGGGCGTGGTCACGATCGGCATTTTCACCTTCGACGCGCAGGGCATTCAGGGCGCGATCTTCCAGATGCTGTCGCACGGGATCGTTTCGGCCGCGCTCTTCCTCCTGGTCGGCGTCATCTACGATCGGCTGCACACGCGCGAGATCGCGCGCTACGGCGGGCTGGCCGAGCGGATGCCGTTCTACGCCTTCCTGTTCATGGTGTTCGTGATGGCGTCCGTCGGGCTGCCGGGCACCTCGGGGTTCGTGGGTGAGTTCCTGGTGACGATCGGGGCGCTGCACGTGAATTTCTGGCTTGCGCTCCTGGGTGGGCTGGGACTGATCTTGGGGCCGATGTACACGCTGTATCTCTATCGTCGCGTGATCTTCGGGCGGATGACCAAGCCGGACCTGCGCGGCCTCCTCGATTTGAGCCCGCGGGAAATCGCGGTCTTCGCGCCGCTGGTGTTGCTGGCGCTGTGGATGGGTATCTATCCGTCCAGCTTCACCAGCTTCTGGGATGCCACGGTCACCCAGATGGTGGCGCAGCACGAACAGGCGATGGCGGCGCCGCGCGCCTTGCCGGGACGCGTGCAACTGGCGGAGGCGACACGCCGATGAACTGGACCATCGCACTGCCGGAAATCGTGCTGGCCGTCTGCGGCCTGCTGATCCTGGTGATCGGCGTGCTGCGCAAGCAGGACCCGACGCAGCTGTGCGGCATGCTGACCCTGGGGGCCTTCCTGGTGGCGGGCATGCTCGTGCTCACCCGGCCCGGCGGTACTGGGTTCTACGGCCAGTTCACGGTCGATTCGTTCGCGGTGCTGACGAAGCTGCTGATCCTGATCGGCGCCGCGTTCTCCCTCATGTTGTCGTTCGACGACAACCGCAAGCAGGGGATCGCACGCTTCGAGTACCCGGTGCTGATCCTGTTCGCCACCGTCGGCATGATGGGCATGGTTTCGGCAACCAGCCTGATGACCCTTTACGTCGCGTTGGAACTGCAATCGCTCGCGCTCTACGTGCTGGCCGCGTTCGCGCGGGACGACGTGCGGTCCTCGGAAGCCGGCCTCAAATATTTCGTGCTGGGCGCGCTGGCCTCGGGCCTGCTGCTGTATGGCATCTCCCTGGTCTACGGCTTTTCGGGCACGATGGATTTCGGCGCGTTGGCACACGCCCTCGCCTCGCCGGGCCAGGCGTCGCCCGGGCTGGTCGTCGGCGTCGTCTTCGTGATCGCCGGACTGGCGTTCAAGATTTCCGCGGCGCCGTTCCACATGTGGACGCCGGACGTGTACCAGGGGGCCCCGACCCCGGTGACGACGTTCTTCGCCACCGCGCCGAAGGTGGCGGCGATGGCGTTGTTCCTGCGGGTCATGGCGGGCCCGTTCGGCCATCTGCTGGCGTCCTGGCAACTGGTGATCGAGATCATCTCGATCGTGTCCATGGTGCTCGGCGCCTTCGCCGCGATCGGGCAGACCAACGTCAAGCGGCTGATGGCGTACTCCTCGATCGGCCACATGGGCTACGCGCTGATCGGCCTTGCCGTCGGCACCCAGCTTGGGGTGCGCGGCGTGCTGGTCTATCTGATCGTCTACATCTTCATGAGCGCGGGCACCTGGGCCTGCATCATCGCCATGCGCCGGCAAGGCCTGGCGGTCGAGAAGATCGAGGATCTGGCCGGGCTGGCGCGCACCGATCCAGGCCTGGCGATGGCCTTCGCCATCTTCATGTTCAGCATGGCCGGCATTCCCCCGCTGGCGGGCTTCTTCGGCAAGCTTTATGTGTTCCTTGCCGCGGTACACAGCGGCATGTGGACCATCGCCATCATCGGCGTGCTGACCAGCGTCGTGGGGTCGTATTACTATCTGCGCATCGTCAAGGTGATGTATTTCGACACGCCGGCGCCTGCCTTCGATCGCCGTCCGAGCATGATCGGGTTTGTCGCCGCGGTGGCCGGGCTGTTCACCTTGTTCTTCTTCCTGTTCCCGGGTCCGCTGGTTGCGGCTGCCGGTACCGCCGCCTCTGCGCTGTTCGGGTAGCGATCGGCGATGCAGCGCGGGCGCGGGTGTCAGGTTCGGGGGTGACCGCCTTCCGACGGCGGCCCTGCGTGCCTGGTTCTGCTTGAAGAGGCACTGATGCTGCTCGTCATCGACGCCGGTAACACCAACGTGGTCGTCGCGATCCGGGACGGGGAGGATTGGCGCGGGGTCTGGCGCATCCGCACCGATGCGCAACGCACGTCGGACGAATATGCCGTCTGGCTGCTGACCTTGCTCGACCGGGTGGGCCTGAAGCCCGAGATGGTGTCCGCCGCCGTGATCGGGACCGTGGTGCCCGCGGCGCTCTATCACCTGCGTCGGCTGTGCCGCGAATGGTTCTCGATCGAGCCGTTGATCGCGCGGGCATCGCTCGACTGGGGCTTCGAGATCAAGGTGGACAACCCGGACGAGGTGGGGGCGGACCGGCTGGTGAACGCGCTCGCCAGCCATCGGCGCTTCGGCGGCCCGCTGATCGTGGTCGATTTCGGCACCGCCACCACGTTCGACGTCGTGGACAAGGACGGCGCCTATCTCGGCGGGGTGATTGCGCCCGGGATCAATCTGTCGATCGAGGCCCTGCACCATGCGGCGGCACGTCTGCCGCGCATCGGCATCGGTCGTCCCCAGGCGGTGATCGGCCGGTCCACCGTGCCCGCGATGCAATCCGGGGTCTACTGGGGCTATGTCGGCCTGATCGAAGGCTTGCTCACCCGCATCAAGGCGGAGTTCGGCGGTCCCATGAAAGTGGTGGCCACCGGCGGCCTGGCGCCGCTGTTCGCGGAAGGCACGTTGCTGATCGAGCAAATCGAGCCGGATCTGACCCTGGACGGCCTCCGCATGTTGGCGGCGCGCAACCCCGTCCCCACATTGGCAAAAGAAAAATCGAGGCTCAGCGAAACCGAATGAATGGCGATCCCGGAGATTTTGCCTTCCTGCCACTTGGTGGGACGGGCGAAATCGGCATGAACCTCAACCTCTACCGCTATGGCGGCAAGTGGCTGGCCGTTGATTGCGGCATCGGCTTCGGCGGCGCCGAAAACCCGGAGGTGGAGGTGATGATGCCCGATCCGGGCTTCATTGCCGAACGCCGGGACAAGCTGGTCGGCCTGGTCATCACCCATGCGCACGAGGATCATATCGGCGCAGTGGCGTGGCTATGGCCGCAGTTGCGCTGTCCGGTCTTCGCAACCCCGTTCGCGGCCGCGGTGCTGCGCCGCAAGCTGGCCGAGGCGCAGCTTCTCTCCCAGGTGAAGCTGACCGTCGTGCCCCCGGGCGGGGCCTTCGATCTGCCGCCATTCGGGTTGCGCTTTCTCCACGTGTCGCATTCCATTCCGGAGGCGCAGTCGCTGGCGATCACGACCCCGGCCGGGATCGTGCTGCATACCGGGGACTGGAAGCTGGACCCGGAGCCGCTTGTCGGCCCGCCCTCCGACGAGGCCGGGTTCGCCGCGCTCGGCGAGCAGGGCGTGCTGGCGATGGTGTGCGATTCCACCAACGCAATGGTGGAAGGCCATTCCGGCAGCGAGGCGGAGGTCCGCCGCAGCCTGTCGGCGCTGATCCGTGGCCTTCGCGGCCGGGTGGCGGTGACCTGTTTTGCCAGCAACGTGGCGCGGGTCGAGTCGCTCGCGCTGGCCGCCCGCGACGCCGGCCGCCACGTGGCGCTGGTCGGGCGGTCGTTGCGGAACCTCGATGCCGCGGCGCGTGCCTGCGGCTACCTGACCGACCTGCCGCCGTTTCTCACCGAGGACGATATCGATTCGGTCGTCGACGACAGGCTGCTCATCCTCATCACCGGCAGCCAGGGTGAGGCGCGTGCGGCACTGGCGCGGGTGGCGATGGACACGCATCCGCGCGTGGTGCTCGGCGAGGGGGACACGGTGATCTTTTCGTCGCGCGTGATCCCCGGCAACGAACGGGCCATCGGGACCGTGCAGGACAACCTGGTGCGTCGGGGCGTGACCCTGATGACCGATGTCGATCATCTGGTGCACGTCTCCGGCCATCCGGCCCGCGACGAGCTGCGTCGGCTGTATCGGCTGGTCAAGCCGCGCTACGCGGTGCCCGTGCATGGCGAGCGGCGGCATCTGGCGGCGCACGCCGACCTGGCGCGCGACGCCGGAGCGATCCCGGTGCTGGTGGAAGACGGTGACGTGCTCAGCCTGGCGCCGGGCCGCCCGGAGGTGATCGACAGCGCGCCAGTCGGCCGGCTGGTCGTCGATGGCGCGCGGCTGGTGCCCTTTACCGGAGAGGTGCTGAACGCACGGCGGCGCATGTTGTACAACGGCGTCGTCCTGGGCAGCGTCGTCGTCGATGAGGCGGGGCGCCTGCGCGGCGCTCCGAAGGTGACGGCGCCCGGCCTGTTCGATGCGGACGACCCGGAAACCGCCCGCGTCGTCGCGGAGTTCGGGGCGGCGCTGGCCGAGTTGCCCCAGGCGGTTCGTCGCGACGATGCCACGTTGGACGAGGCGGCCCGCGCCGCGCTGCGCCGCGCGTTGGGACGGCGGCTTGGCAAACGGCCGCTGGTCGACCTGCACCTGCTTCGGCTGGGCGCCGCGTAGCCAGGGACCCAGGCGGGGTCCAGCCAAAAAAGCGCCAAGCAAGGCAGCGAATGCGCGCTTTTCGGGCAAGACACGTCCCGAACGCGCATATTTATCGCGCAGCAGCGCGATTTCGATTGGACAGCGGAGACAAGGGGCACGATCATCACGGCCAGGACGAGGAGAGGTCTCCTCGACCTGCCGTGTGACTGGCGTTTCCTCCCTAAACTTGGGCCTGTGGGCAATGCCTGCAGGCCCTTTCTTCTGCTATCGTACCCGGTGGTAGCTGTCACGCGAATTTCGGCCGGAATCCTGCCGCAATGATGATTTTCTTGCGAGGTCCGATTGTGCGGCGCACAATTATGTCTTGAGCCTGCCAGCAGGATACGCATTTGGCAGCGCGGCGGCCTGCGTTTAGGGTCCCGCCTTCCCGCTGTCCCGGACCATGGATCACCCCGAAGATGCGCCTCTCGCACAGCCTGATTCCGACGTTGAAGGAAACCCCGGCCGAGGCGCAGATCGCCTCCCATCGGCTGATGCTGCGGGCCGGGCTGGTGCGCCAGACCTCGGCCGGCATCTATGCGTGGCTGCCGATCGGATACCGCGTGCTTCGCAACATCGAGCGGATCGTGCGCGAAGAACAGGACGCGGCGGGCGCGCAGGAATGCCTGATGCCCACCATCCAGCCGGCCGAGCTGTGGCGGGAAAGCGGCCGCTACGACGATTACGGCAAGGAAATGCTGCGCATCCGCGACCGTCACGAGCGCGAGCTGCTGTACGGGCCGACCAACGAGGAGATGATCACCGACCTGATGCGCCAGTCGGCGAAAAGCTACCGTGAGCTGCCGCAGATCCTGTACCACATCCAGTGGAAGTTCCGCGACGAGGTGCGTCCGCGGTTCGGCGTGATGCGCGGGCGCGAGTTCCTGATGAAGGACGCCTACAGCTTCGATCTTGATTACGCCGGCGCCGTGGTCAGCTACCGCAAGATGATGCTGGCTTATATGCGCACCTTCCAGCGCCTGGGACTGAAGGCGATCCCGATGGCGGCCGAATCCGGCCCGATCGGCGGCAACCTCAGCCACGAGTTCATCATCCTCGCCCCGACCGGCGAGAGCCAGGTCTATTACGACTCCGCCTTCGAGGAGATCGACTACCTCGCCCGCGGCGCCGACGGCTTCCGCCATGACGACGCATCCGATCTCGAGCGCTTCTTCACCGAGATGACGACGCACTACGCGGCAACCGACGAGAAGCACGACAAGGCGGCGTGGGAGAAGGTGGCGCCGCCGCGCCGGCGCGAAGGGCGCGGGATCGAGGTGGGCCACATCTTCTATTTCGGCACCAAATATTCCGCGGCGATGGGGTTCGGGGTCGCCGGGCCGGACGGCAAGCAGGTGCACCCCGAGATGGGCAGCTACGGCATCGGCGTGAGCCGCCTGGTCGGCGCAGTGATCGAGGCGGGCCACGACGAGGCCGGCATCATCTGGCCGGACGCCATCGCCCCGTTCCGTGCCGCCATCCTGAACCTCAAGCGTGGCGATGCGGCGTGCGACCGCATCTGCGAGGCGCTGTACGCAAAGCTCGGCGCCGCGGCGCTTTATGACGACCGCGAGGAGCGCGCCGGGGTGAAGTTCGCCGACGCCGACCTGATGGGCCATCCCTGGCAGATCGTGGTCGGCCCGCGCGGCGCCGCGTCCGGCCGGGTGGAGCTGAAGCGGCGCGCCACCGGGGAGCGGCACGAGATTGCGGTGGACGACGTTCCGGCCCGGATCGCCTGAGGCCGCGCATGTTCAACGCTTTCGAGCGCGCAGTCGCCGCCCGCTACCTGCGTGCCCGGCGCGGCGAGCGGTTCGTCTCCGTCATCGCCGGCTTCTCGCTGGTCGGCATCGCGCTTGGCGTCGCGACGTTGATCATCGTGATGAGCGTGATGGGCGGGTTCAAGATCGACCTGCTGAACCGGATTCTCGGGTTCAACGGCGATCTTGGCGTCTACGGCGCCGGCGCGCCCATCACCGGGTATCAGACGATCGCGAAGCGGATCGAAACCCTGCCGGGCGTCACCGCCGCCATGCCGGTGATCGACGGGCAGGTGCTGCTGACCGAGCCGCGCGGCATGTCCGCCGGCGGCTACGTGCGCGGCATCTCCCCCGAAGACCTGCGCCGGCTGCACGCGGTCAGCACCCATATCGTCGCCGGCGCGCTGGCCGGATTCCAGGGCAACGATGCGATCGCCATCGGGGTCGGCATGGCAAGGCGCTTCGGCGTCTGGGTCGGCGGACGGATCACGCTCGTTTCGCCGCAGGGCGCAGCCACCCCGTTCGGTACCATCCCGCGGGTGCGCGCCTACAAGGTCGTGGCCATCTTCAACGTCGGAGAGAACGACTACGATTCCAGCTACGTCTTCATGCCGCTCGCGGCGGCGCAGGTCTATTTCCAGAAACCCGGATCGGTGACGCAGATCGCAGTGCGGGTGAAGAATCCGGAGCGGGTGCGGACCACCACCGACGCGATCCGCCACGCCTTCCCCGGCGCGCCGCTCTCGGTGATCGACTGGCAGTCCAGCAACAACAGCTTCTTCACCGCCGTCGCGGTGGAGCAGAACGTGATGTTCCTGATCCTGACCCTGATCATCCTGGTCGCGGCGTTCAACGTGATCTCCTCGCTGATCATGATGGTGAAGGACAAGACGCGCGACATCGCCGTGCTGCGCACGCTCGGCGCCGGCCGAGGGGCGATCATGCGCATCTTCCTGATGTGTGGCGCGTCGGTGGGTGTCATCGGCACCGGCGTCGGCGCGGTGCTCGGGATCGCGTTCACCATCAATATCGACCGTATCCAGGACCTGGTGACCCGGATCACCGGGGTCAATGTTTTCAATCCGGAAGTGTATTATCTGACCCACCTGCCGGCGCGGCTCGACTGGACCGAAGTGGTGCGGGTGGTCGTGATGGCGCTCGCTTTGTCGCTACTGGCGACCCTCTATCCAAGCTGGCGGGCGGCGCGCACCGACCCGGTGGAGGCGCTGCGCAGTGAGTAATCCGCTCGAACTGCGCGGCGTGCAGCGCATCTACCGGACCGGCGCCGGCGCGTTGCCGGTCCTGCGCGGCGTCGACCTGACCCTGGCGGCCGGCGAGATCGTTGCCCTGGTGGCGCCTTCCGGCGCCGGCAAGTCCACGCTCCTGCATCTCGCCGGGTTGCTGGAAAAGCCCGACGCCGGATCGGTGGTGGTGGAGGGCCGGGAGGCCGGCGCGCTGTCCGATGCCGAGCGCACCGCGATCCGCCGCGATACGATCGGCTTCGTCTATCAGTTCCACCACCTGCTGGCCGAGTTCAGCGCGCTGGAAAACGTGGTGCTGCCGCAGATGATCGCGGGCGTCCCGCGACGGGTGGCGGCGGAGCGCGCGCGGAGCCTGCTCGATGCGTTCGGGCTGGCCGCGCGGCTCGCCCACCTGCCGGGCAAGCTGTCCGGCGGCGAGCAGCAGCGGGTCGCGATCGCCCGCGCGCTGGCCAACCGCCCGCGCGTGCTGCTGGCCGACGAGCCGACCGGCAACCTGGACGTGGCGACCGCCGGCGTGGTGTTCGACGAACTTCTGGCGATCGTCCGCGGCCAGGGCGTGGCGGCGCTGATCGCCACGCATAATCCCGATCTGGCCGCCCGGATGGACCGGCGGGTGACCCTGCGGGACGGGGCCGTCGTCGCCGGCTGACCGGCTGGCCGCAAGTCGTGATCGGCGCGCGATTGCATCCTCCGGCTCCCGCGTTAGGGTCCGCGCATGTCCCAGCGATATCTCGTCACCGGCGGCGCCGGCTACGTCGGCAGCCATCTCGTTCTCGCCCTGGCCGAGCATGGCCACGACGTCACGGTGCTCGACAACCTGCGCCAGGGGCATCGCGCCGCCGTCCCCGACGGCGTGCGGCTGGTGGAGGCCGACCTCGCCGACGCCGCGGCGGTGGACGCGGTGCTCGCCGACGGGCCGTGGCAGGCGGTGTTTCATTTCGCCGCGCTGTCCCTGGTGGGGGAGAGCATGCGGGCGCCGTTCCGATACCTGCTCGAAAACGCCGGCAACGGCATCCGCCTGATCGACGCCTGCACCCGCCACGGCGTGCGCCGCTTCGTCCTGTCCTCCACCGCCAACCTGTTCGGTGCGCCCGAAACCATCCCGATTGCCGAGGACGCGGCGATCGACCCCGGCTCGCCCTACGGCGAAAGCAAGTGGATGATCGAGCGCGCCCTCGTTTGGGCCGACCGGGTGCACGGCCTGCGCAGCGCCTGCCTGCGCTATTTCAACGCCGCCGGCGCCGATCCCGAAGGGCGGCTGGGCGAGGACCATGACCCCGAGACGCATCTCATCCCCCTGACGATCGATGCGGCGTTCGGCCGGCGGGCGGAATTGCAGGTGTTCGGCACCGACTACCCGACGCCCGACGGCACCTGCATCCGCGATTATATCCACGTGTCGGACCTGGCGACGGCGCATCTCGCCGTGCTCGGCCGGCTTGATCATGCCAGCGTGACCTACAACCTCGGCAATGGGCAGGGCGCGTCGGTGCGCGAAGTGATCGCGGCGGTGGCCGACGTCACCGGCCGCAAGGTGCCGCACCGGATCGCCGACCGGCGCCCGGGCGACCCGCCGGTTCTTGTTGCATCATCGGCCAGGCTGCGCGCGGAAACCGGCTGGCGGCCGCGCTTTCCCGACCTGCACGAAATCGTGCGCAGCGCCGCGGCCTGGCGGGAAGCGCACCCGCACGGCTACGAGGGGTAGCGTCCCGCCCCCGGATCGCCCGGCCGGGCGCCGGGAACGGGGCGCCGCCGCCCTTCGCTTGCCGGTGCCTGCCCGCCGCCGTAGTGAAAGGCGAGACGCAGGAGGAGACCGGCCATGAAACTGATGAGCTTTCGCCGCCCCGACGGCAGCGCCAGCTGGGGGATCGTCAAGCCGAACAGCGTGGTCGATCTCGGCCATCTGGCGCCCAGCCTGAAGCACGCGCTGTGGGCGACCACCTCGCTCGCCGAGGAAGCGGCGCGCCATCCCGACCTGGCGCTCGACCAGGTGCGGTTCCTGCCGCCGATCCCCGATCCCGACAAGATCATCTGCGTCGGGCTCAATTACATGACGCACATCAAGGAAGGCGGGCGCGAGCCGCCGGCCAAGCCGATCATCTTCACCCGCTTCGCCAACAGTCAGGTCGGCCACGGCGACAGCCTGATACGTCCGAGCGCTTCGGAAACCTATGATTTCGAGGGCGAACTGGCGGTGATCATCGGCCGGCGCTGCCGGCATGTGAAGAAGGCGGACGCGGCTTCGGTGATCGCAGGCTATTCCTGCTACAACGAAGGCTCGGTGCGCGAATGGCAGCGCCATTCGGCGCAGTTCACGCCCGGCAAGAACTTCTTCCATTCCGGCGCTTTCGGTCCCTGGATCGCGACCCCGGAAGAGGTCGGCGACATCACCAAGGCGCATCTCGTCACCCGCCTGAACGGCGAGGAGGTGCAGCACGCGACGATCGACGATCTCTGCTTCGATATCCCGACCCTGATCGCCTACATCTCGACCTTCACCCGGCTCGAAGCCGGCGACGTGATCGTGACCGGCACCACCGGCGGCGTCGGCGCCTACCGCAAGCCGCCGCTATGGATGAAGCCGGGCGACACGGTGGAAGTGGAAGTCACTGGCGTCGGCCTTTTGCGCAACACGGTGGCGGCCGAAGCCTGATGCCCGACGCGATCCTGGCGACCGTCCCATGGGGCACCGATCTCGCCGCCGCCGTGGCGGAGTTCGGCGGCATGGAGGCGGTGCATGACGGGGTGCGCGGGATCGGCCTCCGGGATCTGGCCGGCCGGTCCGCACGCCTCGCGCTCATGCTGCGCGAAGCCGGGGTGGCCCCTGGTACCTGCGTCGGGCTGAGCCTGCCGAACGGAATTCCCGCCGTCTGGGCCACCAATGCGATGCGGCTGGCCGGCGTGGCCGAAGTCGGGCTGAACGCCGGCCTGACCGAGGCGGAGCGGCGCCACTGCCTCGACCTGTCCGGCACGAAGCTGGTGGTGACCGCCGCCGCGCAGGCGGGCGCGTTCCGCGATCTCGGCTGTGATGTGATCCTGATCGAGGAGGTGCCGGACGATCCCGCCGATCCGGCGCTGCTGCCGCCGGTGCCGGGCGAGGCCTGGGCGAAGATCGGCTTCACCTCCGGCACCACGGGCCGGCCGAAAGCGATCGTGACCACCCATGCGGCGCGCTGGCTCGCCAATGTGCTGCAGCGGGCGCATCTCGACCCGATGCCGGGTCCGGGCAGCCGGGTGCTGCTGATGACGCCGTTCATCCACGGCGCCGGGCTGATCACCCACGCCTTCCATGATCGCGGCGCCGGCGTCGTGCTGCTGCGCGGCGTCGATCTGGCGCTGGCGCTGCCGTTGCTGGAACGCGGGGCGGTGGATCACGTGTTCGCGCCGCCGACGGTGATGGCCAAGCTGGTCGGGGCGCTGGAGGGCAAGCGGATCGCCGGCATCCGCACCGTCTTCTGCGGCACCGCCCCGCTGCTGCCGGCGCTCTATTCCAAGGCGCGCGCGGTCTTCGGCCCGGTGGTGCGCATCACCTACGGCAAGTCGGAGATCGTGAACCCGATCGCCGTGCTGCCGCCCGCCGCCGCCGATGCCTATTACGCCGAGCCGGCGGGCGAAGGCGTGTGCGTCGGCTGGGCGGGCGCCGGCGTCGAGATCGAGATCCGTGACGAGGCCGGCAGCGTGCTGAGCCCGGGGCAGGTGGGCGAAGTGCATCTGCGCGGACGGCACATGTCGTGCGGGCATATCGACGCCGCCGGGTTTCATCCGCTGCCGGAGGACGGCTTCCACGCCACCGGCGATCTCGGCCGCATCGACGCGCGCGGACGGCTGCACCTGGTCGGGCGGCTGGCCGACGTTGTGAAATCCGGCGGCTACAAGATCCACCCCGACGAGATCGAACGCGAACTGGCCGGCACCGCCGGCACCGCCGCGGTGTCGATCGTGTCGCTGCCCTCGGAATACTGGGGCGAGATCATCGTTGCGGTGGCGGAGACGACGGACGGCGCCTGGCCGGACCGTGCGCGCGCCGCGCTGGGCGGCCTTGCCCGCTACAAGCACCCGCGCGCCTTCCTGCTGCTCGACGAATTGCCGCGCAACCCGCAGGGCAAGATCATGCGCCGGCTGATCCGCGAAGCCTTGTTGTCCCGCTATCGCATCGTCGATGGACCTCATCCGTCGCTGGAGCCGCTGTAAATGGTGATGGCCTACGATACGATCCTGGTCGAAACCCCCCGCCCGCACCTGATGCTGGTGACGTTGAACCGGCCGGAGGTGGGGAACGCGAAGAACACGCAGATGGGGCTCGACCTTCTCGATCTGTGGACGCGGGTGATCGACCGCCCGGGCGACGTGCGCTGCGTCGTGCTGACCGGGGCGGGCGAGCGCATCTTCTGCGCCGGCGGCGATCTCAAGCAGCGCCACGGCATGAGCCGGGCGGACTGGCAGCACCAGCACGAAATCTTCGAGCGCGGGCGCGACGCGCTGCTGGAGATGCCGGTGCCGGTGATCGCCGCGGTGAACGGCCATGCCTATGCCGGCGGGCTCGAAACCGTGCTGGTGTGCGACTTCGCCTATGCCGTGCGCGGCGCCCGCTTCGCCCTGACCGAAGTGACCCGCGGCATCATGCCCGGCGGCGGCGGCACCCAGACCCTGGCACGCGTGGTGGGAGAGCGGCGCGCGAAGGAGATCATCCTCACCGGCCGGCCCTTCAGCACCGAGCAGGCGCTGGAATGGGGCGTGATCAACCACATTTCGGAACCAGGCGCGCTGCTGGAGGACGTCTACGCCACCGCCGCGGCGATCTGCGACAACGCGCCGCTGTCGGTGCGGCAGGCGAAGAAATCGATCCATCACGGGCTGCAGATGGATCTCAAGCGCGGCCTGATGTTCGAGATCGAAGCCTACAACCGGCTGATCGATACCGAGGACCGGCACGAAGGCGTCGCCGCGTTCAACGAGAAGCGCAAGCCCGTGTTCAAGGGCCGCTAGACGGAGTCCCCCGCCATGTCCGACATCCCGACCCGCGTGCAGATCAACGAGGAAGGCCCGCGCGAGGGCTTCCAGTTCGAGAAGGGGCCGATCCCGACCGCGCGCAAGATCGAGCTGATCGACGCGCTCAGCGAAACCGGGCTCAACCACATCCAGGTCGCGTCCTTCGTCAATCCCGCCCGCGTGCCGGGCTGGGCCGACGCCGACGAAGTGGTGGCCGGGTTCAGGCGCAAGCCGGGGGTGGAGTACACCGCGCTGTGGCTCAACCTGAAAGGGTTGCAGCGCGCGATGGCGGCCGGCCGGCTGGACATCAAGGGGTCGTTCTCGCTGACGGCGTCGGAGACCTTCCTCAAGCGCAACCAGCAGCGCACCCTGGACGACAACATCCGCGCCGCGCATGAGACGATCCGGATGTACAAGGAGCACGGCATCCCGCTGGAACGCGCCGGCATCATGGCCGCCTTCGGCTGCAACTTCGAGGGCGAGGTACCGCACCAGCGCGTGCTCGACCTGATCCAGGCCCTGCTGGATATCGGAGCGGAGCACGGGATCACGCCCAAGGTGTTTTCATTGGCCGACACCATGGCCTGGGCGACGCCGAAATCCATCCGCGCGCTGGTCGGCAAGGTGCGCAACCGCTACCCGGACCTCACCCTGTCGCTGCATCTGCACGACACCCGCGGCATGGGCATCGCCAATGCCTATGCCGGGCTGGAGATGGGGGTGGCGATCTACGACGCCACCGTGGGCGGCCTCGGCGGCTGCCCGTTCGCCGCCCACAAGGGCGCGGCCGGCAACGTGTGCACCGAGGACCTGGTGTTCATGCTCGACGAGATGGGGATCGAAACCGGCATCGACCTCGACAAGCTGATCGAGGTGGCGCAACTGGCCGAGGACATCGTCGGCCATCCGCTGCCCGGCTCGGTCAAGATGGGCGGCAGCCTGAAGGCGCTGCGCGCCAGGTTGCACTGATCAACGCGGAGGAAACCATGACGGGCCTCACCGAAGCCGTCGGCCGCTTCATCGCCGATCTCTCGCCCAACCGCATCCCCGAGGAGGCGATGCAGGTCGCCCGCCTCGGGTTCATCGACTGCATCGGCACCATGATCGCCGGCCGCAACGAAGACGCGGTCGGCATCCTGCGGTCGGTGCTGGCGCCGCCGGCGGGTCCGGCTTCCATCACCTTCTCCCCCGCCCGCGCCCCGGCGCCGGAGGCGGCCTGGATCAACGGCGTCGCCGCCCATGCGTTCGACTACGACGACGTGGCGCTGCGCGGCCATCCCTCCACCGTGCTGGTGCCGGCGATCCTGGCGGAGGCCGAGGCGCTGGATGCGACCGGCCTCGACATGCTGGTGGCCTATGTCGCCGGCTACGAAACCTGGGCGGAGATGTTCCGCCGTGATTCCGGGCTGCTGCACAAGAAGGGCTGGCATCCCACCGGCCTCTATGGCGCCGTCGGGGCCGCCGCCGCCTGCGCCCGGCTGCGCCGGCTGGACGCCGCCAAGGCCGCGATGGCGGTGGCGCTCGGGGCCTCGCAGAGCGCCGGGCTGATGGCAAATTTCGGCACCATGACGAAGCCGTTCCACGCCGGCCGTGCCGCCCATGCCGGCATCATGGCGGCCCGGCTGGCGGAGGCCGGCTTCACCGCGGCTACCGATGCGCTGGAGCACCCGCAGGGCTTCCTGCACGCCGTCTCCCCCGACGGCACCGAGGACCGCACCAGCGCGGCGCCGCTCGGGGAGACGTGGGCGCTGCTCACCCAGGGCCTGGGGATCAAGAAATACCCCACCTGCTACTGCACCCATCGCGCGATCGACGGCATCATCGACCTGATGGCGGCGCATCCGCTGCGCGCCGACGAGGTGAAGCAGGTCACCGTGAAGATCAGCGACTATTTCGCCACCGTGCTGCGCAACCACGCGCCCGACACCGGCCTCGCCGCCAAGTTCAGCATCGAGTTCGCGATGGCGAGCGGCATCATCGCCCGCCGCGTGGGCCTGCGCGAACTGACCGACGACTTCGTCCGCCGCGAGGACGTGCAGGCCCTGATGCGCAAGGTCCGGATCGAGACCACGACCGAATACGACCCCGCGCTGCCGGGCGCCGCCTTCGCCGACCAGGTGCGGGTGGAAACCACCTCCGGCCAGGTGCTGGACGGCGAGCCGGTGAAGCGCGCCACCGGCCACCCGACCCGGCCGCTGGCGGACTCCCAGATCTACGACAAGTTCGCCGACTGCCTGGAGGCCGGCAACACCGACATTCCGGCCGCCACCCTGTTCGCCCGGCTGAAGGGGCTGGAAGGGATCGCGGCGCGGGACCTGGCGCGGATCTGAACCCCGGCCGTCGCCCGGCGGCTCAGAAGAAGCGGGCGAACCAGGCGAGGGTTTCGTCGGGCGCTTCCTCGGCGACATAGTGGCCGGCGGCGACGGCGCCGCCGGTCATCTCTCCGGCGGCGTACTCGCGCCAGATCGCGAACGGGTCGTACCAGGCCCCGATCTTTCCACGGTCGCCCCACAGGACCAGCAGCTTGCAGGTCACCTTCTCGCCCGCCGCGCGGCTTTCCCGGTCGTGGAGCAGATCGATCGTCGCGGCGGCGCGGTAGTCCTCGCACATTCCGGTGATGGTTGCCGGCTGGCGTGCCGCCTTCAGGTAGTCTGCCAGCGCCTCCGGATGGAACAGGTCCGACGGCCGGGGCGAGCGGTTGGTATGCGCATGGAACCAGATCTCCGGCGCGGCGTTGATCAGCGCTTCCGGGAACGGGTGCGGCTGGGCGAACCAGAACCAGTGATAATAGCCGAGCGCGAACGCCATGTCGGTGCGCTCGAAATGCGCGAGGGTGGGAACGATATCCAGCACCGCGAGACGCTCGACCGCCTCCGGGTGATCCAGCGCCAGCCGGTGCGCGACCCGCCCTCCGCGGTCGTGACCGGCCAGGCGGAAGCGGGAAAACCCGAGCGCCGCCATCGCTTCCACCATGTCGGAGGCCATCGCCCGCTTGGCGTAGGCGGCGTGATCGGCGCTGGGGCCGGGCTTGAAGGACCCGCCATAGCCGCGCAGATCCGGGCACACCACCGTGAAGCGCGCCGCGAGCGCCGGCGCCACCGCGTGCCACATCATGTGCGTCTGCGGGTTGCCGTGCAGCAGCAGGAGCGGCGGGCCGGACCCGCCGACCCGCGCCCGCAGCACGCCGGCCGGAAGCGCGATTTCCCGCAGCTCGAAGCCCGGAAACAACGGTTCCATCATCCCCCCTTGCGGTGTCCGGCGCGGACATAGCACAGGGCGCTTCGCCGCGCCCGGCACAACGGTGGGTTGTGATCTGTGCCGCGACGCCGCAAAAGTCGCGCGGGATGGACGGCACAGCCCGGACGCGGCGGGCCGCGACCGTCCAGGCACGCCGTCGCCGATGATGATCCTGGACGTCGTTGCCGAGGATGGACAAGAGCAGGAGGACCGATGGTCTTGCGGATGCAGCGTGGGTGCCTCGCCGGCCGATTGTCGCCGGGCGGGCCGATCCGGTCCGTGCGGGGGGCGGATGCGGCGCGGTTCGGAAGCGGCCGTCTCCCCCCCTGGTGGCAGCCGGGGCAATGAGCCTGCGCGCCGTCGCCATCGCGCTTGCCGAACGGGTGCGGCTGCCCGATGCGGTGATGCGCGCGGGGATCGACCTTCGGGTCAAGCAACTGGCGCGGCAGCTTTCCGCAATGGATGTGCACGAGACGCGGGTGATCGCGGCCTTGATGGAGGCACAGCCGATCGTGGCCGATGCCGCGGCGCCGACGGCCTGGTTCCATGCCCTGCCGGAGGACTTCTTCGGGTTGATGCTCGGCCCGCGGCGCAAGCACTCCAGCGGCATCTACGATCAGCCGACCACCACCCTTGCAGCCGCCGAGGAACGGGCGCTGCAGGTCGCCGCCGATCATGCGGGACTTGCCGACGGGCAGCGGGTGCTCGACCTCGGCTGCGGCTGGGGCGCGCTCAGCCTGTGGCTGGCCGAGCGGTTTCCGAACGCGGAGATCGTCGCGGTCTCCAACTTCCCGGCCCATCGCGCGTTCATCCTCGCCGAAGCGGCGCGGCGTGGCCTGTCCGGGGTGACCGCCCTGACGGGGGACATCAGCGATTTCACGCCCGAAGGCCGCTTCGATCGGGTCGTCGCGATTTCGCTGTTCGAGAGCATCGCCAACTGGTCCGCCTTGTTCGGGCGCATTCATGGCTGGCTGGAGCGCGACGGGATCCTGTACCTGGAGACATTGTCCCATCGCCAGCGTCCCTATCAGTTCCGCCACGCGGAAGGGCGCGAATGGGTCGCGCGCCATTTCTTCGCCGGCGGGACCATGCCAAGCCATGGCCTGGTGCGCGCCGTCGATCCGCCCTTCACGGTGGAGCAGGACTGGCGATGGAACGGAACGCATTTCGCCCGGACGGCCACCGACTGGCTGGCGAATTTCGATGCGCACCAGGCCGCCATCGCGCCGTTGCTGGTGGCCGCCTATGGCGGCGCGGCGCCGCTCTGGCGCCGCCGCTGGCGCCTGTTTCTGCTGGCCGCCGCCGGGCTGTTCGGCTCGCGCGGGGGCGCCGACTGGGGCGTGAGCCAGTATCGGCTGCGGCCGCGGCAAGGCATCGTCGGCCATCAGGTGCGTCAGCACGCCGACAAAGATGCCGGTCAAAGCGAAGCCTGAGGCATCGTCGGCCATCAGGTGCGTCAGCACGTCGACAAAGACGCCGGTCAAGGCGCATCTTCAGGGCCCGTTCGGCACCGCCGATCGATTCGATGCGTGTCGAACCGGCCCCGGGCGCTACCCGACCCGGAATTTCGCCAGCGCCGCCATGTCGAAGGCCAATCCCCAGCCGGGGGCGTCCGGAAGGGTGATCTCGCCCTTCGCCACCGGCGGCGTGGACTGGAACAGTTTCAGCATCCACGGCATGTATTCCACCGTGAGGCCGTTCGGCACCGCGCCGATCAACTGGCAGTGGAATTCCGGGATGACGTGGCTCACCACCGGCAGGTTGAACGCCTCCGCCATGCCGGCGATTTTCAGCCACGGGGTGACGCCGCCGGCGCGCACGAGGTCGATCATGACATAATCGACCGACCGCGCCTCGATCGCGTGGCGATGCGGGGCCACGCCCCATAGATATTCGCCGCCCGCGATCGGGGTGGCCAGCGCGTGGTTGATCCGGGCCAGGCCGGCGAAGTCGTCGGCGGTGGTGACGTCCTCCAACCAGAACAGCCCCACCTCCTCGATGCGCCGGCCGATATCGATCGCTTGTTCCGGCCGCCAGCGCTGGTTGATGTCGCACATCAGCCGGATGTCGGGCCCGATCGCGTCGCGCACCACCCGGGCGCGGGTCACTTCGTCGGTGACCGTCGGGTTGCCGGGCAGCGCCAGCTGCATCTTCATTTCGGTGAAGCCCTTGGCCTTCAGCCGCGCGGCGGCGGTGGCCGCGGCGTCATGCGTCAGGCCGCGGCGCAGCGCGCCGGAGGCGTAGGTCGGCACCTTGCCCCGCGCGCCGCCGAGCAGCTTCCAGATCGGCAGGCCGGTTGCCTTGCCCTTGATGTCCCAGAGCGCGAGGTCGATCGCCGCGGCGGCGAGGGTGAAGATCCCGCCCGGCTCGCAGCCGCCGGCGGCGGCACGCAGCTTGGCGGCGATCGCTTCGGGCCGCAGCGGGTCCTCTCCGATGGCGAGCGCGCCGAGCGCCTCCACTGCCTCGCAGAGGGCGCGGCTGAGCGCGCCGCCGTAGAAGGTCAGTCCGATGCCTTCGATCCCGTCCTCGGTTTCCATCCGCAGCGCGACCACCGGACGCATGGCGCCCGGGCGTTCGGGCGCATCGGCAAGTGGTTCGTCTTCGGGGATGCTGAGCAGGTCGGTGGCGAGGCGGGCGAGTTTCATGGCGTTCCCC
>JAGWSV010000127.1 GCA_028869315.1 Rhodospirillales bacterium
CGCCGCCCGGCCCGCTGCCGGAGGCCCCGGACGGTGCGGCGCCAGCGGGGGTGGCGCCAGTGTGGGTGACAGCGGCGGGGGTGCGCCCGCCGGGCGCGGTGTCCCCCTCCCGGGCACGGGTCAAATCCGCCGCGAAGCGAAGGCCGGGTGACGGGTCGGCCACGGCGGCGCTGGGACCGGCGGCAGCGGCGGGAGGCACGGACGGCACAGGCGGAACAGCTTGCATGGCGAGAACACTCCGCACGCCATCAAGCAAGACCGAGGCCAACGCCGGACGCGCGGGTTGCGGCCCCGCACCGGCGTCCGGCCCGGCAGGATCGGCCCGGCAGATCCTGCCGCCGGCGCCACCCTGCCGCATGGCGCGCCCGGAGAAGCAAGGCGACCGGCGATGATTTCGCCTGGCACGCTTCCTGCTTAACGCCGGGCGGACACCTACCACGGAGCCTTCCATGTCCCTGTTCGGCGCGCTCAACACCTCGGTCAGCGGCCTCTCGGCCCAGGCATCCGCTTTCGGCAACATCAGCGACAACGTGGCGAACAGCCAGACGGTGGGCTTCAAGGCGGTCGACACCAGCTTCGTCGACTACCTCACCACCTCCACCGCGCAGCAGAACCAGCCCGGCGCGGTGATCACCCTCCCCAACTATACGAACAACGTGCAGGGCACGATCACCCAAAGCAACGACCCGCTGGCGCTGGCAATCAGCGGCCAGGGGTTCTTCGCGACCTCGGAACAGAACGGAACGGTGCCCGGCAGCACCAACCCCACCTTCGGTCCGCAGACCTACTACACGCGCACCGGCGATTTCCAGATGGACAAGAACGGCTACCTGGTGAACAGCGCCGGCGGCTACCTGCAAGGCTGGAGCGTCGATCCCACGACCGGCGTCGCCAACCAGTCGACCCTGGCGCCGATCCAGGTCACCCAGACCCAGTTCAACCCGGTCGCGACCTCCCAGGTCAGCCTGTCCGCCAACCTGCCGACGACACCCACCGCCGGCGCGCCGGTTTCCTCGCAGGTCAACGTCTACGACTCGTTGGGCAACTCGCACACGGTCACCCTGAACTGGACCCAGCTCGGCACGAACGACTGGTCGCTGAACCTGAGCTCCCCCGACACGCTGCCCAC
This sequence comes from Rhodospirillales bacterium, assembly GCA_028869315.1. Classification (GTDB taxonomy): domain Bacteria; phylum Pseudomonadota; class Alphaproteobacteria; order Acetobacterales; family Acetobacteraceae; genus JAJZVS01. The sequence continues at coordinate 1,130 of JAGWSV010000127.1, forward strand.
CACCATCGGCACCGCCGAGCTGCAGTTCGGCACCAACGGCGTCGCCGCCGGCACGGTCGGCTCCTTCGGCACCGTGTCGGGCGGCGTCACCGCCTCCGCCTTCAGCGCCAACGGCCCGGCCAACCTGACGGTCAGCACCAATTTCGGATCGGGCACGCAGACCTTCACCCTCAACATGGGCAATTTCGGCCAGGCCAACGGCGTGACCCAGTTCTCCGCCAGCAGCTACAGCCTGCGCAACATCACCCAGAACGGCGTGCCGCCCGGCAGCTTCACCGGGATCACCACAACGTCCAGCGGTGATATCGTGGCGAACTACAACAATGGCCAGTCGCAGACGGTGGCGCAGGTGCCGGTGATCACCTTCGCCGCGCCGGACGCATTGCAGCGCCAGAACGGCCAGGCCTTCACCGCCACCACGAACTCCGGCAACGCCATCGCCCAGAGTGCCGATACCAACGGCGCCGGCGGGCTCGTCACCGGCTCGACCGAGGGATCGAACGTCGATATCGCCACCGAGTTCAGCAAGCTGATCGTCGCCCAGCAGGCCTACGGCGCCAACGCCAAGATGCTGACGACCGCGCAGCAATTGTTGCAGACAACCATCGACATGAAGCAGTGAGCGCGGCGCCAAGCCTGCCATGAGCCTCGACGCCGCCCTTTCGATCGCCTCCAGCGGGCTCGCCAACGTCAGCGCCCAGCTCGCGCTGGTGTCGCACAACGTGGCGAATGCCGGCACGCCGGGCTATGCCGCCGAGACCGGCACGCAGTCCGCGCGCGATGCCGGCGGCGTCGGCATGGGGGTGGCGACCGGGCCGGCGATCCGGCTGATCGACACGCAGCTGCAGGCCACGGTGCAGGCGCAGAGCGCCACGGTCGCATCCCTCACGACGCGGCAAGGTGCCTTGCAGGCGATCGACGCGGTCCAGGGCACGCCGGGCCAGGGCCAGGACCTGGCGAGCCTGCTCGGCGCGCTCGGCAACCAGTTCTCCACCCTCCTGAACGATCCGTCGAACCCGACGCAGCAAAGCGCCGTCGTCACCGCCGCCGGAACCCTGAGCGGGCAGATCAACGCGCTCAGCGCCGCCTATACGACCCAGCGCCAGGCGGCGCAGGACGGCATCGTTTCGGGGATCGCGACGGTGAACACTGCGCTGGCGACGATCGGCAGCCTGTCCGACCAGATCATGGCCGCCAAGGCCGCGGGCACCAGCACCGCCGATCTCGAGAACCAGCGCGACGCGCAGGTGGCGAGCCTGGCGCAGACGCTCGACGTGAAGACCCTGGTGCAGCCGAACGGGGACATGATCGTCACCACCGCCTCCGGCACCACGCTGCCGACGCACGGGCCGGCCGATCCGCTCGCCACCGCCGCGGCCAACGTGCAGCCGGGGTCCTATTATCCGGGGGGCGGCATCCAAGCGGTGACGCTGGGCGGGGTGGACGTGACGACGGCACTGACGGGCGGGCAGCTCGGCGCCAACCTCACCCTGCGCGACGCCACGCTGCCGGCGGATCAGGCCCAGCTCGACGAATTCTCCCAGAACCTCGCCTCGCGCTTCGCCGCCCAGGGCCTGAGCCTGTTCACCGATGCCGCGGGCGCGGTGCCGGCGGGCGGCGGGACGCCGGTGCAAGCAGGATACGTGGGATTCGCCGCCGTGATCCAGGTGAACCCGGCGGTGACGGCGAGCCCGTCGCTGGTGCGCGACGGCACCACCGCGATCGCCGGCAGCGCGACCGGGGCCAGTGCCTTCACCCCCAACCCCCCAAGCGGGCCAGCCGGGTTTTCCACCCTGATCAGCCGCATCCTGACCTATGCGCTGGGTGCCGATGCGCAGGCCGGGGTAGCGCAGCCCGCCTCCCACACCACCGGCCTCGGCGCCACCGGAACGTTGTCGGCGCCGTACGCCCCGCCGGCCACGCTTGGCGACATCGCAACGGCACTGGTGGGCGCGCAGGCCGCCGACAGCGCCACCACCACGAGCCAGCTCGCCACCGCGCAAGCGACGCAGACCACCCTGCAAGGCAAGCTCACCAGCCAGTCCGGGGTGAACATGGATACGGAAATGTCGACGATGATCGCCCTGCAGAACGCCTATGGCGCCAATGCCAAGGTGATGGCCGCGGTGCAGGCGATGTTCACGCAATTGCTGGGCTCGATCCAATGAGCGGGGCGATCGGCGGCACCGCCTACGCCGGCTACGGCACGATGAGCACGCTGATCGCCAATGCGCAGACGGTGCGCCAGACGCTCGATCAGCTGACCACCCAGGCGAGCACCGGCCTGGTCGGGCAGACCTACGCCGGGCTGGGGGCTGGGGCTTCGGTTTCGCTCGATCTGCGCCCGCAACTCGCGTCGCTGTCGACCTGGCAGGCGAACATCAACGCCGCGACCGGCGTGATGGGCGTCACCCAGACGGCGATGACGCAGCTGCAATCGATCGCCAGCAGCTTCCGCGCGCAGCTCGATACCTTGAACGGGCTCAACCCGTCGACGGTCGATTCCGTTGCCGCCTCGGCGCGGCAGGCGCTGGTTCAGGTCGCCGGGTTGCTCGATACGACCGACGGGAGCACCTACGTGTTTGGCGGCGCCGACAGCACCAACCCGCCGGTGCCGAACCCGGACGCGATCCTGGGGTCCGGGTTCTACACCCAGATCAACACCGCCGTCGGCGGGCTGGGCGGGGCCGGCGCCGCGGCCACCGCAGCCGCAACCCTGGCGACCGCCAGTTCCAACGCCGCCGGCACCTCGCCGTTCTCGGCCTACATGTCGCAGCCGGCGGCCACCCTGCAGGCACAGATCCCGTTGGTGCAGACCGGCGCCGGGCAGACGCAGGCGATCGGGCTGCTGGCAAGCGCGAACACCTACGTGGCCTCCACCGGCACGTCCACCACCGGCTCCTACGCGCGCGACCTGATGCGGGCGCTGGCGACCATCGGATCGCTCTCGAGCTCGCAGGTGAACGCCGCCGGCTTCCAGGGCCTGGTGTCCGACACCTACACGAGCCTGGGCGGCGTGGTCACCGCGATGGCGCAGGACGCCGGCGTGCTGGGCAACCAGCAGACCGCGCTCACCGCCATCGGCACGCAGTTGCAGGACCAGACGACGGCGCTGACCGCGCAGGTTTCGCCGGCCGAGAACGTCGATATGGCGAAGGTCCTGTCCGACATGTCTCTGGTGCAGACGCAACTTCAGTCCTCCTACCAGCTGATATCGGGCCAGTCGGCGCTGTCGCTGGTGAAATTCCTGCCGATCGGATGAGACGCGATGCCCGGTGTTCATCCGGCGTTAACCCGCGCGCGTGACGATGCCGCGCTGCCCGCAAAAGGCGGGGCACTCCGCAACCCCGTGGGCAATAGGAAAAGACCATGTCCGGTACACTGAACTCGATCAACACCAATATCGGCGCGATGGTGGCGCTGCAATCGCTCAACCAGACCACCACCCAGCTGAACGCGACGCAGAAACAAATCTCCACCGGCTACGCGGTGGCGGACGCCACCGACAACGGCGCGGCCTATGCGGTGGCGCAGCGGGTGCGCTCGGACGTGAGCGCGCTGACCGCCGCCAACCAGCAGCTGGGCGGCGTGCAGGGGTTGGTGTCGACCACCTCCACCTCGCTGAACGATATCCAGAACACCATGAGCAGCATGCGCGACGTGCTGGTGTCCCTGGCCAGCGGCAACGTGTCGGGCAACCAGCGCAGCCAGTACGAAGCGCAGTACAAATCGCTTCTGGCCAACGTGAAAAGCTTCGTGCAGGACGCGAGCTACAACGGCAAGACGCTGATCGGCAACATCACCGGCTCGACCGGCACGTTCTCCGCGGTCTCGGTGGTGCGCAACGAGGTCGGCACGACCTACGGCATCGGCACCTTCAGCGGTTCGAAGCTGTTCGGATCGATCAACTTCACGTCCACGCAGCTGAACGGCGCCGGCACGGTGGCGGCGCTGATCACGTCCACCGGCACCTTCATCAACCAGTTCAACTCGGTCGGCACCGCGCTGAACACCTATGGCTCCAACACCAACTTCGTCACCAACCAGGTGAACTTCAACAGCGCCAAGATCGACTCGCTCAATGCCGGCATGGGAGCGCTGATCGACGCCAACCTGGCGCAGGAATCGGCGCAGTTGCAGGCACTGACGATCCGCCAGCAGCTCGGCACCCAGGCGCTGACCCTCGCCAACCAGACGCCGAACACGCTGCTGACCCTGGTGAAGAACGCCTGAACGGCCAGACCTGAGGCAGGGCGGCGCAAAATGCGTCGCCCGCTCACCGGCCGCCCGAAGGTTCATCGCGGGCGGCCGGCGGAGCGAACGAGGATCGTCCCTATGTCGAATCTGGTACTGGAGCTGCGCCAGGGCGAGCTCATGATCATCAATGGTGCGCCGATCCGCTTTCGTACCCGCTCGCGCATCGAGCTGACCGCGCACGCGCGCTTCTTGTTCGGAAAGCAGATCATGTTGCCGGGAGAGGCCCATACGCCGGCGCGGCGCATCTATTTCGCCCTGCAGTCGGCCTATATCGGGGACGAGGACGAGCGGGTCCGCGGTCTGATCGCGGCGCGCGCGGTGATCGCGGAGTTCCGTGCCGCCACCACCTCGGCGCTGGCCCGCGACATTCTCGACCGCGCCCTGGCCGCCGCCGAGGCCGATGACGGCTACCAGGCGCTCAAGCTCGCCCGTCGCGTCATGCGCCATGAGGCGGCGGTGCTCGGCCCGGCCGCCCGCACCCCGCACCCTGCCCCCTCCCCCGGAACGATCGAGGAAACCCCGACGCCATGTCCCGCATGATAGATGCCGCCCGCGCCTACCAGGCCGGCGCATCCCACCGCAGCCTGCGCACGCAGGAAGCCGAGGTTTTCCACCTGACCAATGCCGGCCTGCGCGCCGCCCGCGCCGCCGGCCCGGTGGCACGGGTGCGCGCGCTGGCCGACAACCGCCGGCTATGGACGACGGTGAACGATCTGATGCGCGATCCGGCCAACGCCCTGCCGACGGAATTGCGCGCCGCGATCTTCTCTGTCGGTCTTGCCGTGCAGCGGGAGATGGACCGGGAGCAGCCGAATTTCGACTTCCTGATCAGCATCAACGAGAATCTGGCCGCTGGTCTGGCCGGCGGATAGGTGGGCATCGTGGGCACCACGCTCAATTCCCTGCCCGGACTGTCCTCGCTGTTCGCCGCCGTCTCCGGCGGCAACGCCGGCACGTCCTCGCTGCTCGGGACGATCTACAACACCGGCACGGCCGCGGTGTCGCTGTCCGGCCAGAACCCGATCACCGCGCTCAGCAACGCCGAGACCAACCAGACGCAGGACATCAAGGCCACCGCGGCGGAGCCGGCGGTGCAGCGCGCCATCGGCGCGTTCACCAAGGCGGTGCAGACCGCGACCAGCCCGCAACAGCTCCTGTCCAACCCGACGGTGATGCGGGTGCTGCTCACCGCGAACGGTTTGGCCGACCAGATTCCCTACACCGCACTGGCCCAGAAGACGCTGCTGTCCAACGTCAACCAGACCGGTTCGCTGGCCAACCAACTGACCGACACGCGTTGGAAGCCGGTCGTGCAGACCTATGATTTCGCCAACAAGGGCCTGTCCGTCATCCAGACGCCGAGCGTGATCTCCACCATCGCCAACGCCTATGCGGAAGTGACGTGGAGGACCTCGCTCGACGCCACCACGCCGGGACTGTCGAACGCGCTGACGTTCCGCCAGAACGCCGCGTCGGTCACCACCGTCGATCAGATCCTGGGCGACCCGGTGCTTCGCAGCGTGGTCACCACGACGTTGGGGATTCCGTTGCAGATCGCCTTCCAGCCGCTGGAAGCGCAGCAGAAGGCGATCACGTCGCGGCTCGACATCAAGAAGCTCCAGGACCACACCTTCGTCCAGCAGTTCGCGCAACGCTACCTGATCGCAATGGCGCAGAGCGCCTCCGCCAGCAGCACGACGCAGCCCAGCCTGTCCGCCCTCGCGGTGCAGGCCCAGGGCCTGGTGGTCTGACCCCCTGGCTCAGAAGGAGCCTCGCATGGATACCCTTGCCGCCGCCCCCGATCCCGATCATCTCGCCCGCCGGGTGCGGGAGATGATCGACAACGGCCAATTGAACGCCGCGCGCGCGGTGCTCGCGGCGGTGCGCCGGCTAAGCCCGCCGGGACCGGCAACCGCCGAGCTTGCCGCACGGCTCGCGATCGCGGCCGGACAGTCGGACGTCGCCGCCGCCGAACTCGATGCGGCGGTGGCGGCCGACCCGGGCCATGCCGGCCTGCGCCGGCTGCGCGCCGACGTGCGCCATCGTCGCGGAGAACATGTGCCCGCCGCGATCGATGCGGCCGAGGCGGTGGTGCTCGACCCGCACGACGCCTCCGGCAAGGCGATCCTGGGCGTGCTGATGACCGAACTCGGGCGGCCGGCCGACGCCGTCGCCTGTCTCGCCGAAGCGGTCGCCGCCGAGCCGGCGAACCCCGCCTACGTCGAAGCGCTGGCCGCCGCGCAGGCCGCCGGCGGCGCGACGGATCTGGCCGCCGAAACGCTGGCCGCCGGGATCGCGCGCTGTCTGGGGCGGGTGGACTTGCGCAACGCCGCGGTGCTGCTGGCGATCCGCCGCCGCGACTTCGCCGCCGCGGAGGCGCTGGCCGAGGCGGCGCGCCGGGCCGGCATCGCCGATGCCTGCCTGTTCGGGCTGCTCGGCCATGCGCTCTCCTGCCTCGGGCGCCATGCGGACGCCGCCGACGCCTACGATGCCGCGCTGAAGCTCGGCCCGCATGATCCCTATGTGCGCCACCTCGTCGCCGCCGCCGGCACCTTGCCCGGCGGCGATCGTGCGCCGTCGCCGTACGTGCGCGCGGTGTTCGAAGGATATGCGAACCGTTTCGAACCACATCTGGTCGCGCTCGGCTACCGCGTCCCCGGCCTGTTCCGTGCCGCATTGCTGCGGCTGGCGCCCTGGAACGCCACCGGCGAAGGGGCCGGCCCGACACTCGATCTCGGCTGCGGCACCGGGCTTGCCGGCCTCGCGCTGCACGATCTGCCGATCCGTCCGCTGCACGGGGTCGATCTTGCGCCACGGATGCTGGCGCAGGCCGCGGCCAAGGGGATCTACGCCAGCCTGCGCGAAGCCGACATCCTGGCAGTGCTGGCCGAACCCGGCCCGGACTACGGCCTGATCCTCGCGGCCGACGTGCTGTGCTACTTCGGCGCGCTCGATCCGGTGTTGCAGGCCGCCTTCGCCCGGATGCGCCCGGGTGGATTGATGCTGGTATCCACCGAATCGCCGGCGCCCGACGAGCCCGACCCGCCGCCCTGGCGGCTCGGCCCGCAAGGCCGCTTCGTCCACACCGCGGCCTACCTGCGGACCGAAGCGGAGGCGGCCGGCTTCGCCGTGCGTTGCCTCGCCGCCGAAACCCAACGCTTCGAAAACGACGCGCCGGTCCCCGGCCTGCTCGGTATTCTGGCGCGGCCGTGACCGCCGAACCGGTTCTGGACGGGTTGAGCCACGCCGAGGCGCTCGGGCTGCTGCGCGCCGCTGCGGCCCGCACCGCATCGCCGCTCACCTGCCTCAACCTGGCGATCGCCGAGGAGCACGCCGGCTGCCCGGCCCGGGGTCGTCGGCTGCTGCGCGAACTCGCCGCCCTGTTGCCGGGTTGGGACGAGCCGCCGCTGCGTCTTGGCCAAAGCCTGCGCAGCGCGGGACGCAACGCGGAAGCCGCACTCGCCTACGACGAGGCGCTGGCCCGCAACCCGATCCGGCCGGAATCGCTGATCGCCCGCGCCGCGCTTCATCTCGCGGCAGCGGAGCCGGAGTCCGCCCATCTCATGCTGATCCGCTGCTGCGGCGTGGCGCCGGAGCGGGCGGAAGCCTGGGACCTGCTCGGCCTCACGCTGCAAGCCACCGGCGACGAGAAACTGGCGGAGACCGCCTTCGCCGAAGCCAGCCGGCGGGCGCCGCGGCGGCTCGACTACGCGCTGCACCGCGTCGAAGCCTCGAAGCGGGCCGGCACGGCGGATGCGGAACTCGCACGCCTTGCGCTGGCCGCTGCCGCCGACCCGCTGAACCCGGTGCCGCTCGCCGCCAGCGGTGTGCTGCTGCATCGCGACGGACGGCGGGAGCAGGCGATCGAAGCGCTGGAAGCCGCCGTCGCCCTCGCTCCGGACGACCCGGCGCTGGCGCGGCTGCATGCCGGGCTGCTCGCCCGCAGCCCGCGCGTGGCATCGGCCGAAGCGGCGCTGGCGCGTGCCATCGCGCTGGATCCCGCCGACCCGGCGCTGCGCAACGATCACGCCGCGGTGCTGATGCGCATGCACCGCCACGCCGAAGCACGGGAGATCCTGCAGGCGGTGCTGGACGCGCAGGGGCCCGATGCCAGCATCCTGTGCAACCTGGCCAACGCCACGGTGAATCTGGGCCTGCACGCAGAGGCGGAAGCGTTGGCGCGGCGGGCGATCGCGCTGTCTCCGGCGGCGGCGCTGCCCCGGCGCACCCTGGCCAACGTGCTGCCGTACTGCCCCGGGGTCGGCGCGGCGGTGCTGCGCGACGCCCTGGCCGAGACCGCCGCACGCCTGCCGCGCGGCCCCGCGCCGATCCACGCCAACAGCCGCGATCCGGACCGGAAACTCCGGCTCGGCCTGCTGTCCGGCACCCTGAAGACCCACCCGGTCGGCTGGCTCACGGTGGCCGGGTTCGAGACGCTCGACCCCGCCGGCTTCGCAGTGACCTGCCTCTCCCCGCCCGCCGGCGCGGACCCGATCGCGCGGCGCTTCGCCGCGCTGGCCGAGGCCTGGCACGACCCCACCGGCCTCACCGACGCCGCGCTCGCCGAACGGGCGCGCGGCTGGGGGCTCGACATCGTGATCGATCTCGGCGGCTACGGCGACGCCGGACGCATGGCCGCGTTGGCCCATCGGCTCGCCCCGGTGCAGATCAAATGGGTCGGGATGCAGACACATAGTTCCGGTCTGCCGGAAATGGACTGGATCCTGACCGACCGCTGGGAAACGCCGCCCGAGCTGGAACGCTTCTACACGGAACGCCCGCTGCGCCTGGCCGACGGCTATGTCTGCTACAGCCCGCCGCCCTACGCGCCCGACATCGCGCCGCTGCCGGCGGGCAGGACCGGGCCGGTGACGTTCGGGTGCTTCAACAACCTGGCGAAGATCACCGCGGACGGGCTGGCGGTCTGGGCGGATATCCTGCGCCGGACGCCGGGGGCGCGCCTCGTGCTGAAATGCCATCAGCTTGCCGACGCGCCGACCGCCGACCGCCTGCGCGCCGCCTTCGCAGCGCACGGGATCGACCCCGTCCGCATCGAATGCCGGGGCGGCTCCGGCCACCGCACCCTGCTCGGCGAGTACAACGACATCGACGTGGCGCTGGACCCGTTTCCCTATTCCGGCGGGCTCACCACCTGCGAAGCCCTGTGGATGGGCGTGCCCACCGTCACGATGCCGGGGGAGAGCTTCGCCTCCCGCCATTCCGCAAGCCATCTCAGCAATGCCGGGCTGGCAGACTGGGTGGTCCCCGATCGCGACCGCTACGTCGCCCGCGCCGTCGCCGCCGCCGCGGACCTCCCCGCCCTGGCCGCCCTGCGCGCGGGGCTGCGCGCGCAGGTGAAGGCAAGCCCGCTCTGCGACGCGCCGCGCTTCGGCCGCAGCCTCGGCGCCGCGCTGCGCGCCGCCTGGCGCGACTGGTGCGCCAGGCGGTGAACCGCTGCGGTCAGGTGCCGATGCCGCCGAGCGCCAGGTACTTGACCTCCAGATACTCCTCGATGCCGTATTTCGACCCCTCCCGCCCGAGGCCGGAGGATTTCATTCCACCAAACGGTGCCTCGGCAGTCGAAATGATCCCTTCGTTGATACCGATCAGCCCGTATTCCAGCGCCTCGGCCACCCGGAAGATGCGGCCCACGTCGCGCGCGTAGAAGTAGGCGGCAAGGCCGAACTCGGTGTCGTTGGCCAACCGGATCGCCTCCTCCTCGGTCTTGAAGCGGAACAGCGGCGCCACCGGGCCGAAGGTCTCCTCGCGGAAGATCAGCGCGTCGTGCGGCACGTCGGCGAGCAGGGTCGGCTCGAAGAAGGTGCCGCCCAGGCGATGGCGATGACCGCCCGTCACGACGCGGGCGCCGCGCCGGGTCGCGTCGGCGATGTGTTCCTCCACCTTGGCGACAGCTTCGGCGTTGATCAGCGGGCCCTGGGCGACGCCCGGCTCCATGCCGTTGCCGACCTTCATCGCCTCGACCGCCTCCTTCAGCTTGGCCGCGAAGGCGTCATAGACGCCCTCCTGCACCAGCAGGCGGTTGGCGCAGACGCAGGTCTGTCCGGTGTTGCGGTATTTGCTGGCCATCGCCCCCACCACCGCGGCGTCCAGATCCGCGTCGTCGAACACGATGAACGGGGCGTTGCCGCCCAGCTCCATGCTGGTCTTCTTGATGGTCGGTGCGCACTGCGCGAGCAGCTTGGCGCCGACCTCGGTGGACCCGGTGAACGACAGCTTGCGCACCAGCTTGTTCGACGTCAGCTCCCCGCCGGTCTCGCCCGACGGACCGGTGATGATGTTGCAGACGCCCGGCGGCATGCCGGCCCGCTCGGCCAGCACCGCGAGCGCCAGGGCCGAGAACGGCGTCTGGCTCGCCGGTCGGATCACCCCGGTGCATCCCGCTGCCCAGCCTGGTCCCGCCTTGCGGGTGATCATCGCCGAGGGGAAGTTCCACGGCGTGATCGCCGCGAAGACGCCGATCGGCTCCTTCTGCACGAGGATGCGGCGACCTTTCGCGTTCTGCGGGATGGTGTCGCCGTAGACGCGCTTGCCCTCCTCGGCGAACCAATCGATGAAGCTGGCGGCATAGGCGATCTCGCCCTTGCTTTCCGACAGCGGCTTGCCTTGTTCCGCGGTCATGATGACGGCGAGATCTTCGGTGTTCGCCAGCATGAGATCGGACAGCTTGCGCAGGATCGCGCCGCGCTCCTTGGCCAGCATGGCGCGCCAGGCCGGATAGGCCTTCGCGGCCGCCTCGATCGCGCGCCGGGTTTCGGCGGCTCCGAGCGCGGGCACTTCGCCGATCGCCTCGCCGGTCGCCGGATTCTTCACCGTGAGGGTGCGGCCGCTATCGGCCTGCACCCATTTGCCGTCGATGCAGTTGGCCTCGCGGAAAAGGGTGGGGTCCTTCAGGGGCAAGGGCGAGACGGGGTTGAGCATGGATGGATCCTCCTGGGTCAGGGTGGCGACCTGAACCCGGAAGATAGTCGGCCGGGCGGGAGCTGTCAGGGGCGGGCCGCGGCTGCGGCCGGGTTGAGGCCGCCGCCCGACCGGCGCAAGCTCCGCCCGCCCCGCCGGCGCGGCCGATTCCCCGATCCTCCGCGCCGAAGGGCGGCAAGGGAGCCCGCGATCATGCCGCGCTACGAATTCCAGACCGTGGACGTCTTCACCGACCGCCGCTTCGGCGGCAATCCGCTGGCGGTGTTCCCGTCGGCGGAGGGGCTCAGCAGCGACGACATGCTGGCGCTCGCCGCCGAGTTCAACCTGTCGGAGACCACCTTCGTGCTGCCGCCCGACGACCCCCGCCATAGCGCGCGGGTGCGCATCTTCGGCCCTCGCGGCGAGTTGCCGTTCGCCGGCCATCCGAATGTCGGCACCGCCTACGTGCTGGCCCGGGCCATGGCGACGGCGCCCGAACACTTCACCTTCGAGGAGCCGGCGGGGTTGGTGCGGGTTCATGTGTTGCGCGACCCGGCCGGCACGGTGACCGGGGCGCGGGTGTCCGCGCCGCGCTCGCTCAGCCTCGGCAGTGCGGTTCCGGACCGGACGGTCGCCGCCTGCGCCGGCCTGACGGCGGCGGACATCGTCACCCATCGCCACGCGCCGCTGATCGCCTCGGTCGGCATGCCGTTCGCCATCGCCGAAGTCGCCGATCTCGGCGCGCTCGCCCGTGCCGCCCCCGATCCGGCTTCGTTCCGGGCGGCGGCGTCTGCGTTCGATACCGAGGCACCGGGCTTCAAGCTGCTGCTTCATGCGCCACAGGATGACAACATGCTGACCCCGCGGATGCGGATGTTCGCGCCCTTGATGGGGGTCAACGAAGACCCGGCCACGGGCAGCGCCGCCGCCGCGCTGGCCGCCCTGCTGACGGCACGCGCACCGGGCGACAATGTTTCGCTGACCTTCGAGATCACGCAGGGGATCGAACTCGGGCGGCCGAGCCGGATCATCGCGTCGGCGCGCAAGACCGGAGAAGGTCCGGTGAGCGCAACGGTTGCCGGCCACTGCGTGCCGATGCTGCGCGGCGAGATGGTGTTCTGAGGCACGGCCATGCTCGGCCATCATTCCTAGGCCGCCGCAGCGCACGGATCATTGACAGGCCAGCCCGTTTCCGTGCCAAATAGGTGTTGCAATCGCATTTGGCTTGGCTTGCTGCGCCTCCCGTCCCGCGGGTGCTCTCAAGACGACCAAAGGCCCGGTTGTCTCATGGCCGTGCGTTCCCGCCCGGCCTTCACGGAACATAGCAGAGAGCGACGCAACGATGGCTACCGGCACGGTCAAGTGGTTCAATACCACGAAGGGCTACGGCTTCATTATGCCCCAGGATGGCGGCAAGGATGTTTTCGTACATATCACGGCGGTCCAGGCTGCCGGACTACGTGGCCTGAACGAAGGTCAGAAGGTGACGTATGAAGTGGCGATGGAGCGCGGCAAGGCTGCGGCGACCAATCTCCGCCTCGCCTGACCTTATTACGATCCGACGACACCCAATCGGCCCCGAGGCAGCGCCGCGACCCAGTCGCGCCGCGTCGGGGCCGTACTCATGCCGCGCCACAGGCGGGCGACATCAGGAGACGACGAGAAGATGGCCACCGGAACCGTGAAGTGGTTCAACACCACCAAAGGCTATGGCTTCATCATGCCCCAGGATGGCGGCAAGGACGTATTCGTTCACGTCACGGCGGTCCAGGCTGCCGGCCTCAAGGGTCTGAACGACGGCCAGGCCATCAGCTACGAGCTGGCCAGTGAGCGCGGCAAGACCACCGCGACGAATCTTCGCCTCCTCTAAGGCCGGCTCTGCCTGATCCGCTCCGGGGCATCGCCCCGGATTTTGCGTGACTGGGGGGCATCGCCCCGGATTTTGCGTGACTGGGGGGCATCGCCCCGGATTTTGCGTGACTGGGGGGGCGCCGCCGCGGATTTTTCGGCGTGGTGGCCCCGCCCCGGTTCTGGATCGGGAATGCCACCCCGGTCGGGCTCGCTTGGTTCGAGCGCAGGGAAAGGTGCCGTCCCTGGTATCGGATCGGGCGGCCCGCCGCCTCATGGCCGGCGGAAGAAGGCGTCCGCCGCGCTGCGATGGGTTTCCTTGCGGGCGATCTCGGCTTGCACGCGGGCGATCTCGCCTTGCAGCGCCGTGATATACGCCTGGAGCTCGGCGACCCCCAGCAGGTCCAAAGGCAGCGGCTGCAGCCATGCAGGCCGCCGTGGTTCTGCGTCTTCTTCCAGTGCCATCCCGGTTCTCCATTTCCCAAATTGGCCGGCCGTGTGCCCTTGACCGCTCCCAACCCGACCGTACATATCTGGTCTTTGCCCGCGATTGCGGCGCGTTCCAACCCGCGCGGGTAGTCCGGACCGATATTCCGGCGACGCGACGCGGGCCTTAAGGGGAAAGACATGGCCCTGCCGCTGATGCCGAAGGCCACCGCCGTGTGGCTGATCGAAAAAACCGCGCTGACCTTCACCCAGATCGCCGACTTCTGCGGGATGCACCCGCTTGAGGTGCAGGCCATCGCCGACGGTGAGGTGGCGGCGGGCATTGTCGGGTACGACCCGGTCTCCAACGGCCAGGTGAGCGCCGCCGAGATCAGCCGCTGCGAGGCAGATCCCGAAGCACGCCTGAAGATGCTGCCCTCCACCCTGCCGGTGCCCAAGCGCGGGCGCGGCGCGCGCTACACCCCGGTGGCCAAGCGGAACGACCGGCCCGATGCGATCGCTTTCCTGTTGCGCAACTACCCGCAGCTGACCGAGCCGCAGGTCTCCAAGCTTCTCGGCACCACCAAGGAAACGATCCAGAAGATACGCGACCGTTCTCACTGGAACAGCGCCAATATCAAGCCGCGCGACCCGGTGATCCTGGGCCTGTGCAGCCAGACCGACCTCAACGCGGCGGTGTCGGCGGCCAACGAGCGGCTTCAGCGCGAAGGCAAGGACGTGCCCCCGCCGCCAATGCCGGAACCGGAGGAAGCCGCCTGACGCCGAAGCGCCAGGCGGTTCCCGAAATGGCGGATGCCGCGCCGGTCAGCCTGGACGGGCACGCAATCGTTCCATCTCCTCTTTCAGTCGCAGCTTCTCCAGCTTCAGCCGGGTCAGCGTGCCACTGTCGGGGCGCGGCCGCTGGTCCTCCTCGGTGATGCGTGACTCGAGCGTGGCATGACGCTCTTTGAGCTGATCGAGATGGGTGTCCAGGCTCATGGGCTCTCCTATGGCTTGAGGCCGGGCAACGGATCCGGGGCCGGCCACGGCCACCCCCAGGCATACCGTCACCCAACTGACATGGACGTTTTGCCCGCCCGGCGCAAGCATGTCGTCCATTCGCTGGAACCGCTGCGCCACCCTCGCGGCCGTGCTATAGGACGTCCATGCTGACCGACCGGGATTCCCTGACGCGCAAGCTGCACGAACTGCGCAGCGAGCACCGCGACCTCGACACCGTCATTGCACGCCTGTCCGAGATGGGGCCGATCGACCAGTTGCAACTGCAGCGACTGAAGAAGCGCAAATTGCTGCTCAAGGACGAGATCGCCTGGCTGGAGAGCCACCTGATTCCGGACGATATCGCCTGATGCCCGGCCCCGCCCCCATCGCGGACGCGCCGCGGGTCGGCCTCATCATGGGCAGCCGGTCCGACTGGCCCACCCTGCGCCACGCCGCCGAGACCCTGGAGCAGCTGGGCGTGCCACATGAAACCCGCGTGGTTTCCGCCCACCGCACGCCGGACCGGCTGCGGAGCTATGCCCTATCGGCGGGAACGCGCGGGCTGCGGGTGATCATCGCCGCCGCCGGCGGGGCGGCGCACCTGCCGGGCATGTGCGCCGCCTGGACGAACCTGCCGGTGCTTGGCGTGCCGATCGAATCACACACGCTCAAGGGCATCGACAGCCTGCTCTCGATCGTGCAGATGCCTGCCGGCATTCCGGTCGGAACCCTGGCGATCGGCCGCGCCGGCGCGGTGAACGCCGCGCTGCTCGCCGCCGCCATCCTGGCCGGAACCGATCCGAACCTGGCCGCGCGGCTGGCCACGTGGCGGGCGGCGCAGACCGAAGCGGTGCCCGACCTGCCCGAGGACCCCGCGTGACCCAATTCCCACCCCCTTCGGACCGGCGGCCGGCCGGGCTGGCAACGACCCCTTTCCCCCTCCCCCCGAACGCCACGATCGGCCTCGTCGGCGGCGGCCAGCTTGGGCGGATGTCGGCACTCGCCGCCGCACGGCTCGGCTATCGCTGCCACATCCTCACCCGCGAGCCCGGCAGCCCGGCCACCCAGGTCGCCGCCGGCGTCACCATCAGCGACTACAGCGATCCCGCCAGCCTGCGGGCCTTCGCCGCCGCGGTGGACGTGATCAGCTTCGAGTTCGAGAACGTGAGCGCCGAGGGCCTCGATCTGCTCGCCTCGCTCAAGCCGGTGCGGCCGTCGCCGGACGTGTTGCGGATCAGCCAGGACAGGGTGGCGGAAAAGCAATTCCTCAACGCCGCCGGCGTCGCCACCGCGCCCTGGGCGGCGGTCGACAGTCTCGACGCGCTGTACGACGCCGCCCGCCGCATCGGTCTGCCGGCCGTACTTAAGACCACCCGCTACGGCTATGACGGCAAGGGCCAGGCGCGCCTCCATGCCGAGGCCGATCTCGCGCCCGCCTTCGCCGCGCTGGCACCGAAGCCGCTGATCTTCGAAGGATTTGTCGATTTCGCCTGCGAGATCAGTGCGGTCGTGGCGCGCGGCGCCGACGGTGCGACATCCTGCTTCGATCCGATGGAGAACCGGCATCGCGACGGCATTCTCGACCTGACCCTCGCGCCGGCCCGGGTGCCGGAAGCCACCGCCGCCGCGGCGCGGGAGATCGCCATCCGCATCGCCGATGCGCTCAACCTGATCGGCGTGTTGGCGGTGGAGATGTTCGTCGATCGTACCGGCAGGCTGCTCGCCAACGAGATCGCGCCGCGGCCGCACAACTCTGGCCACTGGACCATCGATGCCTGCCCCGCGAGCCAGTTCGAACTGCATATCCGGGCCGTCGCCGGCCTGCCGCTGCTGCCGGCGACGCGGCACGCGGATGCCGTGATGCGCAACCTGGTCGGGCCGGACGGGCTGGCGCTGTGGCCCGCGGTCGTAGCCGCGCCCGGGCTCATCCCGCACCTCTACGGCAAGGCCGATGCGCGGCCGGGACGCAAGATGGGGCATGTCACCCGGCTGTTCCCGCGCGGCAGCCTGCCCGGGGAGTTCGGGATTGCCGCCGCACTCGGCCCGGCGGCGCCTGCTCCCGACGCGCAGGACCCCGGCGAACGCGGCTGACGGCTTCGTTCGCCCGCCGTCTCCGGGCGGGCCGCGATCGGCTGCGGCGGCGGCGACCCACGACGGCAGGCGCGGCCGGCAGGCGCTTGCGCCGGGTCGGCGGATCGCCCAAACCTGCCGGCTCCGGCAAGGGAGAAACCGTCCATGGCACCGCCGCCCGTCATCCGCCTGCACAACGAAGATAGCGTCGTGATCGCCCGGGCCACCCTGCTGCCCGGCGTCGCCGTGGCCGAGGGCGTCGCGGCCACCGAGCGGGTGCCGGCGGGGCACAAGGTCGCAGTGCGGCCGATCGCTCCCGGCGAACCGGTCCGCCGCTACGGGCAGATCATCGGCTTCGCCACCACCACGATCGCGCCCGGCCAGCACGTGCACGTGCACAATTGCGGCATGGGGGATTTCGCCAAGGACTACGCCTACGGCACGGACGCGCGACCGACCGAGCCGGTGCCGGTGCCGGCGACCTTCCAGGGCATCCGCCGCGCCGACGGGCGGGTGGCGACGCGGAACTACATTGGCATCGTGACCAGCGTGAACTGCTCCGCCCACGTGGCCGGACTGATCGCCGACGCCTTCCGGAGCAACACGTTCACCGGGGCGGACCCCCTGGCGGACTACCCGAACGTGGACGGCGTGGTGGCGCTGACCCACAAGACCGGCTGCGGCATGACCGACGGCGAGCCGCTGCGCCTGCTGCGCCGGACCCTGGCGGGCTATGCGCGGCACGCGAATTTCTCGCACGTGATCGCACTCGGGCTGGGCTGCGAGGTGAACCAGATCGGCGGGTTGCTGGCCGAGCAGCGGCTGGCCGGACGGCTGCGTTCCATGGACATCCAGGCGATGGGCGGCACCCGCAAGACGGTGGAAGCCGGCGTGGCGTTCGTGAAGGAGGTTCTGGCCGAGGCGAACGCGGTGCGGCGGGAGACGGTGCCGGCCTCGGAGTTGACGGTGGCGCTGCAATGCGGCGGCTCGGACGGGTATTCCGGCGTCTCCGCCAACCCGGCGCTCGGCGCGGCGAGCGACCTCGTGGTGCGGCACGGCGGCGCGGTGATCCTGTCGGAAACGCCGGAGACCTACGGGGCCGAGCATCTCCTCACCCGGCGCGCGGTGTCGCGCGAGGTGGGCGAGAGACTCGTTTCGCTGATGCGGTGGTGGGAGGAGTACACCGCGCGGGAGGGGGCGGAAATGAACGCCAACCCCTCCCCCGGCAACAAGGCGGGCGGGCTGACCACGATCCTGGAGAAGTCGCTCGGCGCAATGGCGAAAGCGGGCAGCACGAACCTGGTGGACGTGGTGGGCTATGCCGAGCCGGTGACGTCGCGCGGGTTCGTGTTCATGGACACGCCGGGCTACGACCCGGTGGCGGCGACCGGCCAGGTGGCGGGGGGTGCCAACCTCGTGTGCTTCACCACCGGGCGCGGCAGCGTGTTCGGCTGCAAGCCGGCGCCCTCCATCAAGCTCGCGACCAATTCGCCGATGTATCGGCGGATGGAAGACGACATGGACGTGAACTGCGGCACCATCCTGGACGGCGACGAGAGCGTGCAGGACTGCGGGGCGCGGATTTTCGAGCTGATGCTGCGGGTGGCTTCGGGGGAGCGGACCAAAAGCGAGGCGTTCGGGTTCGGGGCGGACGAGTTCGCGCCCTGGGTGATCGGCGCGACGATGTGAGCGGGTGGCCTGCTTGGCCGCCCGGATGAACCGCGCGCCTCAGCCCGTCCGCGCCGCCCCCTCCAGCCACGCGGCAAACGCCGCCAGCGCCGGGTCTTCCGCCAGCCGCTGGTCGTATTGCAGCACGAACCAGCGCCGCGTCGGCCGCACCACCCGATGCGCCACCACCACGCCGCCGCGCGCCAGATCCGGGCCGAGCAGCGCCTCGATCGCGATCGCGAAGCCGAGTCCCGCCGCCGCCGCCTCGATCGCCAGCCCGATGCTCTCGAAACCGCTGCCGCCGCGCACCGGCACCGATCCCAATCGGGCGTGGTCCAGCCAGCGCCGCCAGTCGTCCGGCCGCGGCCGCGCGTGCAGAAGCGGCACCGCGGCGAAATCCGGCTTCCCGTCGGCGAGCCAGGACGGCGCGCAGACCGGAACGGTCGCGATCGGCTGCAACCGGTGCGTGACGAAGCCCGCGCGCGGCGCGCCGTCCGACACCGCGATCACCGCATCGAACCGCTCCGCCAGCAGGTCCACCGGATTGGAGCTGGTGTGCAGGTCGATCCCCAGTTCCGGCTGCGCCGCCCGCAGCGCGGCCCAGCGCGGCAGCAGGAAGCGGGAGGCGAACAGGCCGTACACCCCGACCGACAGACGCCGCAGCCGCCGCAGCCTTGCGCCGCTCGCCGCCGCAGCAATCTGGTCGAGTGCCAACCGCGTCGCTTCCGCCAGCCCCTCGCCCGACGCGGTCAGGGCGAGCCCGGTGGCGCGACGCAGGAACAGCGTCTCCCCGAGATGCGCTTCCAGCGCCCGGACGTGCCGGCTGACCGCGCCCGGCGTCACGCCGAGCTCATCCGCCGCGCGGCTGACCGACAGGTGGCGCGCGGCGGCCTCGAAAGCGCGAACCGCGTGCAGCGGCGGCAGGCGGCGTAGGGGCATCAAGGTTTGAGTTTAGCTCAAACAAAAGGGCAAACAACTCGATTGCGCCAGCGTGCGGCGCAAATTATGCGGGCCATGCCGCCGTCCGGCGCCGCCGAGAACAGGAGCCCGCGATGAACGAGATATCCAAAGAGGCGCTGCCTCCGGCGCCGATCCCGCCCGACTGCGCCGGCCAGGACTTCCACGCGACCGACCGCGCGCTGCGCGACCTGCTTGCGATCTACCTGCCGCGCGACCTGCACGACGCGCTGGAACCCCACTACGCCCGTCTCGGCCGGCTCGCGGGCGGGCGGCTGGACGAACTGGCCCGGATCGCCGACCGCCACGGGCCGGTGCTGCATACGCGTGATCGTTACGGAAACGACGAGGACTGGATCGAGTACCATCCGGCCTATCGGGAGATGGAACAGATCGCCTTCGGCGACTTCCAGTTCCACGCCATGGCGCATCGGGCCGGCGTGCTCGGCCAGTCCGCCCCCCTGCCCGCGGTTGCCAAATACGCGTTCCAGTACTTGTTCACGCAGGCCGAATTCGGCCTGATGTGCCCGGTCAGCATGACCGACACCTCGATCCACCTGATCCGCAAATTCGCCAGCCCGGAGCTGCGGGATTACCTTTTGCCGAAGATGCTCTCGGCGGATGTCGCCACGATGTGGAAGGGTGCGCAGTTCATGACCGAGCGGGCCGGCGGGTCCGATGTCGGCGCGATCGAGAGTGTCGCGGTCCCCGACGGCGACCGCTGGCTGCTGACCGGCAACAAATGGTTCAACTCGCATGCCGACGCCGACGTGGCGCTGACCCTCGCCCGTCCCGTGGGCGCACCTGCGGGCACGCGCGGGCTGGCGCTGTTCGCGCTGCCGAAGCGGCGGCGCGACGGCAGCCGCAACGCCTACCGGATCGTCCGGCTGAAGGACAAGCTCGGCACCAGATCGATGGCGAGCGGGGAGATCGACCTGCTCGGCGCCGAGGCCTACCTGGTCGGCGCACCGGATGCCGGGCTGAAGCAGATGATGGAGCAGGTGAACCGCTCCCGCCTGTCGCACGGCGCGCGCGCCGCCGGGATGATGCGCCGCTGCGTGACCGAAGCCCTCGCCGCCGCGGAGCGCCGCGCCTTCGGCCGGGCGCTGATCGACTTCCCGCTGATGCGCCGGCAGATCCTGAAGCTGATGGTGCCGGCCGCCCAAGCGCTGAGCATGACCTTCGCCACCGCCGACGCGCTGGACCGCGGGGCGACGGCGGAGCTGCGGATCCTCACCGGCCTCGTGAAACTCCGCGCCTGCCGCGACAACATCGCGGTGGCGACCGGGGCGATGGAGGCGCGCGGCGGCAACGGCTACATCGAGGACTACGTGACCGCGCGCCTGATCCGCGATGCCCAGGTCGGGCTGCTGTGGGAGGGCACGAGCAACATCAACGCGCTCGACGTGATCGGCCGCGCGGTGGGCAAGCTCGGCGCGCAGGCTGCGCTCGGCGCGTTGTTGCACACGCGGCTGGAAGCGGCCGCGGCGCTGCCGGCGCCGTTCCTCAATCGGCTCGGTGCCGCGTGGGACCGTGCGGCGGCGCTGGCGGAGCGCGTCGCGGGCGGCGACGAAACCCTGGCGCGCACCGCGGCGACGGGGCTGTACAACGCGGCCAGCGCGATCCTGCTCGCCTGGGAGGCCACACGCCCGGGAGCCGATGGGCGGCGCGCATTGCTCGCGCGGTTCGTGCTGGAGCACCGCCTGACCCCGCGCGACCCGCTGGCGCCCGAGGACGCAAGCTGGGAACGCGCCGCCGGCGGGCTGTTGCTGGAAGGGCCGGCGCAAGGGCTCGAAGGGGTCGCGCCGCTGCTGGGCTGACGGCGCGCCGCCTCCGACGCAAGGACCCGGATGCCGGCGGCCCGATCCGTGCTATGCGGCAGCCGGATCGGGCCGACGGATGTCCAACGCACTCTCTTTACCTCATCGGCTGTGGCGTCTCCTGCCGGCGGCGCCGCGCCGGCGGCTGCTCGCCCGTGCCTCCGCCTGGGCGGCGCCGCGCCTTGCCACCCCGGCTCCGGCGGCGCCCGCCGGGGTGATCGTCGCCGGCGAGCTTTCCCGCGCCTCCGGCCTCGGCGAGGGCGCACGGATCATGCTCCAGGGCCTTGCCGCGCTCGGCGTGCCGGCCTGGCCGCTCGATATCGGCAGGTTGCTGCCCGCGCATGCCGACGACCTGCCGCTGCCCGCCGGCCCGGCCGGCCCCCCGCCGGACGACGCGGCGCTGGTGCTGCACGTCAATCCGCCGCTGTTGCCGATCGTGCTCGCACGTTTGCCGAGGCCTTTGCTGCGCGGCCGGCGGCTCGTCGGGTATTGGGTCTGGGAACTGCCGGTCGCGCCGCCGGACTGGCGCTTCGGCGCACGCCTGGCCCACGATGTCTGGACGCCGTCGCATTTCTCCGCGGCGGCACTGCGCCCCTTGCTGACCGCCGCCCCGCGCGTGGTTCCGCATCCGCTCGCCAGCGCCGCGCTGGCACCGGCGCCGCTCGGGCGCGCCGAGTTCGGCCTGCCGGAGGGGGCGGTGGTGGTGCTCACCTCGTTCAACCTGGCCTCTTCCTTCACCCGCAAGAACCCGCTGGCGGCGATCGCCGCCTTCCGGGACGCGTTCGGCGACCGGCCCGACCGGCTGCTGCTGCTGAAAGTCGGCAATCCGGACCACAACCCCGAGGATTTCGCCCGGCTCTCCGCCGCCATCGCGGGCGCGGCGAACATCCGGCTGGAGACGCGAACCCTGCCGGCCGCGGACTCGCTGGCGCTGACGGCCTGCGCCGATGTGGTGCTGTCCCTCCATCGCAGCGAGGGCGCGGGCCTGGTGCCGGCGGAAGCGATGCTGCTCGGCAAGCCGGTGATCGCGACCGGCTGGTCGGGCAACCTGGATTTCATGGCGGACGGCAGCGCCGCCCTGGTGCGCTACCGGCTGGTCCCCGTGTCGGACCCGCGCGACGTCTATGGCGGGCCCGGCGCGGTCTGGGCCGAGGCGGATGTGGCGGATGCCTCCGCCTGGCTGCGCCGGCTGGCGGATGATCCGGCGGCACGGCGATCCTTGGGAGCGGCGGGCCAGGCGATGGCCCGCGCCCGGCTCGGGACGGCACCGCTGGCAGAGGCGGTGCGGGCGCTCGGGGTGGCCGGGCCCGCATGAGGGCGGGTCCGGCATGAGGGTGCTGGTGTGGCAATGGGGGCGGCGTGGCGCCGGCCCGCGCTTCGCCGCCGCGCTCGCCGGCGGCTTTGCCGCCCTGCCCGGGGTGGAGGCGCTGCTGTCGCTGTCCACCGGCGCGGAAATCCTGCTCGGGCCGGAGCCGCCGCGCTGCGATCTGCCGATGCCAACCTACGCGGGGGTGGGCGGGCTGATCGGCCAGGCCCTCCGCGCGCCGGTGGTGATCGCCCGGCTGACATCGGCGCTGCGGCGACTGCGGCCGGATCTTGCGGTGTGCGCGATGCCGGGGCCGCTCGATCTTTTGATGCGCGCGGCGACCCGGCGGGCCGGCATCCCGCTTGCCGTGATCGTGCACGACGCCGAGGCGCATCCGGGAGACGGGTTTCCGCTGCAATTCCGGTTGCAGCGGGCGTTGGTCCGGCGTGCCGATCGGGTCTTGGCGCTGTCGGAGCACGTGGTTGAGCGATTGCGGGCGCAGCGGCTGGTGCGGGCGGGAACGCCGCTGCTGCGCGGCACCCATCCGCCGTTCGATTTCGGGGTTTCGGCGCCGTCGGGCGCGCATGACGGGCCGCGGCGGGTGTTGAGCTTCGGGCGGCTGCTGCCGTACAAGGGGCTCGATCTGCTGGCCGAGGCGCTGCGCCTGCTGGGGCCGCGGCCGGACATGGTGGTGCGGGTGGTCGGCCAGGGGCCGGAAAGCGCGGCGCTGGCGGCGCTGCGCGCGCTGCCCGGCGTGACGGTGGAGAACCGCTGGGTGCCGGAGCAGGAAGTGGGGACGCTGCTGGCCTGGGCGGATATCGTGGTGCTGCCGTATCGGGAAGCGAGCCAGAGCGGGGTGGCGGCGGCGGCCTTGGCGGCGGGGCGCCGGGTGGTGGCGACCCGCGTGGGGGGGATCGCGCGGCAGTTGGAGGGGGAGGCGCTCGCGGTCCTGTGCGCGGTGGACGGGGCGGACGTGGCGGCGGGGATTGCGGCGGCGCTGGCCCCCTCGACCGCTGCTTGCAGGGTCCCGGCGGACCGCCTGGACCGCTGGGCCGGGCTGGCGCGCCTTATCCTGGAAGGGCAGCCTTCCGGTTGTGCCGCGTAGCCGGAAGCGTCCACACGGCGACTGCGCCGATCGTCACGAAAGCTTGATGGCGCGCGCCGCCGTCTTGCCGTATTGACAGGTTATCGAGTTGGATCTCGTTCGTCTGTCCGGGGCCACTCCGCTGGTAGATCTTCTTTTCCGTGTCCTCGCCGTACATCCCATGAGATGTTCCATAGCGTCCGGCCGCGAATGACCTTTGTTTCCTACGCACAGAACTACGAGGATGTGATGCTCCGCCGCGCGCTGCGCGGCGTGGATCAGGGCTTCTACATCGACGTGGGCGCAAATGATCCCAATCTCCATTCCGTCACCAAGGCGTTTTATCTGGAAGGATGGCGGGGTATCAATATTGATCCGGTCCCCGCGTGCGTTCGCCGCCTGCAGGCCGAACGGAGCCGGGACATCACCCTGCCGCTTGCTGCCGGCGCGGCATCCGGGTCGGTGACCTTGTATGAAATCCCCGATACCGGGCTGTCCACCATCGACCCATCGGTAGCGGAACAGCACCGGGCAGCCGGCTACCCCGTTCGGACCATGGACATCGGCGTTCGGACGCTCTCCAGCATCTGCGCCGAATACGTCACGGGCGAGATCCATTTCCTCAAGATCGACGTCGAAGGGGCGGAGAAGGACGTCCTGCTCGGGCTCGATCTGATGCGCTGGCGGCCATGGATCATCGTCGTCGAGGCGATGGCGCCAATGGCCCAGCACCCCACCCATCAGGAATGGGAGGCGCTGATCCTTTCAGGACGCTATCGGTTCGCCTATGCGGACGGTCTCAATAGGTACTACATTGCCGAGGAACATGCCGAGCTTTCGGGAGCGTTCGACTATCCGCCGAACGTGTTCGACGACTTTACCGTCGTCGCCTGCCGGGAGTCGCAGCAACGGGCCGAAGCGGCGGAACGGCGCGCGGAGAGCGCCGAGCGATCTCTGCGGCGGGCCGAGCAGGACGTCGCGAAGACCGAAGCGGTGGCGGCCGATCTCGCCGGGCAGGTCCGCGACTTGCGACAGCGGCTCGCCAGCGAGGCGGTCGCCAGCCAGAGTGTCGCGGAGCATTTGCGGGAACGCGAGACGCAGCTTGATCTTGTCTATCGCAGCCGATCATGGCGGATCACCGCGCCGCTCAGGAAGCTGTCCATTCGTGTGCGGCGTGTCGTTCGCCACGATGCGCGTCCAAATACGGACGACACGGCCGCGCAGGACCGCGCTGCTGGCGTTCCGACCATCTTCATCGAATGTACGCATACGTATCACAGCGACGTGAACACCGGCATCCAGCGCGTGGTCCGCAACGTGGTGCGGCATGCGCGCGATGCGGGCGCAGCATTGGGCTACAAGGTTGTGCCGGTCATTCTGAGCGACGACCGGCTGGTCGAAGCCGACATCGCCAATGTACTGCGCGACAAGGTCGCCGAGGCCGAAAGCGCGCCGGACGCCCCGATCGCGGCGGTCAATGAGGTGCCGCATAACGGATTTCGCGGGTTCGTCGTGCGGGCAAGCCGGCCCGTATGGCGGTTCGCGCTGCGGAGCATTACGAAGATACTGCCATCTCCTCGTGTGCATCGCTTCGTGTACGCGCCTCCCTGCCAGCCAGGATTGAGCCGCCTTCTGTTGCAGTTGCTTCGTTACGTGGGATGGCGCTCCACGCGGTTGCGCGCGTTGAGTTCCCCTCCAGCCAGGCACGTGGGTCTGGACGAGCGGAGTGTCCGCGCTGGCGACATCCTGCTTCTGCTCGACTCGTCGTGGTCAACGCCTCCATGGCCAGCGGTTCGTCGCTTCAAAGAACGCGGTGGCCGGATCGCCGGTGTTATTTACGACCTGATCCCCGTGACCCATCCGCATACATGCGTCCCCGAATTGGTGCGTGTGTTCGGAGCGTGGCTGGCCAACTACATGGCCCTGGCCGATGCGTCCTTCGGGATCTCACGGACAACGTCACAGCAGCTCGCTGCGCATTTCGCCGAGATGGCGCCAGGTCGGGTTGCCGCACCG
>JAGWSV010000128.1 GCA_028869315.1 Rhodospirillales bacterium
GCCGGCGCGCTGCTGCCGCAGCCGGGCTGGCCCGAGCTCGCGGGCGGGCGGCGCGGCAAAGCTCGATCGGCCCGCCGGCGGCGGCGGATGCGGCCCCGCCGGCTGCCCCCGGCGCGGTCAACGGCCGCATCCGCGGCACCGCCCAGAGCCGAACCCGCAACGAAGACGGTCCCTGGTGGCAGGTGGATCTCGGAACCCGCGCGCGGCTGCACGAGGTGCGGGTGTTCGGCCCCTGCCCGCCGAGCGCGGCGCGGCTCGACCGGTTTACGATCGAGACGTCGTCCGACGGCGCCCGCTGGGTGACGCAGGCGGTGAAGCGCGACCCGCTCCGCGTCGGCGGCGTCGATGCGGCGCCGTTCTGGTGGCGAGCCGGCGCGGGCCCGGTGCCGGCCCGCCACCTGCGGATCCGCCGGCCCGGCACCGGAGAGCTTTGCCTCGACCAGGTTCAGGTCTATGGCGAGCCGGCGGCGCCGGGCGGCAGCGGCGCGTAGCCCCGCGCCCGGCCCACCGCGACGTAATGGTGGTGCAGGCCGGCGAAATCCCCCTGCCCGACCTCGATCGCCGCCAGCGGATAGGCGCGGCAGTACCAGGCGCGGTCCAGCGCGAACGGCTCGCGCCCCTCGGCATGGCCCTCGAACGCATAGTGTTCATAAGCGGAATGGTACGCATCGCGTCGTACCGCCTCGCGCACGTCCGGGTAGCGGGCAAGATAGAACGCCTCGTCGAACTCCGCCCGCATGGCATGGGCGCTCACCGGAAAGCGCGGCCGGCGGGTCATCAGCTCCGCGATCATGTCGGCGCCCATCAGCCGCCAGGTGCCTGCGAGCGCGGCGTGCGCCGCCGCCGCCTCGGCGACCGGAACCGCCGGATTGAACGGAAACAGGATGAACCGGTAGCGCGGGTCGTCGAGCGGCAGAAGATGGATGTCCGGAGATTGCGCCGGGTTGAGGAACCCCGAGAGCGGCAGGAATATCCGTTCCGCCTCCGACAGCCAGGCGGCGAGCCACGAAAAGGTGCTGACCGCCACCACCACGTTGCGCGCGTGGCGCAAGGTGGCGAAATCCGTGGCGGCGCCGTGGCTCGTGATGAAGCGCGCATCGGGAAAGCCCGCGCGCAGCGCGTCGGTGTACGGATTGGGCGCGATCTGGCCGAGGAACACCGGCGTGAGCCCGGTGCGCGCCACCAGCTCCTGGTAGAACGGCACCGGCAGCAGGGTGTAGTGCGGGTGCACGCCGGTCAGGATCTCCTCGCCGCGGATGTTGATCAGCAGCGTGTCGCGGCCGAAGCGGGCGATCGGGGGAACGCCCGGGGGGAACAGCGCCGCCGCCACGTCGCGCGACGGCAGGTTGCGCAGGTCCTGGCCGAAATGGTCCATCTCGACCCGCGCCACCGTGCCGTCGTTCAGCGCGGCGGCGATGTCCGCAAGGTCGATCCGCTGGCCGCCGGCCGCGATGCTGTCGCGCAGATACGTCATCGGTTCCGGGCCGGGCGCGATCGGGGGCAGGTGGATGCCCCATTCCGGCAAGGTCACGTTGCCGATGCGGCAACCGGGGACCAGCGACGCGAGCCGGTAGGCGGCCAGGAACTGGATCATCCGGTTGCCGAGCCCGCCCTTCAGCGTGACCTGCACCACCGGCCCGCCGGCGGGCTCGGGCGGCAACGGCGCGCCGGGATCGGGGCGGGGCGGGTGCGACACCGGGCCTCAGCGCCGGGCGGCGAAGAACGCGCGCAGCAAGGCCTGCGCCGCGCCCTCGCGCACGCCCCCCACCACCTCGGGACGATGATGGCAGGACGTGGCGGCGAACACCCGCGCGCCGTGCTCCACCCCGCCGCCCTTGGGGTCGTAGGCGCCGAACACCAGCCGGCGCACGCGGAACAGGCTCGCCGCCTGGGCGCACATCGGGCAGGGCTCCAGGGTCACGAACAGGTCGCAGTCGGGCAGGCGCGGCGCCCCGCGCGCCGCCGCCGCCGCGCGCAGCGCCAGCATTTCGGCGTGGGCGGAGGCGTCGGCGCGGGTCTCCGTTTCGTTGCCGGCGCGCGCCAGCACGGCGCCGTCGGGGCCGCACACCACGGCGCCCACCGGCACCTCCCCGCGCGCGGCGGCGGCGGCGGCCTCGGCCAGCGCGAGCGTCATCGGGTCGGGGAGATGCTGCGCCATCACGCCGCTTCTTGCCCGCTGGCCGTCGGCGGGTCTAGTGTCCCGACACGCACACAGCGTTGTCATGGATCGGGACACCAGCTCTTTGTTTTCAGTGGCCTGCTGGTCCCTGAAATGCGAGGGCATTTCAGGGGCAGGACACCGGCACCGGCCTATGAACACACAAGCGCGACGCAAGCTGATCGGCGTCACCCTCGATGCGGAACCCCCCGGCGGCTACTCGGCCTATCCCTGGTATGCCCTGCGCCGCAACTATGCCGACGCGATCGCCGGCGCCGGCGGGCTGCCGGTGGCGCTGCCGCACGACGCGGCGCTGGCGGCGGCGTATCTCGACCGGATCGACGCGCTGGTGATCACCGGCGGCGCGTTCGACGTCGACCCGGAGCTGTATGGCGCCGGAACCCGGCACGCCACCGTCAGCCTGAAGGAAGACCGCACCGCAGCCGAACTGGCGCTGGCGCGCGGCGCCCTGGATCGCGGCCTGCCGGTGCTGGGCATCTGCGGCGGCGAGCAATTGCTGGCGGTCGCGCTCGGCGGCACGCTGATCCAGCATATTCCCGACGCGATCGCGAACGCGCTGGAGCACGAACAGCCGAACCCGCGCCACCAGCCCGGCCATACGGTCGACATCATCCCCGGCACGCGGCTCGCCGCGATCGTCGGGACGGCAACGATGGCGGTGAACTCCGCCCACCATCAGGCGGTCGCCGCGCCGGGGCCGCGCGCGGCGGTGAACGCGATCGCGCCGGACGGGGTGATCGAGGGGGTGGAGGATCCGGCGGCGCGGTTCTGCCTTGGCCTGCAATGGCACCCGGAGTTCCTGATCGACCCTGGCGACCGGCGCATCTTCGACGCGCTGGTCGCGGCCTGCGGCCAGTGAAAGCGCCCCGTGCCGCCAAGCCGGAACCCCTTGAGCCGGAACCCGCCGGGCCGGAAGGCGCCAAGGCGGCCGACCCCGGCGAGAACGCCGGGGACGGCGCGCGGGGCGAACGCATCGCCAAGTTCCTCGCCCGTGCCGGCGTGGCCAGCCGGCGCGACGCCGAGCGGCTGATCGCCGACGGCAAGGTGCGCCGCAACAATGCCCCGGTGACCCATCCCGCCACCTTCGTGCAGCCGGACGACCTGATCGTGGTGAACGGCGTGCCGGTGGAGCCGCCGGAGCGGACCCGCCTCTGGCGCTACCACAAGCCCGACGGACTGGTGACGACCCACCGCGACCCCGAGGGCCGCCCCACCGTGTTCCAGAAGCTGCCGCCGGCGCTCGGGCGGGTGATCAGCGTCGGCAGGCTCGACCTCAACAGCGAGGGGTTGCTGCTGCTGACCAACGACGGCGCGCTGGCGCGGCGGCTGGAACTGCCCGCCACCGGGTGGCTGCGGCGCTACCGGGTGCGGGTGCATGGCCGGCCGGACCCCAAGGCGCTGGCGGCCCTGGCCAATGGGATCACGGTCGAGGGCGTGCGCTACGGGCCGATCGAGGCCGGGCTCGACTCGACGAAGGGCGAGAACGCCTGGCTCAGCGTCAGCCTGCGGGAAGGGCGCAACCGGGAGGTGCGGCGGGTGATGACGGCGCTTGGCCTGCCGGTCTCGCGGCTGATCCGGGTGGCGTACGGCCCGTTCCAACTGGGCAACCTCGGCCGCGGCGAGGTGGAGGAAGTGCCGCTGCGGGTGCTGCGCGACCAGCTGGGGCGGGAAACCGCCGCCTCCGCCGGCCCCGGCCCGGAGGCGCGCGCCGCGCCGCGTGCCGCCCGCCGGCCGCCGCGGCGACGCGGGTGACCGCC
>JAGWSV010000129.1 GCA_028869315.1 Rhodospirillales bacterium
GCGAGGAGCACTACAGCACGACGCGCGCGGTGCAGAAGGTGCTGCAGCGCTACAAGGACTTGCAGGATATCATCGCCATCCTGGGTGTGGACGAGCTCAGTGACGATGACAAGCTGGTCGTCGCCCGCGCCCGCAAGATCCAGCGCTTCCTGAGCCAGCCCTTCCACGTGGCCGAGGTGTTCACCGGCTTCCCCGGCGTGTTCGTGCCGATCGCCGACACGGTGCGCAGCTTCAAGGCGATCTGCGCCGGCGAATACGACCACCTGCCGGAAGCCGCCTTCTACATGGTCGGCACCATCGAGGAAGCGGTGAAGAAAGCCGAAAGCCTGAAGGCCACCGCCTGATGCCGGTCGCGCTGGAAATCGTCAGCCCGGAAAAGCTGCTGCTGTCGCGACCGGTCGACATGGTCGTGATCCCGGCAAGCGAAGGCGATATCGGCGTGCTGGAAGGCCACGCGCCGATGATCGTCACCCTGCGCGGCGGGCAGATCCATCTCTACACCGGCGAGCAGATCAGCGACCGGCTGTTCGTCGCCGGCGGCTTCGCGGAAATCACCCCCGAACACTGCACCGTGCTCGCAAACGAAGCGATCGCCGTCGCCGACGTCTCCCGCGCCGAAGGCGAACGCCGGCTGAGCGAAGCCGAAGCCGCCTACGAAGCCGCCGACAAATCCGACCCCGCCGTCGAAGACGCGCTGCTGGACCGCATCCAGTCCGCCCGCGCGATGGTGGAGAGCGCCGCGGGGTGAGCGAAGAGTAGGAAGACCAGGAGGGCTCCGCCCCCTGGACCCCCGGCAAGGGACAAGTCCCTTGCATCCCTTGGGGTGGCTTCGCCCGGGAAAGGGGCGCGACGGTGCGGCTTGTAACCGCTTGGTTGCGCCCCTTTCCCGGGCGAAGCCGTTGGAGGGGTCCAGGGGACTTGTCCCCTGGCGGGGGGTCCAGGGGGGCAGAGCCCCCTAGCCTTACCTACCCCTCGATCGCCGCATGCGCAATGTTGCTTACCCGATCCAGGCGCAGCGAGTGCCAGGGATCAGGCTGCACGAAATTGCTCAGATAGGTGAACGACACGCCGCTGCTGGGATCGGCCCAGGAGTAGGACGTGCCGACCCCGCCGTGGCCGAACGTGGCGGGTGCGCCGATGGTGCCCAGCCCGCGGATGCGGTCGCTGTCGCCGCGCACATGCGGGCCGAGGCCGCGATGCATGGGGATCCCGTCCATCTGCCGGTCCGGCGTATCGCCGGTATGGTTGCGGGTGCCGTAGGCCACCATGCGCGGCGACAGCACCCGCACCGGGCCGAGCCGCCCGCCCGCCAGCAGCATCTGGTAGAACGCCGCCATGCCGCGCGCGGTGGCGTAGCCGCCGGAGTGCGGCAGGCCGGCGGCGCGGAACTCGGGCGAGTTGTCGCGCGGTTCGGGTGCGTAGGTATCGGCGCAGCGATGCTGCTGTTCGGCCGGCACGCCGACGAAGATATCGTTCGCCAGCCCCAACGGCGCGATCACCCGTTCGCGGATCACCTCCCGGTAGTCGCGGCCGGTGACCGCCTCGATCACCATGGCCTGGGTCAGATGGGCGGCGCGGCCGTGGTACTGCATGCGCGTGCCGGGGGTCCAGTCGAGCGAGAAGTCGCACACCTCGGCGCGCATGCGCGCGTGGTCGGCCCAGCTCTCGCGGGTCACGTCGCTGGTCGGGAAGCCGCCCTGGTGGGTCATCACCTGGTGCAGGGTGATGTCGGCTTTGCCGCGCGCGGCGAATTCCGGCAGGTGGTCGGCGACCCGGTCCATCGGCGACAGCGCGCCGTCCTCGATCAGGGTCCAGACGGTGGCCGAGGTCAGCACCTTGGTCTGCGAAAACAGCAGGAACAGCGTGTCGCCGGTGACCGGCTTCGCCTCGGCGCCGTCGGCGGCGTGGCCGAAGCTCTGGAACGCCGCCAGCTTGCCGTGGCGCGCGAACGCGATCTGCGCCCCCGGGTAGCGCCCGTCCTCGATGTGCTGGCGGATCAGCGCGTCGAGTACGGCGAGCGGCCGGGCGGCGAGGCCCAGACTGGCGGGATCGCTCTCGGGCAACGGGAAGGCGCTGGGCATCGGGGGGCGTTCCTTTCTTGGAGATGGAACCGATGCTAGGCAAGGCGCCGCGGCTTGTCACACCCCGAGGCCCCATGATGCCGGACGAGAGCTTCACCCTGCGCCCGATCGGGACGATCTCCACCCCGTTCGCCACCCTGGAGGCCTGTCCGCGCAACGGCCGCCAGCCCCATCCGCCGCCGGTCTGCCGGGTGCGGCTGCTGGCCGCCTATGCGCCGGGCCTGCGCAGCCTGGAGGGGTTCAGCCACCTGATCCTGCTCTACTGGCTGCATCGCGGCCGGGCGCCGAAGCTCGTGTTCACCCCGCCTTTCGACGGCGAGGAACGCGGCGTGTTCGCCACCCGCTCTCCGGCGCGGCCGAACCCGATCGGGCTGTCGGTGGTGGCGTTCGACGGGTTCGACGGGCCGGACACGCTGCTGGTGCGCTACCTCGACTGCCTGGACGGCACGCCCCTGCTGGACGTGAAGCCCTATCTGCCGAGCACGGACGCCGAGCCGGAGGCGCGCATGGGGTGGCTCGGCCCGCACCGGACGGGCTGAAGCTCCGGACGGCACCGCGCGCGCGGCCCGGCGCGGCGCTACCCGGCCGACAGCGCGGCGCGCCGCGCCGCCTCCGCGCGCCGTTCGCCGCGGGCCTGGCGCAGGATGCTCACCCCGGCCTGCAGGCCAAGCCCGCCCATCACCGCCGCGACGATCGCGTCCGGCCACCCCGCCCCGGTGCCGAACACCCCGGCCGCCGCCAGCAGGACGGCGAGGTTGCCGATCGCGTCGTTGCGCGCGCACAGCCAGACGGAGCGCCGGTTCGCCTCGCCGCCGCGGTCGCGGTAGAGCATCGCCGCAACGCCGGCATTCGCCGCCAGCGCGCCCAGTCCGACCAGGCCCATCACCTCCGGCCGCGGCAGGCTGCCGGCCCAGGCGTGCCAGGCGGCATTGCCCAGCACCCAGAGCGCGAACGCCACCATGGTGGCGCCTTTCAGCGCGGCGGCGCGGCTGCGCCAGGCCAGGGTCCGGCCGGCCACCCCCAGGCTGACCCCGTAATTCGCCGCGTCGCCGAAGAAATCGAGCGCATCGGCCTGCAAGGCGGCCGATCCGGCGGCGACGCCGGCCGTCAGTTCGACCAGGAAGAACCCGGCATTCACCGCGAGCGCGATCCACAGCGCCCGCCGCCAGCGCGGGTCCGGCGCGTCCTTCGACCCGCCACAGGCACTGTCGTCGCAGCCGCACGCCATCGATCACCTCGTCCGGACATATCCCCGACGGCTCCCCACATGGGGCCTGAAGCGGCTACAGGGTCAACCGCACGGGCCAGGACAACGGACAGGCAGACATGAACGAGGCCAGGCTGCAGATCGGCGCGCTCGCGCGGAAAACCGCGACGTCGGTGGAAACCATCCGCTACTACGAACGGATCGGGCTGCTGGCGCCGCCGGCGCGCACGCGGGGCAACTACCGGCTCTACGACCGGACGCATCTCGAACGGCTCGGCTTCATCCGCCGCGCCCGCGGCCTCGGCTTTCCGCTCGGGGCGGTGCGCACGCTGCTGCTGCTGTCCGACCAGCGGGACGCGCCCTGCGCGGAAGCCGACCGGATCGCGCGGGCCCATCTGGACGCGGTGGAGCGCAAGCTCGCGGATCTCGCGGCGCTGCGCGACGCGCTGCGGGCGACGATCGGGCCCTGCCCATGCGAAACCGTGGCGGAGTGCCGCACCATCGCGGCGCTGTCGCCCGGATGACGCGCCGATGAAGCCGGGGGCTGGCGCCCGCCCCGCCGCCCCCGCCTTAACGGAATCTCAACCTTTTCCCCCTACCGTCAGCCCACCCAACCCCGCACCGCCCAGCCCATGTCCGCCGCCGCCATCACCGCCGAACCCCCCCTCGCGCGCCTCACCGCCATCGTCGCCTGGCTGGCCGAGTGCATCGCCGCCTGGGGCACGCCCGCGGGGGCCGATCCGGCGGGCCTGAACCCGGTGGGCCTGAACCCGGTGGGCCTGAACCCGGTGCAGGCCACCAACCTGCTCGGGCGGCTGCGCCAGTTGCTGGCGCGGTTCTGCGCCGTCGCCGCCACCCCGGTGCCGCCGCCGAAACCTGTGCGCAAGCCGCCGCCGCAATTCCTTCCCTCGTACCGCATCCGCGACGTGTCGTTCGACGATCCGCCGCCGCCGCCCGAGCTGCTGCCGCGCGCCTGGCGCTGGCTGCTGCAGCTGGTCCCGCAGGTGGCCGCC
>JAGWSV010000130.1 GCA_028869315.1 Rhodospirillales bacterium
GGCGGGCCGCGCCGCCGGCTTTGCCGCCGGTGCGGGCTTGACCGCGCCCGCCGGCCCGGCCGCCGCTGCAACCGGTGGCGCGGCATGCGCGACGGTGTCCGCCCAGGCCGGCCCGCCCGCCAGCGCCATCGCACCCATCCCCGCCGGCAGCACGAAGATCAGCCATGCCAGGCATGCGCCCGCCGCATTCCGGACGGAGGCGGCGACCGGGTGGCGCGCCCGGCCGCGGCGTTCCGCGCGGAAAACCGGGCGGCGGGTGGTCCTGCTCATGCGCACACCGCGATTTGCGGCGGGTTCCGGACAGATGCCGCCGTAAAAAAGCCCGATCCGGGCAATTTATGGTCCCCGTCGGCCGCCGGCTTCGACCGGCGAACCCAGGAGACACGAACGCCATGCGAATCGCTCAAATCGCCCCGCTGACCGAGTCCGTTCCGCCGCGCCTGTATGGGGGCACCGAACGCGTGGTGTCCTTCCTCACCGAAGAACTGGTCCGCCAGGGTCACGACGTCACCTTGTTCGCGAGCGGCGATTCCGTCACCGCCGCGCGGCTGGCGCCGATGGCGCCGCAGGCGCTGCGCTTCGAGTCGGGCCTGCGCGACCCGCTGGCACCGCTGATGCTGATGCTCGAAGAGGTCTACCGCCGCGCGGACGAGTTCGACGTGCTGCATTTCCACCTGGACTACTGGTCCTATCCCTTGTTCAGCCGGCAGAGCACGCCGTTCCTGACGACCCTGCACGGCCGGCTCGACCTGCCGGAACTGCGCCCCGTCTATAGCCGGTTCAGCGACGCGCCGGTGGTATCGATTTCCGATGCGCAGCGCCGGCCGCTGCCGGAGGCGAATTTCGTCGCCACCGTGTATCACGGCCTGCCGCTCGACCTGCTGACGCCGCGTCCGGTGAAGCCCGCCTATCTCGCCTTCCTCGGCCGCATCGCGCCGGAGAAGTCGCCGGACCGCGCCATCCGCATCGCCCGCCGCGCCGGCATTCCGCTGAAGATCGCGGCGAAGGTGGACCGGGTGGACGAAGAGTACTACCGCACCCGTATCCGCCCGATGATCGACGGTCGTCACGTGGAGATGATCGGCGAGATCGGCGACGCCGAAAAGCCCGAGTTCCTCAGCGGCGCCATGGGCCTGCTGCTGCCGATCGACTGGCCGGAGCCGTTCGGCCTGGTGATGATCGAGGCGATGGCCTGCGGCACCCCGGTGATCGCCTTCCCCGCCGGCTCGGTGCCGGAGGTGGTGGATGACGGGCTGACCGGCTTCGTGGTGCGCGACGAGCAGGCGGCGGTCGCCGCCGTCGGCCGGCTCGACAGCTTGTCCCGCCGCGCCATCCGCGCGCGGTTCGAGGAGCGGTTCAGCGCCGGACGGATGGCCGCCGATTACCTCAGCCTCTATCGCGGCATGGCCGCCAAGGCGCGTCCGCGCCTGCGCGTGGTGGGGTGATCGCGGCCCGGGGCCGATCCTCGGACCAGGCCGGTTCCAAGGGGGCGAGCGCGCTCGCCCCCTTTTTCCGGCTTGCCGTTATGTCCGACGGGCGATATCGTCGTGCGGCCATATCGCCACGACCTGAAAGTCCCGGTGCATGATTTCCCGACGCCAGGCGCTGACCGCGCCGCTGCTTGCCGCCCTGCCCCTCGCCGTGCCGGCCGCGGCGCGCGCCGCCGCCCCTTTCCGCGTCGCCTATGCCGGCTCGATGGGCGCGCTGATGGACAAGGGGATCGGGCCGGCCTTCGCCTCCGCGGCCCATGTGCAGGTCCAGGGGATCGGCCAGGGCGCCTTCGCGCTGGCGCGGCTGATCGCGGCGAAGCAGTTGCGCGCGGACGTCTTCATCCCGATCACCGCCGGCCCGTTCGAGGTGGTGCGCAAGGCCGGCCTCGGCCCGCACGCGGTGCCGGTGGCAAGCACGCAGATGTGCATCGCCTACAGCCCGAAGAGCCGCTTCGCGAAGGATTTCGAAGCGGCCGCCGCCGGCCGGCTGCCCTGGTACGAGGTGCTGCTGAAGCCCGGGCTGCGCTTCGGACGCACCGATCCGCGCACCGATCCGCAGGGGCGCAACATCCTGTTCGCGCTGCGGCTGGCGGAGCTCTATTACCGCAAGCCCGGCCTCGCCCACCGCCTGCTCGGCGAGACGCTGAACCCGCGGCAGATCTTCACCGAGACCTCGCTGCTGGCGCGGCTGGATGCCGGGCAGATCGACGCCTCCTCCGGCTATCTCAGCGCCGTGAAATCCCAGCGCCTGCCGTTCATCCTGCTGCCGAAGGAAATCAATCTCGGCGATCCCACCCAGGCGAAGGCGTGGTACGACCGGGCGAAGATCACCGTCCCCGGACCGCACGGGACACACAAGACGGTTTCCCCCCAGCCGCTTGAGTTCTATGCGGTGGCGCTGGACAACGCGGCCGACCCGGCGATGGCACGCCGGTTCGTGCATTTCCTGCGCAGCGCGGAGGGGCAGAAACTGTTCGCGTCCTACGGCTACAGCCCGCCTGGCGGGCCTGTTCTCGGCGCCTGATGCCGTCCTCCGGCGCCGACCCGCTGCTTGCGGTCGCGGCGCCGGAGCCCGCCCTGGTCGGGCAGGCCGGCGCCGAGGCCGGTCGGCCGCGCTCCTGGACCCTGCCGGTCCTGGGCCTGCTCGCGCTCGGCTTCCTGCTGCTGCCGTATGGCGGCCTGCTGGTCACCACCCCCTGGCGGCATATCGCGCCGGATGCGGGCGATTGGGACGCGGTGGAGACCTCCGTCGTCGGCACGCTGCTGGCGCTGGCGCTGGTCGTGCTCGGGGGCACGCCGCTCGCCTGGTGGCTGGCGCGGCGCGGCCGGCGGGGCCGCGCGCTGCTCGACGCGCTGCTGCTGGTGCCGCTGCTCACTCCGCCGCTGGCGATGGGGCTGCTGCTGGCGATGGCCTATGGCCCCTACAGCGCCGTCGGCCGCACCGCCGGCGCGTTCGGCCTCGATCTGACCAACACCCCCGCCGCGTTCCTGCTGGCGCAGGTCTATGCGAGCGCGCCCTATTACGTGCTCGCGGCGCGGGCCGCGTTCGAGGGCGTGCCGCGCGAATACGAGGAGATCGCCCGCACCCTCGGCCGCGGCCCCTGGCATACGTTCTGGCATGTCAGCCTGCCGCTGGCGCGGCTGGGGCTGGCCACCGGCGTCGCGCTGGCCTGGGTGCGCGCGCTGGGGGAGTTCGGGATCGCGCTGATCGTCGCCTACTATCCGCAGGGCATTCCGGTACGGCTCTGGGTCAATCTGCAGGATACCGGCCTGTCGGCGGTCTATCCGGTGCTGTGGGCGTTCTTCCTGATCGGGCTGCCGTTGCCGCTGCTGCTCGGCCTGTGGGGACGGGGGAAGCATGTGGCCTGACCACGCCCCCCCGCCGGGGGCGGCCGCCGGGGCGATCCGCGCCGCCGCGCCGCCCGCCGGCCTCGCCGTCGATCTCACCCTGACCCGTCCGGTCGCGCTCGCGGCGCGCTTCGCCGTTCGCGGGTTCACCGTGCTGCTGGGGGCGAGCGGCGAGGGGAAGTCGTCGCTCCTCAAAGCGCTCGCCGGGTTGCTGCCGGCGCGCGGCGCACCGTTCGACGGCCTGCCGGCGCATCGCCGTCCGGTGGGCTACCTGCCGCAGGGCGCGGCGCTGTTTCCGCACCTGCCGGTGTGGCGCAACGTCGCCTACGCGCTGGACGGGTCGCGGCGGAAGCGGCGGCAGGCGGCGATGGCCTGGCTCGATCGATTGGGCCTCGGCGCCCTGGCCGAGCGCTATCCGGCGCAGCTATCCGGCGGGCAGCAGCAGCGGGTCGCGCTGCTGCGGGCGCTGGCGCGGCATCCGGCGCTGCTGCTGCTCGATGAACCGACCGCGTCGCTCGATGCCGCCACCGGCGAGGCGATCATGCGCGAAGTGATCGCGCGGCTGCACGAGCTCGGCATTCCGGCCCTGGTCGCCACCCATGACGCGCTGCTGGCGGCGATGGCCGACCATGTCGCGGTGATGCATGGCCGCCAGGTGGTGCAGGAAGGCCCGCCCGAGGCGGTGTTCGCCGCGCCGGCCGATCCTGCGGCGGCCGAACTGCTCGGCTGGCGCAA
>JAGWSV010000131.1 GCA_028869315.1 Rhodospirillales bacterium
AGATGATCCTTGTCGATCGCAGTGTCGCGGGGCTTGCCGCGCTTCGCCTTCTCGGCGCCCTGAGCCATGGCGTGCCTCCCTGTCGCGGATGGGTCCCTGTCGGGCCAGCACTAGCGTTCGAGCGAATGACCGGGCAAGCCCTGGAGTCGCGGATTTGTCTTATTGTGCAATGCAATAGAGAATGTTAACCAAAATTCGGTTAACCAGTTGGCGGCGCCTTGGATTGCACTTCGGCCAAGCATGGGACGTTGCGTACCGGTCGGCTCTCGCGAAATAAGATTCTGGCAACAGCCACGAATTTGCAGCGGGCTTGCCGGTCCGGACCGTGCGGGTTGGCGGCCCGTTCGCAGGAACGGGCCGCCAAAGGGCGTTGCGGCTTCCCGGCGCCGTTATAGTCCGGCATCCTCCGGCACCCAGACGGTGCCGCCGTTGACCTGGATCAACACCTGTTCCAGGGCCGCGCCGTAGCAAGGGCCATGCACGCAGCGACCGTCCGCGATCTCGAACAACGCCCCATGGGTGGCGCACATGATGTGACGCCGATCGACCGAGAGAAACCGGTCGGGCGCCCAGTCGAGCGGCACGCCCAGATGCGGACAGGCATTCACATAGACCGTGATCCGGGCGCCGCGGCGGACTGCGAACAACCCGGTGAAGCCGCCGGGCGGCGGCGGGAAGCCTTTCGCACCGCCATCCGGAATGTCCTCGACGGCGCAGAGCCGCCGCGACGCGGGCGCCGGCCCCGGGTTCAACGAACCGAACAATGGTTCGGTCATCCCGGCCATCCGCCCATTCGGCA
The DNA here is from genome assembly GCA_028869315.1 of Rhodospirillales bacterium. Taxonomy (GTDB): domain Bacteria; phylum Pseudomonadota; class Alphaproteobacteria; order Acetobacterales; family Acetobacteraceae; genus JAJZVS01. The sequence goes on from JAGWSV010000131.1 coordinate 800, forward strand.
GATTTCGGCCCAGTGTTCGTCGGAGACCGGCAGCACCGAAAGCCGGGATTGGCGGACCAGCGCCAGATCGGCCAGTGCCGCCGCGGCCTTGATCGCCGCCAGGGTCACCGGATGCGGCATCGGCCCGACGGCGCGCATGTCGACAGCGACCCAGTCCCCGCTCTCCGCCGTCGGGTCGGGGTATGCGGCGCGCACCACCTCCACGACGCCGACGATCTCCTTGCCGGTGTTGGAGTGGTAGAAGAATGCGCGATCTCCCACCCGCATCGCCTTCAGGTTGTTCTTCGCCGCGTGGTTGCGCACACCGGTCCAGGGTTCGACGCCGTTGGCGACCTGCTGGTTCCAGGAGAACGCATCGGGCTCCGACTTCACCAGCCAGAAGCGGCGCGAACCTGGTGCGCTCATGCGCCGCCCCGCGCGCGGCGATCCGTCCGTCCGGCCCACGTCGCCGGACCTGGCCGCTGCTGGCCGTGCCGCTCCGTATCCCTCATGCGCCCCTCCGTTCTTGTGCCTGCATTCGCTTCTACCATGACGGCCGATCGCATGAAGAACGGCAGCGGCGCCCGGCCTTGCAGCCCGGCCTTACAGCAATGCAATGCAGCAGACCTTCATCACTGACCAAGCGTAGAGTAGAAGACCATGCCAGCACCGGGAGTAACCGTGGACGCCACCGCCAGCCTCGCGCCGCCCCGGCGTAACCTGCACCGCTTTGCCAATCCGGGCCGCTTCTTGCGGCTGGCCGGCAAGGTGCAGCCGTGGCTGACCGCGGGCGGGCTGATCGTGACCGCGATCGGCATCGTCTGGGGCCTGTTCTTTTCCCCGGCGGATTGGCAGCAGGGCGATGCGGTACGGATCATGTACGTGCATGTCCCCGCCGCGTGGCTTGCCTCGGCCGGATATGCGTCCATCGCCGCCTGCTCGGTGGCGTCCCTGGTCTGGCGCCATCCTCTGGCCGACCTTGCGGCGCAGGAAATCGGGCCCGTCGGCGCCGGCTTCACCGCCGTCTGCCTCGCGACGGGCAGCCTGTGGGGCAAGCCGATGTGGGGCGCTTGGTGGGTGTGGGACGCGCGCCTGACCTCCGTGCTGGTGCTGTTCTTCCTCTATCTCGGCCACATCGCGCTGCTGCGCGCGTTCGACAATCCGGAACGTGGCTACCGTGCGGGCGCGATCCTGGCGCTGGTGGGGGCGGTGGACTTGCCGATCATCAAGTTCAGCGTCGACTGGTGGCACACGTTGCACCAGGGAAACACCTTCACCCTGACCGGCGCGCCGCACATGTATATCTCCATGATCTGGCCGCTGCTGTTCACCACCTTCGGCTTTACGCTCGGGTTCGCGGCGATCATCACCGCGCGGCTGCGTGCGGCGGTGATGGAGCGGCGCATCCGCGCGCTACTCATGGCGCGTGTCGAGGAAAGGGCCGCGGCATGACCTTCCTTCCTTATGTCGCGGCATCCTACGCGATTGGCATCGTCGTGCCTGGCGGCTTCGCGCTGGCCGCATGGCGCCGCCTCCTGAACACCACCAGGCGGCTTGCCGCCATCGACCCACGGCAGGCCCGCCGGCAGGAAGCGGCCCGACCGGAGGGGCGGCCATGACCCGCAAACGTCGTCGCCTCTATCTGCTGATCGCCTGCGCGGTCGGCGTCGGTTCGGCCAGCGCGCTCGCGCTCACCGCCTTCCAGAGCAGTCTTACTTTCTTCGTGACGCCGACCCAGATCGTCCAGAAGGACCCGCCACCGGGGCAGGTGCTGCGGCTCGGCGGGCTGGTCGAGCAAGGCAGCCTGCACCACGCGACCTATCGCGGCCAGCCCGAAGTGACGTTCAAGGTCACCGACGGGCGGTCCGCCGTGAAGGTGGACTATGTGGGCCTGCTGCCCGACCTGTTCCGTGAAGGGCAGGGGATCGTCGCCATCGGCTCGATCCGGCCGGGCGGCGTGTTCAAGGCCAACGAGGTGCTGGCCAAGCACGACTCCGACTACATGCCGAAGGAAGTCGTCGCCGCGCTGAAGAAATCCGGCCACTGGAATCCCTCGTCCGGCCAGCCGCCGGCCGCCGGCACCTGGTGGGACAAGACCCATTTCAAGCCGGTGGACACGCTCCGCCAGCCCCCAAGCACAGGACGTGCCGGCGGATGATCCCTGAACTCGGCCATTTCGCACTCGCGCTCGCCGTTGCGATTGCCGCCGCGCAGGCGGTGCTGCCGATCGTGGGCGCCCGGGCGCGCGATGCCAGGTTGATGGGCGCCGCCCCGGCGCTGGCGGTCGGACAGATGATCGCACTGATCGCCGCGTACGGCTGCCTGATCTGGAGCGCGGTGGTCAACGACTTCTCCGTCTACGACGTGGCGATGAACTCCTCGTCGCACGAGCCGCTGTTCTACCGGATCACCGGAACCTGGGGGAACCACGACGGGTCGATCCTGCTGTGGTGCCTGGTGCTGGCGGTATGCGGCGGCGCGGTGGCGCTGTTCGGGCGCAACCTGCCCTCGGCGCTGCGGGCGCGGGTGATCGGCGTGCTGGGGATCGTCTCGGCCGGTTTTCTGCTGTTCACCCTGACCGCGTCCAACCCGTTCCAGCGCATGTGGCCGCCGCCGATCCAGGGCGCGGCGATCAACCCGCTGCTGCAGGACCCCGGGCTCGCGATCCATCCGCCGATTCTCTACACGGGCTATGTCGGCTTCTCGATTCCCTTCGCCTTCGCCGTGGCGGCGCTGCTGGAAGGGCGGGTCGACGCCACCTGGGGGCGCTGGGTGCGGCCCTGGACCTTGGCAGCCTGGTGCTTCCTGACCTGCGGCATCGCGCTCGGCTCCTGGTGGGCCTATTACGAGCTCGGCTGGGGCGGATTCTGGTTCTGGGATCCGGTGGAGAACGCCTCCCTGCTGCCTTGGCTCACCGGCACCGCGCTGCTCCATTGCGCGATCGTGGTGGAAAAGCGGGAGACATTGAAGACCTGGACCGTCCTGTTGGCGATCGCGACCTTCTCGCTCAGTCTCTGCGGCACCTTCATGGTGCGGTCCGGCATCCTGAACTCCGTGCACAGCTTCGCCGAGGCCCCGACCCAGGGCGTGTTCATTCTCGTCCTGCTCGCCATCACCATCGGCGGCAGCCTGGCCCTTTTCGCGTTCCGCGCGCCCGCGATGGCGGCAACCGGCGTGTTCGCGCCGATCTCGCGGGAAGGCGCGCTCGTTCTGAACAACGTGCTGCTCTGCGCGATCTGCGCCGTCGTGTTCACCGGCACCACCTATCCGCTGTTCGCGGCCCTGTTGCACATGGAGCTCAGCGTCGGCGCGCCGTATTTCCACCTGACCGTGGTGCCGCTGCTGGTGCCGCTGTTCGCCGCGATGAGCGTTGGACCGGTGTTGTCGTGGAAGCGCGCCGACCTGCTGCCGGCCCTGCTGCGGCTCTGGTGGGCGGCCGCCATCGCCGCGCTGATCGGCATCGCCGCCGAGTTCGGCCTGCACCGCTCCTTCGCCGCCGCCGGGTTTGCCGGCGCCGCCTGGCTTATCCTGGGGGCCTTCGCGGAAGTGATCGAGCGCATCCGGTTGTTCCGTATCCCGCTCGCCAATTCCTGGGCGCGGCTCCAAGCCCAGCCGCTTGGCGTCTGGGGCGCGGCGGTGGCGCACGCCGGGATGGGCGTGACGGTAGCCGGGATCGCCGGCATGTCGCTCGCCATGAGCACCATCGTCGCGATGACGCCGGGGCAGACCATCGGCTTCGGCGGCTATCGCTGGCACGTGCTCGATATCCGCAAGGTGCCGGGGCCCGACTACACCGCGCGGGTGGTGGATTTGCAGATCATGCGCGACGGCCGGCAGGTCGCTGTCGTGCATCCGTCGTTGCGCACCTTCACCCAGCAGAAGCAGACCGTGACCGACACCTCGATCCAGACCAACCTGCTGCGCGACCTCTACATCGCCCCGGGCGGCGAGCAGGGCGGCAAGATGGTGTTGCGCCTGCACGTCAATCCGCTGGCGGCGTTCGTCTGGCTGGGGGCGCTGGTCATGGCGCTGGGCGGGGCGTTGTCGCTGATCGACCGCCGGCTCCGGGTTGGCGCGCCGGCGCGGCGCGGCGTCGTCGGCGTGCCGGCCTGAGGGGCAGGGATGGACGCCGTCGCCCGCCGCCGCCTGCTGATGCTTGGCCCGCTCGGCGTGGCCGCCGTCGGCAGCGGCGTTTTCTGGGCGTTGCTGTTACGCATGCGCCAGGGCACCTACGATCCGCACGCGCTGCAAAGCATGCTGGTGGGCAAGCACCTGCCTGACTTCACCTTGCCGGGCCAGGCGCCGTCCGCCGGGTTCTCCAATGCGGACGTCAATTCCGGCCCGCTGCCGGCGCTGGTCAATTTCTTCGCCTCCTGGTGCATTCCCTGCGTCGAGGAAACCGCGGCGTTGATGAGCCTGCGCCAGAAGGGCGTGACGATCTGGGGCATTGCCTACAAGGACAGACCGCTTGCCGCGTCGGGATTCCTCACTCGCTACGGGGACCCGTACCACCGCGTGGCACGCGATGCAGACGGGCGCACCGCGATCAATTTCGGCCTCTATGGCGTGCCGGAAACCTACGTCGTCGATCGTTCCGGGATCGTGCGGCTGCGCTATGCGGGCGGGCTATCCTCCGACTCCGTCAACCACATGATCCTGCCGCTGCTGCGGAAGCTGGCATGATCCGGTCCCGCTTCGCCGCCGTGCTAGGGGTCCTGCTGCTGTTCGCCGGTCCGGCTTTCGCTCTCAGCAGCCCGAGCGAGATGCTGGCCAACCCGGTCCTGGAAAAGCGTGCCGAGGCGCTCGGCATGCAGCTTCGTTGCGTGGTGTGCCAGAACGAAAGCATCGAGCAATCCAACGCCAGCCTCGCGCAACAGTTTCGGGGCATCATCCGCCGCCGAGTGGAGGAAGGGTGGTCCGACAAGCGGATCATCGCTTGGATGGTACAGCGTTACGGCACCTTCATCCTGCTGCGCCCGCCGTTCAACCCGATGACCTGGCTGCTCTGGGGCGCACCGGCGCTTGCCCTGCTGGTCGGCGGCGCCGCGGTGGTGCTGGCGCGCCGGCGTCACCCGACATCCCCCGAACCGCTGTCGCCTGCCGAGCAACAACGGCTCGCTGACCTGCTGAAATGACCCTTTCGACATGATCTGGCTCGCCATTGCCGGCCTGGCCGCGCTTGCTCTTGCGCCGCTGGCATTCTCGCTGGTTCGCACCGGACGGGCCCGCGGGCGGCGCGAGTCAGCGCTCGCGTTGCATCGAGCCCAGCTGGCGGAGCTGGACCGCGACCTTGCCGACCAGCGCATCGGCGTGCCCGAGCATGCCGCGGCCGTGTTGGAAGTGCAGCGTCGGATGCTCGCCGAAGCCGGGCGGGAGGAGCCGGGCGCGGTCCCGGCCGGCCGTTCGCCTTTGTGGGCGGCGCTGGTCCTGGTCCCGGTTGGAGCGTTGGCGCTCTATCTCGTGGGCGGCTCGCCGGAGCTGCCGGCGGCACCGCTGGCCGCGCGTATCGCCGCGGCCGAAGCGCGTGCGCGCAAGGAAATCGTACTGATCGACGAACTGAAGGTCGCACTCACCAAGCTCGATCCGATGTCGGACCGGGCGCGCAAGGGCTACATCCTGCTCGGCAATGCCGAGGCGCGGCTGGGCAACATGACCGATGCGGCGGCGGCCTGGCAGAAGGCGCTCGTCGCCCGGTTTGATCCGACCCTGGCAGCCGAGACCGCCGAGGCCATGACCGAAGCCGAAGGCCATGTCACGCCGGCCGCCGGGGCGCTGTTCCGCCGCGCATTGGCCGAGGCTCCGGCCAATGCGCCGTGGCGGGCGATGGTGGAACGTCGCTTGGGCGGCGGCTGAGCGGTGCGGCTGGCGGCCCCTTGGCGCCTTTACGTCCCCTTCATTCTCCTAAGGCAAAACCGGGTTGACCGGTCCGCGTCGGGCTCGGTCGCGTTCCTGAGTGCATGACCATGCCGCCCCTGTCAGCGGATGCCGGCTTCTACCAGGAGATCCTGGCCCGCGATCCCGGCTGCGCCGCGGTGCGCGCGGCGTTCGCCGCGAGCCTCCTCGCCGCCGGAGAGGCGGAAGCGGCGATCGCGGCGGCCGATGAGGCGCTGGATACCGACCCATCCCTGGCAAGCGCCTGGCTGACCCGTGCGGCGGCGCAGACCCGCTTGCACCGGCACGAAGCGGCGGCGGCGGCGTTGGAACGCGCCGATGCCCTCGTGCCCAACCGAGCGGAGATTCTGTTGGCATGGGGCGCGGCGTTTGCTGCGCTGGACCGTCTGGCTGAGGCGGAAGCGTGCTTGCAGCGAGCCGCGCTCTGCGGCCCGGACAACGCCGCGGTGGCGGCCAGCCTGGGCTCGGTTCTGCTGCGGCGTGGCCGGTTCGACGCCGCGGAGGTCGAATGCCGCCGGGCCTTGGCGCTGGCCCCTGGTCTCTGCGTCGCCCACCAGAACCTGGCCGGCCTGCTCGCCCGTTCCCGCCCGGAAGAAGCCCGCTTTCATCGTGACGCGGCCTATCGAGACCAGCAGGTTTTCGTCGAGCCGGGAGGGCGCGCGGAGCGGGTGGTGCTGGTGCCGAGCGTCGCCGATACCGGGAACATCCCATTGCGCCATCTGTTTCCGCCCGCGCGCACGACGATCATTCGGTGGTACGTGGAATACGCCACGCCGGACCAGGACCGCGCCCTGCCGGACCATGATCTGGTGTTCAACGCGATCGGCGATCCAGACCGGCTGCCGAAGCTGCCGCCGTCGGCAGCGCGGCTGTTCGCCACCTCGGCGCGCCCGTTGCTCAATCCCCCTGATCGGGTGGCCCGGACGGGGCGGGCGCACCTCCCGGGCTTGTTGGCGGGTCTTCCGGATGTCCTGGTGCCCGACGTGGTACGGGCCGATCTCGGCACCGCGCCGGCGAGTCTGCTTCCGGCGTTGGTAAGGCCGATCGGCGCGCACGGCGGAGAAGGAATCCATCGCGTTGCCACCGCAGCTGCCCTGTCCGCCGCCCTGTCCGAGACGGGCCCTGCCTATGTTACCCGTTTCGTGGACGGACGCGGGCCGGACGGGTGGTATCGCAAGTATCGGACGATTTTCATCGATCGTGAGCCCTACCCGTATCATCTGGCGATCGGACGCCACTGGCTGGTCCACTACTGGACCGCCGGGATGGCGGGGGATGCCGGGCGGCAGGCGGAGGAGGCCCGCTTCCTGGCCGATCCTGCAGCCGCCCTGGGCGGCGCCGGCATGGCGGCGCTGAGGGCGATCGGGGCGCGGCTCGACCTCGATTTTGCCGGCATCGACTACGGCGTGCTGCCGGATGGGCGGCTGCTGGTGTTCGAGGCCAACGCGACCATGCTGGTCCATCCGGAAGACGATCCGGAGTTCGCCTACCGCAACCCGGCCGTTACGCGCATCCTGGAGGCGTTCGACGCGATGCTGGTCCGGCGCATGGGCGTGGCGCGCCCATGACGCGGGTCGGGCGCGCGGGGCCGACGGTGTCAGTACCGCCGGAGCAGCGCCACCAGCCGTCCTTGCACCTTCACCCTGTCCGCCGGAAAGATCCGCGTTTCGTGTCGTTGGTTGGCGGGTTCCAGGGCAATCGAGTTTCCCCGCCGGCGCAGCCGCTTCAAGGTCACCTCGGTGTCGTCGACCAAGGCGACGACGATCTGACCGCTCTCGGCGGCTTCATCCTTGCGGATCACGACGGTGTCGCCGTCCAGGATGCCTGCGTCCACCATCGAGTCGCCGGCGACTTCCAACGCGTAATGTTCGCCGCCGCCGAGTAGGGCCATCGGCACGTCGAGCTGCGCCGCGGGGTCGCGCAGCGCTTCGATCGGCAGGCCCGCCGCGATGCGGCCGTACAGCGGGATCTGTACCGCCGCCGCGTCGTCTGCCGCGCGTACGCCGGACAGGCGTGGCGAGAAGTCGCCTCGGATCACGGTCGGGGCGAACCCTGTGGACCCACGCTCGGCCGTGGCCGGCGATGCCTCCGGACTGGCCGGGTCGCCGGCCACGCGCGGCACCCGGTCTTCCGGCAGGCGAATCACCTCCAGCGCCCGGGCGCGATGACGGTGCCGGCGCAGGAACCCCCGTTCCTCCAACGCCGAGATCAACCGATGGATCCCGGATTTGGAGCGCAGACCGAGCGCTTCCTTCATCTCCTCGAATGACGGAGAGACGCCGGTCTGGTGCAGGTGCCGATCGATATAAACAAGCAGTTCGTGTTGCTTGCGGGTGAGCATGGCGGACGCTCTTCCTTTCGCGCGCCCAGATCGGGGCGCGTCCCCGGCCGATTCGGAACAAACCAGCAACCTGAGCACGTTCTAGATAGGTTCGCGCAACCTCGTCAAGGGATTTCCTTTCGCCGTCGCGGCGAACCGGTGCCGGCCGCCCGGCGCAGCCCGCGCTTCGCCCGCCCATCCGCCCGGGAGCTCGCGCCAGGCAGCATGCGGTCGCCGAGGCGTTCGCGCCAGCGCGGCTGAACCCCTGCCCGCCGCCTTGCGTTCGACCGGCAGAGGCGACCCGTCGCCCTTCCGTTGCCGGTCGTGTCACGGTTTGAAATCCGGCACCGTCTTTCGATTTGGGCCACCCCCCCCCTTTCCCCGAGGGTTGCGTTCGTCCGCCGGGCGCGGGATGCAGGCACCGGCATGTCCTCTCGCCCCACGCATCCCCCTCCTGCCGACCTGCCCGCCGGGGCCGACGCCGCGGCGGGCCAGCGCGCCGATCAGGCCGCTCCGGACTACGCCGCCCTGGCTGCCTTTCGCCACGCATTGCGAAGATTCACTGCCTTCAGCGAGGCGCGCGCGCATGCCGCCGGCCTGACGCCGCGCCAGCATCAGGCCCTCCTGGCCATCAAGGGCGCGCAGTTGCCGCACCCGCTCAGTGTCGGCGCACTCGCCGAGCAGCTGTTGATCCGCCCGCATAGCGCGGTGGAGTTGATCGACCGCCTTGTGCACCTGGGCTTGGTGGAGCGCAGCGAAGCTCCCGAGGACCATCGCCGCGCCCAGCTCATGCTGACCGATCGGGCCGAGGGGATCCTGTACGCTCTGTCCGCCGCCCATGCGCGCGAGTTGCAGGCGATCCGCCCGACCCTGATCGAGCTGCTGCGCCGGTTCGGCACCGCCCCTGACGACCGCGGGGGCAAGCCGGAGACCTGACGACCCGCCGCCTGACGACCCGCCGCCTGACGACCGGGCCGCCCTGCGCATCCGTCCAAAACGATATCAAAACACTCTGGTCCGCCGTCAATTCGGGACCGATCGCCACCCGGCGCCCGGCGGAGGCAAGGCCGTGGCGTCGCGTCCGCTGCCGCCCCCGGTTGCAGCGGAAAACCATAGCCGGGCGGCATCGTCACCATAGGTAAACGGCATTTCCGTGCCGCCGCGCCGCTCCGTAACTTGCCTTTGCAGCAAGCCAACAAGGAGGACGCCATGCTGAACCGAACCTCACTTCTCGCCGCCGCAGTTCTCGCCCTGGGCGGTGTTGCCCTGGCCCCCGTGCCGGCCGCGTTCGCCCGTGGTGCCGGCATGGGTCACATGTGGAACACCACCCATCTCGTGGGGACGCCGGTCTTCAACAGCCAGCACCAGAAGATCGGCACCATCTCCGACGTGCTCGTTTCGCCCACCGGCGGGGCGACGGACGCGGTGCTGTCGATCGGTGCCTTCGTCGGCGGGAACAAGCGCGTGGCGGTGCCGCTCGCGCATCTGTCCATGTCCGGCGGCAAGATGACGATGGCGCATGGCGGCTCCAAGGCCGCGCTCATGGCGCTGGAGGCCTATACCGGCCCGGGCGGGAACGGCTGAACGGTGCCGTCCCGCTCCCGCGCCGGCCATTGGTCGGCGCGGGAGCGGGGGCACGTTTCAGGGCGCCAGCAGTTCGATGCCGTCGCCCACCGCGAAGCGCCCGCCCTCGATCACCTCGGCGTGCACGCCGAGGTCGCTGTGGCCATAAAGCTGGCGCAGTTCGGCCAGCGGATCGGCGTCGCGGGCTGCGGTCAGCGGATTGACCTCGGTCGCCTTGCAGCGGGCGATGCGCTTCGTCACCCGCAGCACCGCGCCGCCCATCTGCAACTCGTGTCCGACCCAGTCGAGCTCTGCCCATGGGGCGGCGCCGCTGAACCAGACATTGGCGCGAAAGCGCCGGCGGTGGCGGTGCGCGCCGAGCTTCGCCTCGAAGTCACGCAGGCTCGCGAGCCCGATCAGGCTCACCACCGGGTGGCGCTGGTCACCGAATACGTGGCCCGGGATGTGATGGAAGCGGGGCGCGCCGCGCGCCTCCTCGCCCAGGAACGCGACCAGGAACCGCTCGATCTCCGCCCGGCCGGATTCGCTCAGCGCGTCGGCGGTGACGGCAGAGCCGTCCGGCGCCTCGATCGCCAGCTTGCCGGAGCGGGGGTCGAACAGGGATCGCAGTCCGGCGATGCGGGCATTGCGCATCTGGCACATGAAGTTGGTTTTCGGCAGCCAGGCGGGCTGCGCCGAGTCGAAGCCGGCGTCGCCCTGCGCCAGTGCGAAGGCGCGGTCCCACGGAATGGCGTGGCCCGTCTCGACCTCGGTCGCTTCCAACGCCTCGGCGGACAGGCCTTTCACGGGGTAACGGTAAAGATACTCGATACGCATCGGCGGCTTCCCTCTTGAGCCTTAGTTTGCCCCCTCCCACCTGAATTTCCAAAGGTCCATAACTTCGTCGCCTCAGGGAGGGGCGGAGCCCGGACCGTCGCCTACGACACAGGGACAGCCCCGAGGGGATACCATGGATATCGAAAAATTCACCGAGCGGTCGCGCGGCTTCCTGCAGGCTGCCTCCACCATCGCGATCCGCGAGTTCCACCAGCGGATTGCGCCCGAACATCTGTTGAAGGCGCTGCTGGACGACGAGGAAGGCGCCGCGTCCGGCCTCATCCGGGCCGCGGGCGGCGACCCGCGCCCCGTGGTTGCCGCGGTGGAGGCGGAGATCGCGCGGATGCCGAAGGTGCAGGGCTCCGGCGCCGGCCAGCCGCAGATCACACCCGACCTGGTGCGGGTGCTGGACGCAGCGCAGCAGGCCGCCACCAAGGCGGGGGACGATTTCGTCGCGCAGGACCGGCTGCTGGTCGCGCTCGCCGCTTCCGGCACGCCCGCCGGCCGGGCGTTGGCCCAGTCGGGCGCCAACGCGCAGGCGCTGGAAAAAGCGGTGAACGATATCCGCAAGGGGCGCAAGGTCACCAGCCAGAATGCGGAGGCGAGTTTCGAGGCGCTGAAAAAATACGCCTCCGACGTCACCGCCCGGGCGCGCGAAGGCAAGCTGGACCCGGTGATCGGCCGCGACGAGGAAATCCGCCGCACCATCCAGGTGCTGGCGCGCCGGACCAAGAACAACCCGGTTCTGATCGGCGAGCCGGGCGTCGGCAAGACCGCGATCGTCGAAGGCCTGGCGCTGCGCATCGTCAACGGCGACGTGCCGGAGGCGCTCAAGGGCAAGCGGCTGCTGGCGCTCGATCTCGGCGCCATGGTCGCCGGTGCCAAGTATCGCGGGGAGTTCGAGGAACGGCTGAAGGCGGTGTTGAAGGAGATCGAATCCGCCGAGGGCGAGATCGTCCTGTTCATCGACGAGATGCACACCTTGGTCGGTGCGGGCAAGGCGGACGGAGCCATGGATGCGTCCAACCTGCTAAAACCGGAACTGGCGCGCGGTGCGCTGCACTGCATCGGCGCGACGACGCTCGACGAGTACCGCAAGCATGTGGAGAAGGACGCGGCGCTGGCGCGGCGCTTTCAGCCGGTGTTCGTGGGCGAGCCGAGCGTCGCGGACACCATCAGCATCCTGCGTGGCATCAAGGAAAAATACGAAACCCATCACGGCGTGCGGATCACCGACGGCGCGCTGGTGGCCGCGGCGACGTTGTCCAACCGCTACATCACCGACCGGTTCCTGCCGGACAAGGCGATCGACCTGATCGACGAAGCATCCTCCCGCCTGCGCATGCAGGTCGATAGCAAGCCGGAGGCGCTGGACGAACTGGATCGGCGCGTCATCCAGCTCAAGATCGAGCGCGAGGCGCTGCGCAAGGAGACCGACCCGGGCTCGCGCGACCGGCTGGAGAAGCTGGAGAAGGAGCTGGCCGAGTTCGAGGAGAAATCCAACGCGCTGACCGCGGCCTGGAACGCCGAGAAGGAGACGGTCGCCGAGACCCACAAGCTGAAGGAGCGCCTGGACCAGGCGAGATCCGAGGTGGAGGTGGCGCAACGGGAAGGCAACTACGCGCGCGCCGGGGAGCTGACATACAGCGTGATCCCCGACATCCAGCGCAAGCTCGACGCCGCTGCCGACCAGGGCCAGCTGGTGAACGAAGCGGTGACCGACGAAAGCATCGCCGCCGTCGTTTCCCGCTGGACGGGCGTGCCGGTCGACAAGATGCTGGAAGGCGAGCGGGCGAAGCTGCTGCGCATGGAAGACGAGCTCCGCAAGCGGGTCATCGGCCAGGAGGAGGCGCTGACGGCGGTTTCCAACGCCGTGCGCCGCGCCCGCGCCGGGCTGCAGGACCCGAACCGGCCGATCGGCAGCTTCCTGTTCCTCGGCCCGACCGGGGTCGGGAAAACCGAAACCTGCAAGTCCCTGGCGCAGTTCCTGTTCGACGACGAGCGGGCGATGGTGCGCATCGACATGAGCGAATTCATGGAGAAGCACGCCGTTTCCCGCCTGATCGGCGCGCCGCCCGGCTATGTCGGCTACGAGGAGGGCGGCGTGCTGACCGAAGCGGTGCGCCGGCGGCCCTACCAGGTGATCCTGTTCGACGAGGTGGAGAAGGCGCATGAGGACGTGTTCAACGTGCTGCTCCAGGTGCTCGACGACGGCCGCCTGACCGACGGCCAGGGGCGCACGGTCGACTTCAAGAACACGATCATCGTGCTGACCTCCAACCTCGGCAGCGAGGTGCTGGCGGCGCAGCCGGAAGGCGAGCCGACGACGATGGTGCAGGGCCAGGTGATGCGCGTCGTGCGCGCGCATTTCCGCCCCGAGTTCCTGAACCGGCTGGACGAGATCATCCTGTTCCGCCGCCTGCAACGGGCGGACATGGCGGCGATCGTGCAGATCCAGATCGACCACCTGCAGGCGCTGCTGGCGGACCGCAAGATCGGGATCGAACTGGATCGGGCGGCGCTCGAGTGGCTGGCGAACGAGGGCTACGACAGCACCTACGGCGCAAGGCCATTGAAGCGGGTGATCCAGCGCAGCCTGCAGAACCCGTTGGCGCAGATGATCCTGGAAGGCGCGGTGAAGGAAGCCGACACCGTACAGGTGTCGGCTGGGCCGCAGGGGCTGGTCATCGACGGGCAGATGGCGCAGGCCGCGTAAGGAACGGGCGGACCAGCGGCGACGCCGCTGGTCCGCCCGGCTACAAGGTCGCGCGGGTTCCCAGGATCACGGTGCTCTGCGCCGACAGCACGCCGCCGTTGCCGTGCACGATGGCCGTCTCCGCGCCGGCCACTTGCCGCGCGCCGCCCTCGCCGCGCAGCTGGCGCACGGCTTCGATCAGCAGGAACAGCCCGTACATGCCGGGATGGCAATAAGACAGCCCGCCGCCGTTGGTGTTCACCGGGAAGCGCCCGCCCGGCGCAATCGCGCCGTTGGCGACGAACCGTCCGCCCTCGCCCTTCGGGCAGAAGCCGAGGTCTTCCAGGAACAGGATCGTGTTGATGGTGAAAGCGTCGTACAGTTCGGCCAATGCGATGTCACGCGGCTCCAGCTTCGCCATCGCATAGGCCTGTCGTCCGGAATGGGCCGCTCCCGTCACGGTCAGGTCCGGCATCGACGATATCGCGGCATGCGTGATCGACTGTCCGCAGCCAAGCACATAGACCGGCGGCCTCGCCAGGCTGCGTGCGCGCTCGGCGGAGACGACCACCACCGCGCCGCCGCCATCCGTCACCAGGCAGCAGTCGCGCACGGTGAACGGATCGCTGATCGGCCGCGCGGCGATGACGTCGGCGATCGAGAGCGGCGCCTTCTCCCACGCCGCGGGATTCACCTGCGCCCAGCGCCGCGCTGCCACCGCGACTTCCGCCAGCTGTTCCCGTGTCGTGCCGAAGTCGTGCATGTGGCGCGAGGCGGCGAGCGCATAGGCGCTGGCCGGCAGGAAGGGGCGGAACGGCGTTTCGTAGGGGTTGTATTCCCGCGCCGAAGCCTGCTTCCGCCCCACCGTGCGCTGCGTGCTGCCATAGGCGATCACCGCGACCGAACAGAGCCCCGCCGCGATCGCCGCCATGGCGTGGCCGACATGCACTTCGAACGACGAGCCCCCGACGATGGTGGAATCGGTATAGGCGTGCGGCAGGCCGAGATATTCCGCCAGCGACATCGCCGAGGTGCGCGCCTGGGTGGTGGCGCAGAATAATCCATCCACATCGGGCAACGCCAATCCGCAATCGTCCAGCGCGCGGCGGATCCCTTGCGCCATCAGGTCGATCGGGCTCATCAGCGCGGCGACCGCGCCGAGATCGGATTCGGCGGCGCCGACGATCGCGGCGCTGCCGCGGCCCAGGCCGTTCATGCCGCGGGCTCCGCCGGGAAGAAGACGGGGCAGGGCGGTTCGTCGCCGCCGGGACGATGGGTGCGGAAGCGCACCCGCTGGCCGATACGCACCTCGGCGGGCGGGATGTCCTCCACCCGGCTCATCAGGCGGAAGCCTTCGTCCATGTCGACCAACGCCACGTTGTACGACTCGCCGTGCTGCGCATGGACGACGGTGGTCGCGTACACCGTGCCGAGCCCGGCGCTTATCCGCCATTCCAGATCGTCGGCGCCGGACCCGGGCGCGATCACGCGGGGGTAGAACACCGCGTGGTTCGTTGAGGGACTGAACTGGTAGCCGAGCTCGCCCCGTTCCAGGTGGTCGAGATAGGTCGCGAGCGGCGACGTCGTCATGCGGTCCATGCGTTTCCTCCCGAACTGCCGGAGCATTCTCCACGCCGCGTTCCGGACGGCAACCGGGCGGGCGATCGGGGCGGTACGCGTGGCAGGCCGCAGGTCAGTCGCTTTGGTCCTGCTCCGCCGTCGCGGCCGCCGCCGGCAGCCACACGCTGACCGTGGTGCCGGCCCCTTCGTCGCTTTCGATCGCCAATTGGCCGCGATGGCGGTTGACGATGTGCTTCACGATCGCGAGGCCGAGCCCGGTGCCCCCGGCGGCGCGGGAGCGGCCGGTATCCACCCGGTAGAACCGCTCGGTCAGGCGCGGCAGATGGGCGCGGGGAATGCCGGGCCCGCGATCGGCGACCGCCAGCACCACCCCCGGCCGGGCGGGCCAGCGCGGCCCCGAAGCGGGCGCGGCCGAGAGCGACACCTCCGCCGCTCCGTCCGGGTCCGCGCCGTATTTCATTGCGTTGTCGAGCAGGTTCTGCAGCACCTGGGCCAGCTGGTCGGCATCGCCGATCACCGCCGGCAGGTCGGGCGCCAGATCCAGGTCCAGCCGCGCTCTGCGCTCGGCCAGCCGCGGTTCGAACCCGGCGACGATCCGTTCCACCAGGGGCGTCAGCTCCACGCGCTCCGCCGGTACCTGGTGCTCGGTCAGTTCGATCCGCGACAGGCTGAGCAGATCGTCGATCAGCCGGTTCATCCGTCCGGCCTGCTCGGCCATGATGGCGAGGAAGCGCCGTTGCGCCGGCGGGTCGTCGGCGGCCGGGCCGCGCAGGGTTTCGATGAACCCGATCACCGAGGCGAGCGGCGTGCGCAATTCGTGGCTGGCATTCGCCACGAAATCGGCCCGCATCTTCTCCACCGCGCGCTCGCGCGTGCGGTCGGACAGCACGAGCAGGGCGCGGCCGCCATCGGCCAGGGGCGGGTCGAGCGGCACCACGGTGCCCCGCACCTCGCGCGGCACCGGAACCGGCAGGGAGAGATCGGCGCTCTCGTTCTCTCCCGCGGCGAACGCGCGTTCGATGGCGGCGCGGAGCCCGGGATGGCGCAGCACGGCGCCCATATCGGCGCCGAAGGCGCTCTGCGCGGCGCGATTGGCACGCAGCATGGCGCGAGACTGGTCGAGCACGATCAGCGGATCGGGCAGCCGCTCCACCACGACGGCGTCGGCCCGTCGCAGCCGATCGACCTCGGCGGCGTCGCGCGCCGCGATTCGGGTCAGCCGGTCCACCCGGCGGGCGAGTTTCTCCCCGCGCGCCCAGGCGACCGCGGCCAGCACCGCCAGGACAGCAGCCAGAATCGCAAAGGCGAGCGCCATGGTCGTCTCCGCCCAATGCCGGGCCGCGCCCGCGCCAGTGGTCCGATGCCAACGGGCCCTTCCGCCCGTTGGCTGAATCGGCCCACCACATTTTCAGTGGTCCGATGCCAACGGGCCCTTCCGCCCGTTTGCCTAATCGGACAACAAAATCAAGCTCATGTCAGGGTACGGGTACCCGGCCGCCGAAAACAAACAGCCCGTGTCCCGACACAGGATAACGACGTTTCCGGGACGGGACACTAGCCGGAGGTCTGGTAGCGCGCCCGCACCCCGCGCTCGATCGCCGCGGCGATCAGCGGATCGAGGCGCAGTTCTTCCTGTGCGAGTTCCAGCATGCGCCGGGTCTCCGGCTGTTCGCCCGGGTCGGCGGCCGCAACCTCGCAGGCCAGCGCGTAGGCCGTCTCCCGCAGGTTCGGCCCGAGCGCGGCGCGGATCAGGCGTGCCGCGTGCGCGAGGCCCGACGTCTCGTTGAGCAGGCGCACCGCGGTATCGGAGGCGGTGGCGAGACCCGCACTGGTGAAATCCCGGAAGACCGGCAGGCTTTGCACCTGCGCCGACATCACGCCGATTTCGCGGTCGGTCATCCCGCCGTCGGCGGCGGCCACCAGGACCATGGTGCAGACCAGCGCCTCCGGCGGGCTGAGTTCGGCCAGTGCGGACATGCGGCGTCTCCTTGCGAGCAGGGCACGGGCGGTCGCCGCGCACCGGCGTGCACGCTATCCGCGCAGCGCGCCCGACGCCAGCACCGCCGCTGCGGCCGTTCCGGCCGTTGATCGGCGTTTGGTCGCCGCGGTAGCCCTCCGATCGGGGCGAATGGGCCGGCGATGTTCAAAGGCGGGCGGTCAGGGGCGTTCCCGGTTGTTTGTTTCCGGTTGCGAGTTCGGTGACGACTCCCTGGCGGTCGGGTGGGTTGCCGGTCCCCCAGAGGGAGCCTTCGAACGGGACCTGCGCCCCGTGGGCTGGAGCTAAGCTGCAGGGCTCCAGAGCGCCAGCGGCGATTGCCGGGCGCAGGCCTCATGCAAGCATATAGATAACAGGACAGAACACAAAATTTATCTGCCCTTCGTGGGGATCTTTGTTACGCGGCCGTGCGGTGCCGGTTGCCGATCTCCCATGCAGCGTTCTCTACTATCGCTGGGTCTCCCGCGACGACGGCGGCCCGGGCGTCAGCATGTCGGGTCGAGTGGAAGCTCGCGGCAACGGCGCGGCGAGGGAGGCTTTGTGGGGGAAGCACTCCTATTACTCACAAATTGATAAATAAGGCGACAGCCCTCTTAACATTCCAGCCGGACCACGATTCAAGGTGGCATGACGCGGGATGGACGCAGCCTGGACCACACGACGCTGGAGACCATCCGCGTGATGGCGGTCGAGCGGGTGCGGGAAGGTGAGACTCCGTCGGCGATAATCGCATCCTATGGCTTCAGCCGCACCATCATCTGAGAGTGGTTGACCGCGGTGGCGCAGCCGGGTGTCGGACTGCGCGCCCTTCGGGCGCGGCCTACGCCGGGGCAGCCACGCAGTCTGACGCTGCGGCAGGAACAGCAGTTGTTCCGCTGGGTCAATGGCAACGACCCGCGCCAGTACGGCGGTAACATCGGCCTATGGACCCGCCTGGTGGCCGCCGACCTGATCGAGCGGAACTTTGGCATCCGTCTTTGGTCTCACCACGGTCGGAGAGCTGCTCACCAAGCTCGGTCTGACGCCGCAAAAGCCATTGCAGCGGGCGTATCAGTGCGATTCCGGGGCGATCGCGCGGTGGCGGCGCGCGACCTCGCCGGCCATCGCGTGGCAAGCCAGAGCGGAAGGTGGGGACGTATTCATCTGGGATGGGTCTGGTTTCCGTGCCGCCACCGTGCGCGGCCGAACCTGGGTCGCAGGGGACAGACGCCGGTTGTCGCACGTCCGGGGCAACGGCACGCGATCAGCGCGGCTTCGACGCTGAGCGCGAAGGGCGGGTTCTGTACAGTACCTATAAGGGCGGGCTGACCGCGGCGCTGTTCGTTCGGCTGCTGCGGCAGATGATGCAGCACCGGACGAAGCGGATCCACCTCTTGGCTGACGGGCTCCCGGCTCGCAAGACCAAGCTGGTGAGAGACCACGTGCAATCGACCGTGGGCAGCTGACGCTGCGCTTCCTGCCGGATTAGCGCCGGAGCTCGGCCCCGATGAGCTCGTCTGGAGCCACGTGAAGCGTATCGGAGTGACCAGAACGCCGCGGCGCAAGGGCGGGCCGCTCCGCGATAAGGTCGAGGCGCAGGCGGCTCGGATCAAGAACACGCCCAGGCTCGTCCGCTCATTCTTCAGAGCGTCGAGTGTCGCCTATATCATCGACTTGTGGGCCATTGGAAGTAACTGGATTGAAAGACTTATCGCCCATTTTTGGCGCCGATGCATTTATTGCGATTTAAGCAAATTCACTTGCTTCCGGCGAGCCGTTATCCTATACACCCGTCCAGGCGGCAGGCGATGGGTCGGCTGCGCGGAAGCGATTGCAAGAAGGTTGGGTCAAATGCAGGCTTCACTCTCCACATGGATGCGCGGGGCAGCGGCCGGATTGGGCATTGTCTGCGTTATCGGGATGGCTCCCGGGTCGGCCAGAGCGGGCACTGTTTCCGAAACCGTGAGTGTTGCGTCGACGCCGACGAATTGGAGCAATACCCTGAACTTCCAGGGCTTCACCGCGCTGGCCGGCGCGGGCAAAATACTTCAATCCGTGACTTTTGACCTGACGGAAACGCTGACTGGTTCGGCGTTCGCTACCAACAACAGCACCACATCGTCGGCGACCGGTGACTTCGTAATCACGAACACCGCCGAGATAAATGCTGGAACCTTCGGTAAGGTCATCAATCAGCAAGCGTCATCGTCGATCACAATTCCGATTAAGTCGACAAGCCCAACCCAGAATATCTCCGGCTCAACCAGCGCCAGCACGACGCTCACATCAAACCTTTCGCAATTTCTTTCGGGCTACACCGGTTCGGCATCGGATAACGCGGTCGAGGGCTTGAGCTTCAACGGCGGAAACCTGTCTGCTACCTTCACAGATTCGGGTGCGTTGAGCGTGCTGGTCACTTACGCTTATAGCGTGGCTCCAGTGCCGGAGCCGGCGACCATTGCTATTCTCGGCGTCGGCCTGCTTGGCCTCGGACTCGTTCGGCCCCGCCGCGCGTAATCCCTTATAGAGCATCGTACTTCAATTGTGGCGGCACCTTCGGGTGCCGCCATTATTGTCTAGCCCGGACGGTCCTGCGGCTTGTGCGACTTGATCGCTTCGTCCCGAGAATGCGCTAAGATGTTCAGATTGCATACGCTACGGCACGTTCACTTGCGCGCATGATATCGCGCAGTGCGACACTGATCCCTGCGACCATCCCTGTCGGCGTTGAACGCAACAGGCGTCCGTTCGCTTCCACCGTCCGCTGCATCAGCACTTTAGCCGGCGTCGCTTTCGCGCCGATCAGCACCAGCGCCAACGCCACCCGCGCCTCCCGCTTCGCCGGCTCGCCCAGAAACGCCGTCAGCTCCCCCTCCAGCAGGTAATCCGCGGTCAGACCGCTGTCCGGCCCCACCACCGCCGCGAACAGCCCCGACTCCGCCAGCCATCGCCGCAGATCGTCCGTCACCCCTTCGGCCGGCGGCACCGCCCACTGGTTGTAGAAATCCACGTGCAGGCTGCCGTCGGCCCCCAGCCATTGGATCCCCCGCTGGTCCAGCCCCGGTGCCGCTCTCAATTCCCGCACCATCAGCACCTTCCCGCCCCGCCGCGGCGGCAGCGCCACCGGCCGGCGGACCGTCATCGGCCAGATCGTCCGTTGCACGTAGGGCTGCCGGGACACCACGCTGCAACCGCCCAGCGCCGCCGTCCCGGCAAGCATCAGCCGACGGGAAAGGGCGGACACGCCGGATGCGCCGCCTGCCGTTTCCCCCGCGGAACCGGCCCGGATCGAGGGGAGCGCGCCCCCTCCAGACCCGCGCAGCCTCACGCGGCGGCCTTCACAGCCGGGTCCCCGCCGCGCGTCGGCCGCTCGGGCAAATCCAGCACCGCTTCGATCACTCCGGGCTCCCCCGGCAGATGATGCAGCCGGAAGCCGAGGTAACGCGCCAGGTCCAGCATCGGGCCGTTCTCCGCCAGAATCTCGCCCACCACTTTACGCACCCCGTGCGACCACGCCCAGCCCAGCAGGCGCTGCATCAGATGCGCGCCCAGCCCGTGCCCCTTTTCATCGGCCTGCACAACCACCGCGAACTCGGCCACGGTGGGGTCGTCCTCCCGTGCCAGCCGCGCCACGCCCACTGTCTCTCCGGTGGCTTCCCGTACGGCGATGAACGCCATGTCGCGGTCGTAATCCAGCCGGGTGAAGCGCTCCATCATCACGGGCGTCAGCTCGCGCACCGCGGCGAAGAACCGCAGGCGGATGTCTTCCGGGCTCAGGCGATGGAAGAACGCGTCATGCGCCGCCGCATCCTCCGGACGGATGGGGCGAATTTCGAGCGCTTCGCCGCACGCGCTCCAATGCTCGGCGAGCTCCGCCGGGTAGGCTGACATCTGGCAACTCCTCGCAAGCCTTGAGGACGCCGCCCCCTCCCGGCACACTCGCACACATGGGGCGTCCGCCGACAGGAGATAGATCAGTGTCACCGCATGTTCTCGACCCCGATATGCAAGTTTGGATGGACGACCAGGCGCAGGCGGCCGCCGCCTACCCGCCGATCCGGCTGGAACTGCCGCTCGATCCCCACCGGCTCACGAATGACGCGCTGGCGATGCGCATGGCCGGCGGCGGGCCGGAGACGGCGGAAACCGCCGACCGCTGGGTGTTCGCCCGCGGCCGCCGCATTCTCTGCCGCGTCCATCGCCCGGTCGGCGTCGGTCCCGCGGCGCCGGCGCTGGTCTATTTCCACGGCGGCGGGTGGGTCTGGGCGTCGATCGACACGCATGACCGGCTGACCCGCGAATACGCCGCCGGCGGCGGCGTCGTCACCGTCACTGTGGACTATGCGCTGTCCCCCGAAGCCAGGTTCCCCCAAGCGGTGGAGGAATGCGCCGCGGTGGTCCGCTGGCTGGCGGCGCATGGGGCGGAGTGGGGCATCGATGGCTCCCGCCTGCTGCTGGGCGGCGACTCGGCCGGCGGCAACCTGGCGCTCGGCGCGGCGCTGCTGCTGCGCGACACCGGGGGGCCGTGCGCCCGCGGCATCCTCGCCACCTACCCGGTCTGCGACAGCGCGCTGGCAAGCCCGAGCTACCGCGACTACGGCACCGGGCTGGGGCTGACGACCGAGAAGATGGCGTTCTACTGGTCCGTCTACGTCCCGCACGCCGCCGACCGCCTGCATCCCTATGCTGCGCCGTTGCGGGCCGACCTGGCCGGCCTGCCGCCGGTGCGGCTGCAGATCGCCGAACTGGACGTGCTCCGCAGCGAGTGCGAAGCGCTGGACCGCAAGCTGCGTGCCGCCGGCGTGCGCGTGGAGACCGATCTCTACACCGGCGTGGTGCACGGCTTTGTGCGGTGCCTCGATCACGTGCGGAAGGCCCGCGATGCCCTGGCGGCCACCAACGACTGGCTGCGCAGGATAGCCGCGCCCGGATAGACCGGGTAAATCCTGCCGGAACCCGGGCAGGCCGTGGGCGCGACCGCGCTGTGGCCGCCCCCCGGGTCCGCGGACCTCCGAACCGGTCCGATTGGAGCGATATGCGCAGCGGCCGGCTTGTTTCACACCTGGACAGATACATCTTCCGCCAGCTCGCGGTGGCGCTGGTGGCCGTCACCGGCGGGCTGACGGCGCTGATCTGGCTGACCCAGTCCCTGCGCTTCGTGAAGCTGGTGGTCGACCACGGACTGTCCTTCGGCGTGTTCCTGGGGCTGACCGCCCTGCTGGTTCCCGGCTTCGTCGCCGTGGTGCTGCCGATCACCACTTTCGTCGTGATCCAGTTCGTCTATCACCGCCTCGCGGGCGATCGGGAGCTGACGGTGATGCGCGCGGCCGGACGGTCGGACTTCGCCCTGGCGCGCCCGGCGCTCGTGCTTGCCATCCTTGCCACGATGGCGGGCTACGCGCTCAACCTCTGGATCGTTCCGGCGAGCTTCCGCGGGTTCGAGAATTTCCAGTGGGAGATCCGCAACCGCCTTGCCGCCTTCCTGTTGCAGGACGGGGTGTTCACCCAGGTCTCCACCGGGCTGACGGTCTATGTGCGCGCCCGCACGCAAGACGGGGTCCTGCACGGCATCCTGATCGACGACGCGCGCAACCCGCACGCCGAGACGACGGTGCTGGCGCGTGAGGGGCGGATGATCAACGGTCCCGACGGCGCGCAGGTGGTGCTGCGCGACGGCAGCCGCCAGCAGGTCGACCCGCGGAGCGGGCGGCTGGAGCTGCTGACATTCCGCCGCAACGTGCTCGACCTTTCCGCGACCGGACGCGCCAACGCCGCGCGCATCCCAGGCATGGCGGAGATGTCCGTGGGCGCGCTGCTGCATCCGCCCCCCTTCGTCAGTGCCTCCGACCGCCCTCGCTGGAGGGCCGAGGCCGTCAAGCGGCTGTCGAGCCCGATCTCCACCCTGGGCTACGCCGCGATCGCGCTGCTATCGGTCCTGACCGGGACGTTCCGCCGTCATGGCAGCCTGGTCCGTCCGGTGGCGGGGATCGGGGTGGTGGTGGTCCTGGTGGCGCTGCAGCTCGGGTTCGGGGATCTGGCGTCGCGGAACAATGCGTTGCTCGGGTTGCTGTGGGCAGAATCGATCGCCCCGGCGGCGGTCGGGCTGGCCCTGCTGCTCGGGCCGGCGCTGCGCCGCCGGCGCAGGCTGGGGCCCGGAGCGCTGCCTCCCGGGCAGGGGATGGTGGCGCGGTGACGATGCCGCTCACGCTTTCGGTCTATATCGCCCGTCAGTTCAGCCTGGCGGCGATCGCCGCCCTGCTCGGCCTGACCGGGTTCGTTGCGCTGTTCGATTTCATCGACCTGTTGCGCCGCGCCACCGGCCACCCGCAGGCGGGACTGGCGTTGATCGCCGGGATCGCGCTGCTCCGGCTGCCCTTCCTGGCGATGCAGATCCTGCCGTTCGCCGTGCAGTTGGGGGGCATGTTCGCCTTCTGGCGGCTCACCCGCTCCTCCGAGCTGATCGTCGCCCGTGCCGCCGGCGTTTCCGCCTGGGAGTTCCTGGCAGCCCCGGTGCTGTGCGCCGGCCTGCTCGGCGCGATGGCGACGATGGCCGTCAGCCCCTTGTCCTCGGCGATGTTCGGCCGGGCCAACCAGCTGATCAGCCGCTATCTGAGCTCCGGCGGCGGGCCGTTGGAACTGAGCGGCGGTCAGCTCTGGCTGCGGCAGGCAGATGCGGGACCGTCGAGCCGCGCGCCGGGCGTGGCGATCCTGCATGCGCGCGGCGTCGGCTTGCGTCACGGCACCTTGACCGGAAGCAAGGTGACGGTGTTTCGCCTTACCCCGCAGGGGCAGCTGGTCAGCCGGATCGATGCCGCGTCGATCCGGCTTGCGCCGGGCGCCTGGACCTTGGATGACGCGCGCGTGATGCTGCCGGATGCCCCGCCGAGCCCTCCCCACACCCTCCGCCTGCCGACCGACCTCACGGTGCGGCGGGTGGAGGAGAGTTTCGCGCCGGCCGACACGCTCTCAGTCTGGCAGTTGCCCGGGTTCATCGCCTTGCTGCAACGCTCCGGCTTCTCCTCAACGCGTGACCGGCTGCATTTCCAGACCTTGCTGGCATTGCCGTTGCTTACCGCGACGATGGCGCTGGTGGCTGCCGGGTTCTCGATGCGGCCGGCGCGCCGTGGCGGGGTGGGGCGAATGATCGCCGGCGGCGTGGCGGCCGGATTCGCACTGTTCATGATCTCGAAACTGGCGGAGGAGTTCGGCCAGTCCGGCGCGCTGCCGGTGGTCCTGGCGGCGTGGGCGCCGACCGTGGCCGGGCTGATGCTGGCGATCACCTTGCTGTTGCACATGGAAGACGGGTGATGGCGCGACGATCATCTGAAGTCTGGCTGCGCCGCGGCGCATGGGCTGCGGTGCTGGCCGTCCTGCTGGCGCCGATCGCCGTGCGGGCGCAACCCGCCAGCCTGCTGCCGGGAGGCGGCGGGGCAGCGTCGCGCAGAGCGCCGATCGGATTCACCGCCGATCAGGTGCGCTACGAGCGCAACCGGACCCTGGTCGTCGCGACCGGACATGTCGAGGCGTGGCAGAACAACCAGGTGTTGCGGGCCGACAAAATCACGTTCGACCGCACCACCGGGGTGGCCACCGCCAGCGGCCACGTCACCATGATCCAGCCCGACGGCACGGTGCTGTACGCCCGGTCGGCGGTCCTGTCGGACCAGATGCGCAACGGGGTGCTGCAGGACCTGCGCGCCCGGCTGGCGCAGAACGCCAAGCTCGCGGCGAACGCCGGCAAGCGGACGGAGGGCGTGCTCGATCAGCTGTCGAAGGTGGTCTATTCGACCTGCAACCTGTGCAAGGAGAACCCGTACCTGCCGCCGCTGTGGCAGTTGCACGCCCGCACCGCAACCGAGGATGCGCAGCACAAGCGGATCGAATTCACCGATGCCGAGATGCAGGTCCTCGGGGTGCCGGTCGCCTGGTTTCCGTATTTCTGGACGGCCGATCCGTCGGTGAAGCGCGCAAGCGGCATCCTGATCCCGAGCTTCGGCACCAACTCCCAGATCGGGGCCTTTTTCGCCCAGCCCTACTACTGGGTGATCGACGGCCAGTCGGACGCGACCATCACGCCGATGATCACCACCCGGGCGGCCGCCAATCTCGGCCTGGAGTACCGGCGGCGCTTCAACAGCGGCGATCTCACGCTGAACGGATCGGTCGGATACCTCAACGATTCGCCCCAGGCGACGATCTACTCGCAGGGGCAGTTCAACCTGAACAACACCTGGCGCTGGGGATTCAACCTGAACCGCGCCTCCTCGGCGCAATACGTCCGCGACTTCACCTTGGGAACCCAGCCCGGGGTCAGCGCGACCATCCTGTCGAGCCAGGTCTATGCCGAAGGCTTCGGAGAGGGCGCCTACGCGCGGCTCGATACGCGCTTCTACCAGGGGCTCGACCCGACGCAGATCAGCGACAGCCAGCTGCCCGTGGTGCTGCCGCATATCCGCTATCGCTACTTCGGCCAGCCGGATGCGTTGGGCGGACGGTTCTCGCTGTCCACAGGGTTCTTCAACGTGTTGCGGACCGATGGCACGAACACGCGGCGCGGCCGGCTCAGCATGGAGTGGGATCGGCCCTTTGTCGGCGTGCTGGGCGATCTCTGGACGCTGAAGCTGCATGTGGATTCGCTGGCCTACAACGCGACCAAGTTCAATCTGCAGCCGAATTTCGGCCCTACCGACTCGGTCGACCGGGCGCGGGCGCTGCCGCAGGTCGCATTGGACGTGCGCTGGCCGTTCATGCGCAACTCAGGGGCTTGGGGCACGCAGGTGATCGAGCCGATCGCGGAGCTGATCGCCGCGCCCGCGGTGGGCGCCAGCCAGAACCGGCTGTATCCGAACGAGGACAGTTTCGACTTCGAGTTCACCGACGCCAACCTGTTCGGCTTCAACCGCTTTCCCGGGGTGGACCGCCTGGATGGCGGAATGCGCGCCAATGTCGGCCTGCATGCCGCCTGGTACCTCGCGGGCACGGCGCTCGATGGACTGATCGGCCAATCCTTCCGCACCGCGCCTGATCCGGTCTTTCCCGTCGGTTCCGGGTTGCACGGGACGGTTTCCGATATCGTCGGGCGCCTGAGCTTCACGCCGGCGAGCTGGCTGGATCTGACGTATCGGACCCGGCTCGATCACCGCACGCTCGCGACCAGGATGGCAGACGCGACCGCTTCGGTCGGCGGGCCGAAATTCCAGGTGACCGGCGGCTACCTCTACACGACGTTCGATCCCTATTACTTCTACGACCAGCCGCAACCGCCCCCGGCAGGGTCGTCCTATTATTTCCCGCGCAACGAGCTAACCCTGGGGGCGAGCACGCAATGGGGGCAGTACCAGTTCGACGGCTTCGTCCAGCGCGATCTGGCGCGCAACCAGATGGTCGCCGCCGGCGCCGACGTCATCTGGCAGAACGAATGCCTGATCTTGGATTTCCGCTTCTTCCGCCGCTATACCGGGATCGCGGGCGATCACGGATCGACCACGCTGCTGCTGCAGATCACCTTCAAGACCATCGGCCAATTCGGCTTCCGCGCTCTGTGAGATTCTGTCCATCATGCTGACGTCGCCCAGATTTGCCGCTGTCGGGTGCGGTGCGCTCATGTTCGTGCTGGCTGGGGTGGTACTGCCGCCGCCGGCACGCGCTGCGGCGCCGGCCCCGCCCGCGACCCCGATCGGTGTGGCCCGTCCCGCCGTGCGGATCATCGCGGTGGTCAACGGCACGCCGATCACCAATATCGATGTCAACAATCGCGCGCGGCTGTTTGCCCTGTCGGCCGGGCTTTCGCTGACGCCGGAGGTGCTCGATCGGCTTCGCCCGCAGATCGTCCGCCAGCTCATCGATGAGCACTTGCGCATGCAGGCGGTGGAAAAGGCGCATATCGTCGTGCCGGACAAGGCGATCGCCGATGCGATCGGTGAGATCGAGCAGCACAACGGTATGCCGCAGGGCGCGCTGCGCCAGCGTCTTGCCAAGAGCGGGGTGGCGTTCAGCACCCTGGTCGATCAGGTTCGCACCCAGCTCGGCTGGACCCGGCTCCTGCGCGAAACGCTCGGCAGCCGCGCGATCGTCACCCCGGCGGAGATCGCGGCGCGCCAGCGGCTGCTCGCGCAGCAAGTGGGCAAGCCCGAATACCATGTCGCGGAAATCTTCATCCCGATCGAAAGCGGGGCGGGGCGGTCCGACGCGGAGCGGTTCGCCTCCACCGTAATCGGCGCACTGCGCGCCGGGGCCCCCTTTCCGGTAGCGGCCGCGCAATTCAGCCAGAGCCAGACCGCGCTCGCCGGGGGCGATCTCGGCTGGGTGCAGGCCAATCAGCTGGATCCGGCGGTGGCGCAGGTGGTGGCCGAGATGCCGGTCGGCGCCGTGAGCAATCCGATCCCGGTGCCGGGCGGCCTCGACATCGTCACCCTTGCGGGGAAGCGCATCATTGGCCAGGACGTTCATACCGTCTTGTCGGTGCGAGAGGTGTTCTTGCCGTTCAGCAGCCCGCTCAATCCCGCCGCACCCACGGCGCAGCAAATCGCGGCGTTGAAGCGGGCGCATCAGATCAGCCTGACGGTAAAAAGCTGCGCCCAGATGGAGCAGGTGGCGGTTGCCGATCACTCGCCGCGGCCGGCAGATCCCGGGGTCATCACTCTCGACCAGGTGCAGCCGCCGACCTTCCGCGCCATGTTGGACAAGCTGCAACCCGGGAAGACGACCCAGCCCGTGGTGGCGCCCGACGGGATCGCGGTGCTGATCGAGTGTTCGCGTGACCGCAAAAACCTGTCGCAGCTGACGCCGAAGGAAATCAAGGTGCAGATCCTGTCGCAGCGGGTGGACCTGCTGTCGCGGCAGCTGCAGCAGGACCTGCGCAGCCAGGCGCAAATCGAGATGCATCCCGCCGCATAGCGGCGCTGTCCGACGGCCCCACCGGTGGCGGGATATCGCCCCCATCCCCCACGGGGCTCGGTGAGGGCGTGGTCCTGTGATACCGGCGACCGCTTCGGCCAATCGGTCGTGCGGGCCGGCAGGACCGTCGGCTCCACTTTGTCAGGAGGCCTGATAGATCAGCCGTGCAAGCCGGTCCGCCGCGGCCGGAATGTCTTTGCTATCGCGTGTGGCCGCCACACCAAACCTATGCGCGATACCGGCCGGCCCGAGCGGCCGACGATATCAGGAAGCAGCCGCCACCGCGTGGCCGGCCGACAGGCGCCAGATCCGGTCCAGCCGCTCCACTCCGACCAGTCGATGCGCTATCATGATGATAGTGCGGCCTTCGGCGGCCTCGTTCAGGGTGGAAAGGAAGGCCCGCTCGGTCTCGGCGTCCAGCCCGGCGCAGGGCTCGTCGAGAATCAGGATCGGTGCCGGCGACAGCAGCGCGCGGGCCAGTGCCAGTCGCCGTCCCTGGCCGCCGGAGAAGCGGGTGCCGCCTTCGCCGACCCATGTGTCCAGGCCATCGGGCAGGTCGCGCACGACCGAGGCGATTTGCGCGGCTTCGAGCGCGGCCCATAGCGCCGGATCGTCCGCATCCGGCCGGGCCAGCAGCAGGTTATGGCGGATCGTGTCGTCGAACAGGTGGGTGGTCTGACCAAGCCAGCCGATTCGTTGGCGCACTGCGGAGGCGGGCAGGCGTGCGAGGTCGGTGCCGCCCAGCAGCACCCGCCCTTGCTGCGGCGCCGCCAGCTTCAGCGCCAGCGCCGCCAGAGTGGATTTCCCCGCCCCTGAAGGACCGAGCAGTGCCACCCGGCTGGCGGGCGGGATTTCCAGGCTCAGGCCGTCGAATACCGCAGGATGATCCGGGCGCCAGCGGAAATGCACGCCGTCGAAGCGCAAGGTGGTATCTTCCGGTACCTGCGCCGGCGCCGCCGGGTCGATGACCGGGGGCGGCGCTTCGGCGGCATCCAGCACCCGGCGTGCCGCCGCGGCGGCGTGACCGGCCAGAGCCCCGGCCCGCGGCAACGCATTGGCCGCTTCGAATCCGGCGAACACAAGGAACACGGCGCCGACTGCGATCGCCGGATGGGCGCCGGCGGCGAGCAGCGCGACCAGGATCGCCGCCTGAGCGCAAAGCAACGCCAACGCCGCGGCCAGCGCCGTGCGGCGGGCCAGGTCGTGCTGGGCGGCGAGCAGGTTCGCCTCGCGCGCTTGCACCGCGGCCAGCATCCGCCCCTCGGCGGAGAAGGCGCGGACCTCGCGCAAGCCGGTGAACGCATCGAGCGCGGCGATGCGGAGCCCGGCCGAGGCCGTGGCGAGGCGGCCTCCGGCCGCGGCGGCGCCGCGGGCAGACAGTGCAGGCAGCACGAAGGCGGCCAGTACGAACAACAGCCCCACGGAAAGGGCCGCGTCCGCGCCGACGCCCCAGAGCAGCAGGATCAGCCCCGGCAGCAGCAGCACCGCCCCGGCCAGCGGCACCAGGATCCGCAGGTAGAGCCCGTCGAGCGCCTCCACGTCGCCAACCAGCCGCGCCAGGACGTCACCGGCCTGGCGGAAGCCGAGCCCGCCGGCCGCGCTGCCGGCGAGGCCACGGAAGAACCACACCCGCAGATCCGCCAGGGCCCGGAAGGTGGCCTCGTGGGTGACCAGCCGTTCCAGATAACGGCCCACCACGCGGGTCACGCCGAGAGCGCGCAGCGCCAGCGGCGCCGCCAGCACGCCGAACGCGACCGCGAGGCCGATGGTCCGCCCCGCCACGTCCATCAAGCCGACGCCGGCACCAAGCGCGATCAACGAGATCATGAGGCCGGCCGCCAGCCAAACCGCCCGGCCCCGCCACAGGGCCAGGATACGTCCAAGCTCTTTCATGCTGTCGCCCGCGCCGCGGCCGCGACCGCACGCCCCTGTCTGAGATCGAGCCGGCGGCCCGAGAAATCATGTGCAGCGGCGGAGTGGCTGGCGAGAATGACGGTGCGTCCGATAGCCAGCCGCCGGAGGCTGTCGAGCACGTCGGCCTCGGTGGCCGGGTCAAGATGCGCCGTGGGCTCGTCGAGCAGCAGCAGCGGTGCGTTGCGCAGGAACGCCCGGGCGATCGCCACCCGCTGCGCCTGACCGCCGGAGAGGCCGAACCCGCCCTCGCCCACCATGGTATCGAGCCCGGCCGGCAGCAGGCCTGCAAACTCGGTTACCTGCGCCGCGTGGGCGGCCTCCTCGACCTCTGCGTCGGTGGCCTCGGGACGGGCGAAACGGATATTGTCGCGGATGGTGCTGGCGAACAGGACTGGCCGCTGACCGATCCAGGCGGTGAGGCGGGACAGCGCCGCCGGCACAAGTTCGGAGATATCGGCGCCGTTGATCGTGACCCGCCCGCTGTCCGGACGGACGAAGCCGAGAAGGATCTCGATCACGCTCGATTTGCCGGCTCCCGAGGGGCCGGCCAGGATCAAGGTTTCGTCCGCCGGGACCCGAAAGCTGAGCCCGTCCAGCGCCGGCCCGCGGGCAGGATCCCAGGTCAGCCGCACGTCCTCGAACGCCACGGTAACGCCGCGCGCCGCGACGGTGCGAACCTCCCGCGGCGGCGCGGGCTCGGGCATGGGCGGCAGGTCGAGCATGGCGTCGGCTGCGCCGGTCGCATGCAGCCGGTCCTGGTAGGCCAGCGCGAAGGCGCGCAGCGGGGCGAAGAACTCAGGGACCAGGAGCAGCGCGGACAGCGCCGTCTGCGGATCGGCCAGCCGGTGCGCCAGGATCGCGAGGCCATAGCGGATGGCAAGCAGAACCAGCGCCAACGCGGCGGCAAGGTCTAGCGCGGCGGAGGAAAGGAACGCCACCCGCAGCACACGCATGGTGCGCTGGCGGAGCTCGTTCGCCGCGACGGCGAGGGCCGCCGTTTCATCCTCGGCCCGACCATACAGGACGATGGTGGCGATGCCGCGCACCCGGTCGAGGAAGCGCGCCTGCAATCGGGCCAATGCGAGGAACTGTCGACGCGAGGCTGCCGCGGCGCCGATCCCTGCGACCGCCATTGCCACGGGTACCATGAAACCGCACAGCCCCAGCACCAGCGCGGCCACCGGGTCCGCCCACAGTGCCGCCGCCAGGACCAGCAGCGGCCCGGCCATGGCCAGGGTGGAGGCAGGAATCCAGCGCGCATAGAGGCCGTCCAGCGCCTCGATCCGATCGACCACGATGGCGGTGAGATCGCCGGAATGGCGTTGCCGCAACGCCGTTGGCCCGGCATGCAGCAGGCGGCCGAGCACATCGCTGCGCAGGCGGCGGCGGGAGGCGGCGCCGGCGGCGACGGCCGTACGCTCCGATGCCCAGACAAGGCCCGCGCGCAGCAGCGCCAGCAGTCCAAACCCGACCAGCGCAGCGAGGTCCGCGCGGTGCGTGGCGAGTGCCGTCGCAAGCGCGGCAGCGATACAGAAGGCCTGCCCAACGGCGACGGCCGTGCCGGCGAGACCCAGCAGCATGACCGGTCTGGCTGCCCGACCGCCACGTCTGGTTTCCTGCTTCAGCCAAGCCCTGGCCGCAGCTTTGGTGCCATCCCGCTCACGCTTTGCCATGGGCTCTGCCTAGACCAGCTCGCCGGTCCAGGCATCCGGCGCGCGCATTACAAATCGGTAATATGAAACTGATTCGCCACGATCCGCGCCATAGCTTCCCCCGGGCGTGCTGCCGGGATTAGGATGGTGGCTTCGATTTGGCCAGGCGCGGCAGTGGCGCCTGCAATGCAGGGAATGGCCGCCGTTCATGTCCGCCCGGATCCTTATCGTGGATGATGTTCCGGCCAATACGCGACTGCTCGAGGCCAAACTATCGGCTGAATACTATCAGGTGGCCAGCTGCCGGGACGGATTCGAAGCTCTGAGGGCCGCGCGGCACTGGCAACCAGACCTGATCCTGCTGGACGTGATGATGCCCGGCATGGACGGGTTCGAGTGCTGCCGCCAGTTGAAGCAGGATCCGGCCACCCTGCACATTCCGGTGGTGATGGTCACCGCGTTGGGCGAGGCGGCGGATCGGGTCGCCGGGTTGGATGCCGGAGCGGACGACTTTCTCAGCAAGCCGGTCGAATACGGCACCCTGATCAGCCGCGTCCGCAGCCTGGTGCGCCTCAAGCGTCTGCTCGACGAATGGCGCGCCCGCGGCGAAACAGTGCGTGCCCTCGGGCTCGCCTCCGATCGGTTGCCGCCGCCGTCGGTCGCGGGTGCGCGTGCCCTGGTGATCGACGATTGGGATGCCGAGGCCGATACGATTCGCGCGGCGTTGGGCCAGGACGGGATCGTGGCACTGCGGGCGCGCCACCAGGCGGAAGCGATGGCGTTGTCCGGCGCCACGGCGTTTGATCTGATCGTGCTGAGCCTTGGCATCACCGAGGAAGATCCGCTGGCGCTTGCCTCCAGCCTGCGCGCCGCCGACGCCACCCACAGCGTGCCGATGCTGCTGGTGGGCGATCTCGGGGAGCGGGAGCGGCTGAAGCGCGGCTTCGAACTCGGCGCGAATGACTGGCTGCTGCTGCCGCTCGACCCGCAGGAGTTGCGCGCGCGTGCGCGCAACCAGATCCGGCGCAAGCTCTATCAGGACCGGCTGCGCGCCGATCTGGGCGAGGCGATCGAGTTGGCGGTGATCGATCCGCTGACCGGGCTCTACAACCGACGCTACCTGATGCGCCATCTGCGTAGCCTGATGGACCAGAACCCGCCGCCGCATCTGTCGTTGATGCTGATCGACATCGATTTCTTCAAGTCGGTCAACGACGCGTACGGCCACGCTACCGGCGACCGGGCGCTGCGCGGGGTCGCCGAGACGTTGCGCGGCAATGTTCGGGCGTTCGACACGCTGGCCCGCTACGGCGGTGAGGAATTCGTCCTGATCATGCCGGGTGCCGGGCGCGACCAGGCCGCGCTGGCGGCGGAACGCCTGCGCTACGCCGCCGCGGAAATGCCGACGCCATTCTTCGATCCGGTAAGCGGCGGGCCGACGCGGTTGACGCTCAGCATCGGCGTTGCGGTGTCCGGTCTGGATGCCGACAGTGCGGACGGGCTGCTTGCGGCGGCCGACAGCGCGCTCTATTCGGCCAAGCGCAGCGGCCGCAACCGCGTCGAACTTTCGAAGGAAGCCTGGCCGGCCGACCCGGCGGCGTGACGAGCGTAGCAGCCGCGCAGGCCCCGGGCGCGCCGGACAGCATATCGCTGAGGACCCTTCCCGCCGCGCCGCTCATGCCAGACGTACGATCCGGAAAGGCGCGCTCCGCCGCGGCGGTGGCCGGATCGGCCCTACTTGATCTTCGCTTCGCGGAAGACGACGTGCTTGCGCGCAACCGGATCGTATTTCTTCAGCTCGAGCTTGTTGGTCTGGGAACGTGCGTTCTTCTTCGTCACGTAGAAATACCCAGTATCCGCGCTGGAAACGAGCTTGATCTGAACGGTGTTGGTCTTCGCCATGGCCCTGTCCTCGAAACCGGCGGAACATGCGTACCCGGCCGGGATGCGTCAAGACCCTGTTGACGCCGATCAGGACGGCGGAGCCATGCCGGCGACGCGGACGAGGCCGCGTTCGGTGGCGATCGCCGGCAGTCGCACGTCACCGGGACCAGCCGGAACCCGCTCCATCTCCTGGACCGCGTAGGCGCAGCCGAGCGTGATCGCGCCGGGCAGCGCGGCGAGGGTACAATCGTAATAGCCGCCGCCGTAGCCCAGCCGGTTGCCTGCCCGATCGAAGGCGAGCAGCGGCACCAGCAGGAATGTCGGGGTGAGGTCCGGACCGTCGGGAGCCACGGTGCCAAACGCTTCGCGCCGCAGGACGGCGCCAGGCTGCCATCGCCGGAAGCGGAGACGCCGATCGGGTTCCTGTCCGTCGCGTCTGCGGGGCGGCGTGACCGGCAGGACGATCGGATGGCCCTGTGTGTGCAGGGCATGCAGCAGCGGCCGGAGGTCAATTTCCTGACCGATTGGCCAGAAGCCCGCCACCACCGCCCCGGCGGGGGGGGGCGCTTCACGCAGCACGACCTCCGCGAGCGCGGTGCCTACTGCCGGATCGCACCCGGCACGCAACGCATGCGCCCGGACGCGCGCCGTTCGCTTGGCTTCGGTCAGCGCGGCGGCGGGGTCGGCTGCAGACATGGCGGGGAAGGGAAAGGGAACGCGAGGGAGGTGCGGGGCCGCCCTGGCCGTTGGCGTTGCATCCTCCCAGAGCCTGCGAGTGCAGGTGGGCGCCGGATACCGAAACCACGATCCCGACAGAGCCAGCTCCCAGGGAGATGCTTACTGGCCCCGGGGATGCCTTGCCTGACGCACCGGGCAGCTCCGCCCGATGAAGCTAAGGGGGAAGAGGGCGCTTGCCAAGCGCCGCCGCGGTGTTTTTTCCAATCGTCATGACGGATTTTCGAGCCCGTTGGCGATGTCTTCGGCCTGTTTGGCGAGCCGGGCCAGCCGGCGTTCCTGCCGCGCCTGTGCGGCGCGGCTCGCTTCGGCCTGGGCACGCGACGCGGCTGCATCCGTGGCATCTGCGCCCTCGGCCCCATGCTGGGCGGCCGCGGCGCGGGTTTCGTGCAGGTCGTCGGCCAGCAGCAGCGCGGCCATCACCAGCATGCGGGATTCGCTGCTCGGCCCGGCCACGGCCTTGATGCTCTCGATCCGCCGCTCGACCTCCCCGGCCATCGCAAGCAGATGCGTTTCCTCCCCGTCCTGGCAGCCGACCGTGTAGCTGAAGCCGTTGATGCGGACGGTTACTTGCGCCATGCGGCAACTCCTTCGCAGGGGGACGAGGGCAGGGGCGGACGGAGACCGTGCGTCACGAGCCCTGATCGAGCTCCGCACGCAGGCGCTCGATGATCCGGTCGAGCCGGGCTGCCAGCGCCGCGCGCGACGGCTGTCCCGCGTCCGAGTTCTGCCCGGACGCCGCCTCGGGCGGCGTGGCGGGGCGGGCAAGGCGGGATATCCGTTCCAGCGCTGCTTCCAGCCTGGCGGCGGCGTCGGATTCGGTCTCGCTCGCCATGGGCGTCCGCTCCGCTCGGTTAATGTGCGTGAAATGCGCGGGCAACCACCCGAACGTCAAGCATCGGTCGTGTGCGGGCGAAAAAGCAAGCCGGCACAGCCCGCCCAGCCAACCAACGCATTATACTATAAGCTGACGTCGGATGCCCGGGTGGGGGCGAGCCGGCATCGGCGCGCAACCCGAGACACGATCCAGGCATGACGCTCATTGCGGCCTCCCTTCCGGCGTTCCCTCCGGCGGTCATCGTGCATGGCCTCGCCGACATGCGGGCCGCCCTCGCACCCGGCCGGCCGGTGACGCTTCTCTCGGCACACGGCGCGGCGCTGTATGCGGGCTGCGGCTGGTGGCGGGGGCTGACGCATCTGGTCCGGGAGGAATGCGCCATGCAGGCCGGTCACATCATCGATATCCTGGACTGCGCCGATGCGACCGGTCAGGCCTTCGCGGCGCTGCGCCTGGGGCAGCGCTGGCTCGTGCTGGCGCCCGCAGCGCCGGGTTTTGCCGCCGCCGCTGCGGTTGCGGCCGCGCAGGGCGGCGGCGTCTTGACGGTTCCACCTCCGGCGCTCGACCTTGCCGCGCCGGGCGCGGCGCGCGCACTGGCCGCGTGGTTCACCGCCCCCAGGCGTGACTCCCATCGCGTCCTGCGCTAGACGCCGCTCGAGGCAACGACCAGGAACGGAAGGGCCAGCCGATGCGCGTCTCCCAGCGTGTGAAGAAGATCCTGGACTGGTATGAGGGCGATCCGCCCGGCGTGAAGGCCAACCTCGCGCGCATCCTGATGCACGGCAAGCTCGGCGGCACCGGCAAGGTCGTGATCCTGCCGGTCGACCAGGGGTTCGAGCATGGCCCCGCACGCAGCTTCGCGCCCAACCCGCCGGCCTACGACCCGCACTACCACTACCAGCTGGCGCTGGAGGCGGGTCTGTCCGCGTACGCGGCGCCGCTTGGCATGATCGCGGCCGGGGCTGACACCTATGCCGGGGCGCTGCCGACCATCCTGAAAGTGAACAGCTCCAACAGCCTCGCCACCAGCAAGGACCAGGCGGTGACGGCGGGGGTGAAGGACGCGCTGCGGCTCGGCTGCGCCGCCATCGGCTTCACCATGTATCCAGCCAGCGAATACGCCTTCGAGCAGATGGAAGAGCTGCGGGAGCTGGCGGCGGAAGCCAAGTCCTGCGGCCTCGCGGTGGTGGTCTGGAGCTACCCGCGCGGCCCCGCGCTCGACAAGGCGGCGGAAACCGCGGTCGATATCTGCGCCTATGCCGCGCACATGGCGGCGCTCATGGGCGCCACCATCATCAAGGTGAAGCCGCCGACCCAGCACATCGGGCTGGACGCGGCGCGCAAGGCCTATGAGGGGGTCGACATCTCCACCCTGCCGAAGCGGGTCGAGCACGTCATGCAGTGCGCCTTCAACGGCAAGCGGGTGGTCGTGTTCTCCGGCGGCGAGGCGAAAGGCCTCGACGCGATCTTCGCGGAGATCCGCGGCCTGCGCGACGGCGGCGCCAGCGGCAGCATCATCGGCCGCAACACGTTCCAGCGGCCGAAGGAGCAGGCGCTCGATATGCTCGGCAAGATCATCGACATCTACCTGAGCAAGGACTGATCCCGGTGGACACGCTCGGCGGCACCGGCTGCCGGGTCTACCTGATCACCCCGCCCACGTTCGATCCGCTGCCGTTCGCCGACCGGCTGGCCGCGGCGCTTGACGCGGGCGACGTTGCGGCCGTGCAGCTGCGGCTGAAGGACGTGCCGGACGACGTCTGGCAACGGTCCATCGACGCGCTGCGCCCGGTGGCGCAGTCGCGCGACGTGGCCTTCCTGCTGAACGACCGCGCCGACCTGGTGCGCAAAACCGGGTGCGACGGGGTGCATGTCGGCCAGGAAGACGTGCCGGCGCGGCAGGCGCGGGCTTTGATCGGGCCGGACCTGACCCTCGGCGTCACCTGCAAGGCAAGCCGGGACCTGGCGATGCAGGCCGGGGAGGACGGTGCCGACTACGTGGCGTTCGGCGCCTTCTTCCCCTCCACCACGAAAGAAGTGACCCGCACCGCCGATCCCGAGATCCTGCGCTGGTGGTCGGAGCTGATGGAACTGCCCTGCTGCGCGATCGGGGGCATCACGGCGGAGAATTGTGGGCCGCTGGTCCGGGCGGGGGCGGATTTCCTGGCGGTGGTGGGCGCGATCTGGAACCATCCCGACGGCCCGGCGGGCGGCGTGCGGGCCATGAACGCGGCCATCACCGCAGCGGCGGCAGGGTAGGGCCGCGACATGGCGCGTCTCA
This sequence comes from Rhodospirillales bacterium, assembly GCA_028869315.1. GTDB lineage: Bacteria > Pseudomonadota > Alphaproteobacteria > Acetobacterales > Acetobacteraceae > JAJZVS01. Next base: position 37,842 of record JAGWSV010000131.1, read on the forward strand.
GCGTCAACCTCAACAAGATCGCGCTGCTGCGCAATTCGCGCCATACCGGGGTGCCGGACGTGGTGCATTTCGCCCGCATCGCACTGGCTTCCGGCGCGCGCGGCATCACCGTGCATCCGCGCCCCGACGAGCGGCATATCCGCGCCAGCGACGTCCCCGCGATCGCGAGCGCGATGGCGGGGCAGCGGCCGGGGATGGAATTCAACATCGAGGGCTATCCGGACCCGCGGCTGCTCGCGATCGTCGACGCGGTGCGGCCGGAGCAGGTGACCCTGGTGCCGGACGCGCCGGATGCCTTCACCTCCGAACGCGGTTGGGCGCTCGATGCGCGGGAACGCGCGGTGGCGGAGCCGGCGATAGCGGCGCTGCACGCGCTGGGGGCGCGGGTGATCCTGTTCATCGATCCCGACCCGGCGGCGCCGGGCAAGGCCCGCGCGGCGGGGGCGGACGGGGTGGAGATCTATACCGGGTCCTACGCCGCCGCGTTTCGTGCCGGCGAGCCGGCGGCGGCGCTGGAGGCCTGCGTGGCGGCGGCGGCGGCCGGACGGGATGCGGGGCTGGTGGTGAACGCCGGGCATGATCTGAACCTGCGCAACATTCCGCCGCTGTTGGCGCGGACGGAATTCCTGGCGGAAGCCTCGATCGGCCACGAACTGACGGTGGATGCGCTGGAGATGGGATTTGCCGCGGCGGTGGCGGCGTATGCGGGAGCGCTGGGGGGAGCGGCGGCGTAGCGGGCGCTACGGGCCGCGATGTGGGCCCCCTCCTGGGTTCATGGTCTGCACCGTGGTCGTTGGTAGCGTCGTGCAGTCCGCCTTGTGCGTCTCACTGAGTGCGTTCACAAGGTTCGTAACCAATACCACCGCGGCACAAAAGACCAGCAATTCGAGTGGGGCCCGTTTGGCCGGACTGTCGGCGCGGGCGCCTCTGGGAAATAGCTGGACGATGACATAGACCAGGATTCCGGCAGCGATCCCGACATCGAGCCGCAAGGTTATCGACGTGAGGACCGACGTTGCGGCGGCGGGCAGGAGCCCGAGCGCCCGCGCGCGTGATTCGACCTCCTGCTGCTCGGCCACCGGCAGATCGCGGAACCCGGGATCTTCTCGCAGGCGTCGGGTGGACACGGGAAAGGTGAACGACTCGGCGATCACCAGCAGTCCGACGAAGAACAGGGTCGGCAGCGCCGCGATCCGCGGGATCACTTCCAGGATCGGGAGCCCTTCGTGAATGGAGGCTAGTCCGAACAGAGCCAGCAACGCAAAGCCTCCGGCGACCACATAAGTCGTGGTGCCGGTGCGCCCGCCGGCCTTCCATCCCGCATGGTTCTCGGCGTAGTACGTGATGGGGGTAACGCCGAGCACCGAAGCGAGAATATTGAAACCTGAATCGATCCACATCCCCGCATCGATGATCATCGAGGCTCGATTTTCACCGATCGCTGCGCGAACATGGTTCTGACGCACATATTCGATCGGGCTGCCCGCGATATCCAGGGTCATGATGAAGAACACGGCTATTCCATAGCCGATATAGGCCTCAAGATCGGAGATGCGCATGACCGAAAGCGATCCCGGCAGTGCCCAAGCCCAATAGACCGGGGCGTGGCCCTCCGGCACCGCCGGGGCATGTCCGTGCCAGATTCCAAGCCATACGAAAGCGGCGACGATGACGATCGAGATCGAGAACGCCGCGGAATCCAGGAGGCTGGCGGTCTTCAGAACCGTTTCCCCAATGTCGTCACGTTCCTTGAGATAGAGATAGACCAGCTTCGAGCCGATGATGATGGCGAGGCCAAGAATGAACAGACCGTAGGCCCAGCGCTTGCCCGGCGCGCTCGCAAGGCCCGAGCTGTCGTTGGCGAAGATGTCGATCTGCGTGACAGAAACGGTGGTCAGAATTGCACCGACTCCCGCCTTGATCGCATAGAAGATCTGGTCCGGCACGCCGTCTATCAGCTTCCTCCGCCAGGAGGAAAGCGACATGATCAGGACCAGCAGCGAGCACATCCCGCAGATCAGGATCAAATCCTGCCACGGGGCGTGCTCGCTCCGGGCGAACTCCTGGGTGAAGACATTCAGGCCCATCCCGCAGGCGAGAGCGGCCGGAATATTGAGCTTCCAGCCAGCCACGAATGACGCCAGGGCGGCAATCCCGCAGGTGGCAAGAAACACGGCCGCGGACGGCATGTTGATTTCCTGCAGGATAACAGGGTTTAGGAACGCAATGTATGACATCGCAAAGAAGGTGGCGACGCCTGCGAAGAATTCCTTCATCATCGGTCTCGCGCTTGGTGGGATTCCATGCCAGCAGGCCATCCTGTCCTGGTCGGGACGGCCTTAGACTTAATCTCAATGCCGACGATGGCGCAATGGTTGCGGCGCAGGGCAATCGGGTGAAGGAGTGCGTGACAAACGGCGAAAGCGCTGAATCGATGCCGACCCTCGATTCACTTTGGAGGGGACAACATGGACGAGACGCCACAGGACCGGGGGAAGCTGTTCGAGGCGACGGCTTTTCTCAGCTATTTCAATGATCTGGACGATACCCGCCAGCCCGGCAAAGTGATCTACCCGCTCGACGAGGTATTGCTCCTGTCACTGCTCGCCGTGCTCGCTGGCGCCGAGACCTTCACCGACATCGCTCGCTTCGGCGACAAGAAGCTGCCGCTGCTGCGCCGTCTCCGCCCGTCCCGCGATGGAACC
>JAGWSV010000132.1 GCA_028869315.1 Rhodospirillales bacterium
GCATCCCGGATCGGCACCGCCGTGCCCGAAGCCGAAGCGTTGGACGAAGACCCGCGCCCGCCTGACCAGCCAGCGCTCGGGCCCGTGGTGTTACCGGTGCCTATCGATCCCGCCTTGCGCGACGCTGCCGCCGAGGCGATCGGCTGCCGCCGTTGCCCGCTCGGCGAGCCGGCCACCCAGACCGTGTTCGGCGAAGGCCCCGCCGGCGCGCACATGATGTTCATCGGCGAGCAGGCGGGGGATCAGGAAGACGTGATCGGCCGGCCCTTCGTCGGCCCGGCCGGGCAGATGCTCGATCGCGCGCTGGAGGAGGCCGGCATCGATCGCCGCGCGGTGTGGATCAGCAACGCGGTGAAGCACTTCAAGTTCGTCGAACGCGGCCGGCGCCGGCTGCACCAGACGCCGCAGGCGCCGGAGATCGAGGCCTGCCGCTTCTGGCTGGACGTGGAGCGGGTGCGGCTGCGCCCGTCCCTGCTCGTGCTGCTGGGCGCCACCGCGGCGCGTACGGTGCTGGGGCGCCCGGTGACGATCGGGCGGGAGCGCGGACGGCCGATCCGGCTGCTGGACGGCGCGACCGCGCTGGCGACCGTGCACCCGTCGTTCCTGTTGCGGGTGCCGGACGACGCCGCGCGGGCGCGGGAATACGCGGCGTTCGTCGCCGATCTGCGGGTGGCGGCCGCGCTCGGCCTTCCCACGTAACCGCATGGCGCCGGGGTGGCGCGGGCCGCTTGACTTCCGGGGCACCCGGTCTACCACCCAGGCCGAACCCGCGCCGCCGTGGCCGTCACCACCGCGCGCGTCACGAAGGAGAGGCCCGCATGTCTTCTGATCGCATGTATCCCGATGTCCTGTTGCTGATCGACGGCGCGTGGACGAAGGCCGCGTCCGGACGCAGCCTGCCGGTGGTCAATCCCGCCAGCGGCGAAACCGTCGGAACCGTGGCGCACGCCGAGCGCGCCGACCTCGACCGCGCGCTGGAAGCGGCCGAGAAAGGATTCAGGACCTGGCGCAAGATTTCCGCCTACGACCGTTCGAAACTGATGCGCAGGGCGGCCGACCTGTTGCGGGAACGGGTCGATGCGGTGGCGCGGCTGATGACCCTGGAGCAGGGCAAGCCGCTGGCCGAGGCCAAGGGCGAGACGCTCGCCGGCGCCGACGTGATCGACTGGTTCGCGGAAGAGGCGCGCCGCGCCTATGGCCGCGTGGTACCGGCGCGCGCCGCGGGCATCTACCAGCTCGTGCTGAAGGAACCGGTCGGGCCGGTGGCGGCGTTCACGCCGTGGAACTTCCCGATCAACCAGGTGGTGCGCAAGCTGTCCGCCGCGCTCGCCGCCGGCTGCTCGATCATCGTGAAGGCGCCGGAGGAAACCCCGGCCTCGCCGGCGGAACTGCTCCGTTGCTTCGTCGATGCCGGGATTCCGGCCGGGGTGGTGAACCTGGTCTACGGCGTGCCGGCGGAGATTTCGGAATATCTGATCCCGCATCCGGTGATCCGCAAAATCTCGTTCACCGGCTCCACCGTCGTCGGCAAGCAGTTGGCCGCGATCGCCGGGGCGCACATGAAGCGGGTCACGATGGAACTGGGCGGGCACGCGCCGGCGATCGTGTTCGACGATGCCGACCTCGATACGGCAACCAAGATCCTGTCGACGAACAAGCTGCGCAACGCCGGGCAGGTGTGCATCTCGCCGACCCGCGTCCTGGTGCAGGAGCGGGTATACGACGCGTTCGTCGAACAGTTCACCGCCCGGATCAAGGCGGCGAAGGTGGGCGACGGGCTGGACGCCGGCACCACGATGGGTCCACTGGCCAATCCGCGCCGCATCACGGCGATGGAGACCTTCATCGGCGATGCGGTGCAGCACGGCGCCACCGTGCGGACCGGCGGCAACCGGATCGGCAACAAGGGCAATTTCTTCGAACCGACGGTGCTGACCGACGTGCCGAAGGACGCCCGCATCATGAACGAGGAACCGTTCGGCCCGGTGGCCGTGGTCTCCCGTTTCGGCAGCTTCGAGGAGGTGGTGACGGAAGCGAACCGCCTGCCGTTCGGGCTGGCGTCCTATGCCTATACGAGATCGGCCAGGACGGCGAACGCCATCGCGGCGGCGGTGGAGGCGGGGATGATGTCCATCAACCATCACGGCCTGGCACTGCCGGAAGTGCCGTTCGGCGGCGTGAAGGACTCGGGCTACGGCTCGGAAGGCGGGCTGGAGGCGATCGAAGCCTATCTGAACACCAAATTCGTCTCCCAGGCCGGGTTGTGACGATCGCCGCGGGACGCTGACCACGGTCCTGCAACGGCGGCGCGCGGAGCGGGGAAAACCCGCTCCGCGCCTCATCCTGTAAAATTTCCCGGCAAAACTTGCAGAACCACTGGCGGAATCCGCACGGCGTCGCTAAAGCCGTTGCAGCGACGCGGCGAATCGCGCGCGCGCCGCGGCCGGATCACGCAACTGCGGAAAGCCGCCCTATTGCCAAGCGCCGGCCAACCGCGACAACCCGCTGAGGAGACAGCATGTCGAAAGCCTTCATCGCCCAGGCGATCCAGGAATCAGCTGAGATCACCGGTGCCGCGGCGAATCGCGCCGCCGGCTACGTGATGGAAGCGATCGTCAAGGAGCTCAAGAAGTCCGGCAAGTTCACCCTGCCCAGCTTCGGCACCTTCACCGTCCGCAAGACCAAGGCGCGCAAGGGTCTCAACCCGCGCACCGGCGAAGCCATCAAGGTGAAGGCCGGCAAGACCGTTCGGTTCAAAGCCTCGCCGACCTTGAAGAAGGCGGTCTGAACCGGACACGGTTCGGTGTCGGCGGCCAGGGGGTAAGGCACCCTCTGGCCCCCTTCTTGTTGGCCGTATCCGTCTTGCTGGCCGTATTCTTCATTTACGGACCATGAGCAGCGATCAGGACGCCAAGGTTGCTCGCAGCCGCGGCCGTTACCGCGCCGCACGGGGCGCTTTCGCGGTGCTGCTCGGAACCCTCGTGGTTCCGCTCGATTCCGCGGTCAATGTCGATTTTCCCTTCATCACGCGGCATTTCGGCCTGCCGATTCCGCTGATCCAGTGGATCGTCATCAGCTACACGCTGACAAGTTCCAGCCTGCTGCTGGTGTTCGGACGGGCCGCCGATATCCTCGGCCACCGGCGCGTGTTCCTGGTCGGCTGCGGCTGGAGCGCGCTCGCTTTCGTCGTCTGCGCCCTGGCCCCGAGCTATCCCTGGCTGCTGGCCGGGCGGGTGTTGCAGGGCGTGGGCGCCGGGCTGGTGCTCAGTTGCGGCCCCGCGCTCATCACCGCCCTCTATCCCGAAACGCAACGGGCGCGCGCGCTCGGCCTCTATACGTTGGGGTTCGGCCTCGGCGGCGCCCTCGGCCCGGTGCTGGGCGGCGTGCTGGTGGCCAGGTTCGGCTGGAGCGCGGTGTTCTGGGCGCGCGCGCCGATCGCCGCGCTCGGCGGGCTGGTCAGCCTGACCCTGCCGGCGCCCGCCGCGGCGCCGCGGCGGGACCGGTTCGATCTGCTCGGCGCGTGGTTGCTGATCATCGCAATCGGCGCGTTGCTGCTGGCGCTGAACCGGGTGCGCACGCCGCTATGGGCGTTGCTCGCGGCGGGCCTGGGCGGGCTGTCGCTGGCCGGGTTCATCCGCCAGGAACTGCGGACCCGACACCCGATTCTCGATCTGCATCCGTTCCGCGACTTCGGTTTCAGCCTCGCCACGATCGGCAACACGCTGCTCAACCTGGTGGGATTCGCCGTTCTGCTGCTGGTGCCGTTCCAGTTGGCGCGCATGCCGGGCCTGTCCACCGTGGTTTCCGGCCTGCTGCTGGCGGCGTTGCCGGCGGGCGTGATGCTGGCCGGGCCGATCGCCGGGCGGCTGGCGAGCCGCGTGCCCTCCGCCGCGCTGATGGCGGCGGGGGCGGCGTTCGTCTCCGCCGGGCTCACCGGGATCGCCGCGTTCCCGGCCCGCGCGGGCGCGCTCGCCGGCATGATGATGTTGGCGGGGCTCGGGCTGGGCGCGTTCCAGGTGGCGTTCTTCGACGTGCTCACCGGGGCGATGCCCGCCCGCAACCGCGGGGTGGCGGGCAGCCTGGGCATGCTGACCCGCACCCTGGGCCTGGTGACCGGCGCGACCGTGCTGATGGCGGTGTTCCAGGCGAGCCGGACCGGCGCGGCGCTGCGCGGGCTCGATCCCGCCGCGGCGTTTTCGGTCGGGTTCCGGGAGACGTTCGAGCTCGCGGCCGCCCTGCCCGTGCTGCTGATCGCGGCGGACCTGCTGCGCCGCGCCGTCCGCCGGAGCTAGGCGGATCGTCGCGGCGCGCGGCCGGGGCCGGCTATGCCACCGGCGCGAACCGCCCGTCCGCGCCGAGCAGGGCCAGGATGCCGGTGCGGATGGCGTAATGCGCGCCATGCAGGCGGAGCCGCCGGTCCGCCACCCGCTCCCTGATCCACGGGAAGCTCCGCAGGTTGTCGAGCGACAGGCGCACGGTTTCCTGCTCGCACACCAGTTGCGGATCGGCCGGCTGGCAGGCGAGGGTGCGGGCGCGGGCGGGCTCCGCCAGGCGCATCCAGGGGGCGATGAAACCGTCCGGCGTGTCCTCGATGCCGGCGAGCAGCGCCTGCACGCCGCCGCACTGGCCGTGGCCCATCACGATCAGGTCCCGCACGCCGAGGCTGACGACGCCGAATTCCAGCGCCGCGCTGGTGCCGTGATAGGCGCCGTCCGGCTGGCAGGGCGGCACCAGGTTGGCGACGTTGCGGATGACGAAGATCTCCCCCGGGGCCGCGTCGAAGATCATGGCGGGATCGACCCGGCTGTCGGCGCAGGCGATCACCATGGCGCGGGGGTGCTGGCCGTGCTCGGCGAGCTGTTCGAGGAGCTGGCGGCGGCGCGGCCAGAGATCGGCGCGGAAGCGGCGGTAGCCGGCGATCAGGGAATCCATGACGGGGGCTTATGCTGCGCGGGCGGAAATGTGTAGAGCGGCGCGGCCAGCGGGCCCGGCAGCGCCGCCGGCGAACGCAAGCGGTCAGTAGACCGGGTCGCCGCAGATCTGCGTGCGCCGCATGATCCGGCGGAACCGGCCGGCATCATGCACGGCCAGGTGCTTGGTGCTGCGGTTGTCCCAGAACGCGATCGATCCGTTCTGCCAGCGGAAGCGGCAGGTGAACTCCGGCCGGTGCCCGTGCTCCAGGAGGTATTCCAGCAGCGGCCGGCTCTCCGCCTCGGTCCAGCCCTCGAAGCCGACGGTATAGGAGCGGTTGACGAACAGCAGCTTGCGGCCGGTTTCCGGATGCGTGCGCACCACGGGATGGACGCTGATCGTTTCGCGCCAGTCGGCGTCCTCGCGCACCTTGGTCGATCGGTGCGCATTCATTCCGGCCTGCGGGCCCGCCACCATGCGGTCGCTGTGCACCGCCTTCAGCCCATCGAGCGTGCGCCGCAAACCCGGAGACAGGGTCTCGTAGGCGAGATACTGGTTCGCGAACAGCGTATCGCCGCCATGGGGCGGCACCTCGACGGCGTAGAGGATGGCGCCCATCGGCGGCGCCGCCACCATCGTCGTATCGGCATGCCAGTCCTCGCCGACGATCTTCCGGTCGCCGGGTTCGCGCCGGATATCGACGATCTCGGGGTCGGCGCCGACGCCCTTGTAGTTCGGGTGGATGAAGATCTCGCCGAAGCGCCGGGTGAAGGCCTTGTGCCGCTCAACGTCGAGCGCCTGGTTGCGGAAGAAGATCACGCCGTGGTCGAGCAGCGCCCGGCGGATCGCACCGACCACGGCATCGTCGAGCTCCTGCGCGACGTCGACGCCGCCGATCTCGGCCCCGAGCGCGCCGGCGACCGGCGAGATGTCCACGCGGCTGTTTCGCATCCCGGCTGCCTCCCCCGGCTCAGGGCCCGTTCGATCCGCCTTCGTGCGCTAGGCTTTCCGCGGCGACCAGGCGTACGCCTTGGCGCAGGCGCCGCCCATCAGCATGGCCCGCTCGGCGTCGCTCAGCCGGTCGGTTTCGCGGAAGGGGGTGACCGCCTGCTCGTAGTTGACGACGGCGAAGGCGCGCGTCCAGTCGGTGCCCCACAGGCAGCGGTCGAAGCCCCAGGCGTCGAACACGCGGGCCAGCGGATCCCAGATATCCGCGAACGGATACGGCTCGCGCGACAGGGTGCAGGCGCCGCTGACCTTGATCACCGCGTTCGCGCGGCGGGCGAGGTCCAGCACCTTCGGCAGGTCGGCCCAGGGCTGCGGCGGCGCCGGCGGCACGCGCGGCTGCACGATGCCCAGATGGTCGATGATGAAGCGCGTGCCGGGATGCCGGTCGATCAGCGCGGCGCCGGCGTCCAGGTTGCCCCAGCAGAGGATGTTGACCGGGAAATCGTGGCGCGCGGCGGCGCGGGCGATCCGGTCGAGGCCCGGGTCGTTCGGGTCGCGCTGCGCTTCCTTCGGCAGCATGATGCGGACACCGACGGTGCCCGGCGTGGTCTTCCACTCGGCGATGACGTCGGCGACCGCCGGATCGTCCGGGTTGACCGGCTTGACGATGCCGAACCGGCCGGGATGCGCCCGCTGCACCTCCACCGCGTAGCTGGCGTCGTATTGATACATGGAAAAGGAGGAGATGAAGATCGCGCCGTCGACGCCGACCTTGTCCATCGCCGCCACCATTTCGTCCCCGGTGACGTGATCGGGCCAGTTCGGCACGCTGTGCCAGGGGCGCTTCGCGGTGTTCGCCTCATAGGCGTGGACCTGCGAGTCGATGATTGTCATTGGGGACGCTCCTCTGTTGCGGGGGAGTTTGGCGACCGGGGCGGGGATGTGTCCAGAGGGGGCGGGCCGCGCGGGTGGGCGCCGATCGGCGGGCCGCGCGGGTGGGCGCCGATCGGCCGGCCGCCGCGTTCACGCCGCCAGCCGCACCCTTATCGCCCCGAACCGATCCACCGCAGCCTCCGCCCCCGCTGGCACCAGGCACGTCGCGTCGTATTCCTGCACGATCAGCGGCCCGCGCAATGTTCCCGCCGCCAGCCCGGCGCGGTCCACCACCGGCGTCTCCACCCAGCCCGCGCCCTCGAACCACGCCCGCCGGCTCGCCGGCACGTCTGCCGCCGCCGGGGGGATCGCCGCCGGCAGCCGCGGCGCCTCCGGCAGGCCGCGCGCGATCACCGACAGCCCCATCAGTTCCACCGGCTCCGCCTCCCCGGCGCGGAATCCGTAGGTGCGCTCATGCGCCGCGCCGAACAGCGCCGGCAGCGCCGCCAGCCAGCCGGCCGCGTCCCCCGCCGGCAGCGCCACCGAAATTTCGCTCGACTGCCCGACATAGCGCGCCAGCGCGGCGCGCCGCAGCACGCAGCGCCCCTGGGCGAACCCGTCGGCGGCCAACCGTGCCAGCCCCTCGGCTTCCAGCGCCGCCAGCGCTGCGCCCACCGCGCCCGGATCGGCCTCCCCCGCCACCGCGCGCAGGCTGCGCGACGCATGGTGCTCCGTCTCCGCCACCAGCAGGCCGAAGGCGCTGAACACGCCCGGCAGCGGCGGCACGATCACCCGGCCGATGCCGAGTTCGGCGGCGATCGCCGCGGCGAACAGCCCGCCGTTGCCGCCGAAGGCCAGCAGCGCGAAATCCCGCGGGTCGCGCCCGCGCTCCACGCTCACCGCGCGGATCGCGCGCATCATGCTGGCCGCCGCCAGGCGCAGCATCCCGGACGCCGCCGCCTCCACCGACAACCCCAGCGGCCGGGCGAGCTTCGCCGCCACCGCCTCCCGCGCGGCCTTGGGATCGAGCCGCATCGCGCCGCCCACCAGCCCGCCGGGATCGAGATAGCCCAGCACCAGGTTGCAATCGGTGATGGTGGGCTCCGTCCCGCCGGCGCCGTAGCACACCGGGCCCGGATCGGCCCCGGCGCTCTCCGGCCCCACTTTCGGCGCCCCGGCGGCGTCCAGCCGGCAGATGGAGCCGCCGCCGGCGCCCACTTCCGCGAGGTCGATCGCCGGCAGCTTCAGCAGGTATCCCGCGCCGACCAGCAGGCGGGAACCGGCCATGACCCCGGCGCCCACTTCCAGCGCCTCGGTCCGTAGTACCTCGCCGTTCTCGACGAGCCCGGCCTTGGCGGTGGTGCCGCCCATGTCGAAGGTGATCAGCCGCGGCTCCTCGAGCGCGCCGGCCAGCGCCTTGCTGCCGACCACCCCGGCGGCGGGGCCGGATTCGATGATGTGCACCGGCTGCGCGGCGGCGAACTCCGCCGACGCGAGCCCGCCGTTCGACTGCATCAGATGCAACGGTACCGAAACGCCCAGCGCGGCCAGCCGCGCCGCCAGCGCGGTCAGGTAGGCGCGCACCACCGGCATCACATAGGCGTTGATGACGGTGGTGCTGGTGCGCGGATATTCCTTGATCTCCGGCAGGATCTCGCAACTGAGCGAAATCGGCAGATCGGGCAGCGC
>JAGWSV010000133.1 GCA_028869315.1 Rhodospirillales bacterium
CGTTGGCGACCGGCGGCGCGCCGGCCGCCGCGGGGGCGGCGGGTTCGGCGGGTTCGGCAGCACGCCGCGCGGCTTCCGCGGCTTCTTCCTCAGCTGCCCGCTTGGCGGCTTCCTCGGCCGCCCGCTTGGCTTCCGCCTCGGCCTCCGCCGCGCGCTGCGCTTCTTCCTCGCGCCGCCGGGCTTCCTCGGCCGCGGACAGGATGGAGATCTTCTCCTGCTCCCGCCGTTCCGCCTCGCGCCGCGCGGCTTCCTTCTGCTGCTCGATCACGGCCCGCTGGCGCGCGGCCAGTTCGGTCGCGGTCAGCCCACGGGTGGGCGCAACCGGGCCGCGGCCGCCGGAGGTACGTCCGCCGCCGGGGGCGCCACCGCCCGCCGCCGCGCCGGGCGCCGGACCCGGGGCGCGCTTCTTGCGCACCTCGACCTGCACGACCTTGGAGCGGCCATGACTGAAGCTCTGGCGCACCGAACCGGCATCGACCGTCCGGCCGATCTCCAGCCGTCCCGCCGGCCGCAACGACAGCCTGCCCTTACCCGCGTCCTGATCCTTGCTGTCGCTCATTACCCCGCCTGTCGGGCCATGCCCGCTCGCTTGTCCTCGTTGCCGGCGCCGCGTCCGCCGGCCCGCATGTCGTTCCGTGTCCCGCCCGCATCCGGCGCCGCCCGATCCGCCGCCCGGCGGCCCGACCGGCCGGCGCGTCCGCGGCCCATTTCGTTGTCGGCCGGACCGGACAAGCCAGCCAGCCGGTCGGCCTCGATCCGCAGCGTCGCGGCCAGCCGGCCGTGCGCCACCGCCACGTGCACGGCGCGATCGCGGCCGAAGACCGCGCCCAAGGCCGCGGCCGGCAACGGTGCCACGGTCGGAACGTCCACCCCGGAGAGGAACCGTCGCCGCTCATCGGCACTTCCGTCCGCGGCCTGGACGACCAATGCGGCACGTCCCGACCGCACCCATTCCCCGGCCTTGTCGAACCCGGCAATCGCCTGGCCCGCACGCCGCGCCAATCCCAGATATTCGGCGATCCGCCGCCCCAGCCCCACGCGCAACAGCGCCAGCAAATCCGGCGGCACCGTCACCGCACCGCGCGCGGCCCTGGCGAACAGCGCCCGCGTGCGAGCCGCTTCTACCACATCGCCACGCGCGCTCAACCACATTCCCCGGCCGGGCAGCCGTGCGGACAGATCGGGTACCAGCGTTCGATCCGGCCCGACCACGAACCGGATCATGCGTTCCTTGTCGCCGCGCTCGCGGGTGACCAGGCACCGGCGCTGCGGCCCCGTCTCCGGAGCATCGTCCTCGGACACCGCATCCTCTGGCACGTCGCCGCCAGACACATCGCCGAGCGACAATTCCTCCCTTGGCGCATCCCCCCGGGGCGCATCCTGGCCGCCATCGGCGGCGGCGCGGATGCCGGCCGCAGGCTCCGGCGGCGGGCCGGGGATGGCGTCTGGCACTATCGGATCAGGCGTCGTGACCGCTCTCCTCCGTCCCGTCGACCAACCGCGCCGC
>JAGWSV010000134.1 GCA_028869315.1 Rhodospirillales bacterium
ACGGCCGTCCGCTGGGCGGCACCGAGTTCGCCAACATGCACGCCGCCTATGATGCGCTGCCGGAGACGTTGCGCGTTCGCCTGGCGGACGCCACGGTCACGCATGATTTCAACCAGTACTGGGAAACTGCGCGGCGCAACGGCGCCGATCGTCCGCCGCTGACCGCGGAGCAGCTTCGCGCCCGCCCGCCGGTGGTGCATCCGCTGTTCCTGACGCACCCGATCACCGGGCGGAAGGTGCTCTATTGCAACCCGGGCTACGCGGCGCGCATCAACGCGCTGGCGGAGGACGAAAGCGCCGAGACGCTGGCGTTCCTGTTCGCCCACCAGCTGCGGCCGGAGTTCCGCTGGACCCATGTGTGGACCGAGAACGACCTGCTGGTCTGGGATCATCTCGGCACCATCCATCGCGCGATCGCCGACTATCGGCGCGACGAGCCGCGGCTGATCCGCCGCTGCCAGGTGATGGCAACGAAAGTCTTCACTCCCGCGTTCCTCGCGCCCGTCCATGCGGCGCGGGCGGCGATGTAACGGAACCCAGGCATGACCCGCGTTCCCTCGATCGATCCCGCCGACGTCGCGCCCGAAAACCGCGACCTGCTCGCCCGCCCGATCGCGCTGCACCGCGCGCTGGTGAATTCGCCGGGGGCGCTGCGCGCGTTCGGCGGGCTCGGACACTACATCCGCCACGGCAGCACGCTCGATCCGCGGCTGCGCGAGATGGCGATCCTGCAGGTCGGCTACCTCGCCCGCGCGCCGTACGAATGGTCCCACCACATCAAGATCGGCCACGCGTTCGGCGTCACCGACGACGACATCGGCGGCCTGATCGCCGAGACCGAAGGGCGAGCGTCGTCGCTCGATCCGCTGGCGCGCACGGTGCTGCGGGCGGCGCGCGAGATCACCACCGGCGGCGCGGTGACCGATGCCACCTGGGCGGCGCTGGCCGGTGCGCTCTCGGTCGAGCACCAGATCGATCTGGTGGTGACGATCGGCTTCTATTGCGGGGTCGTGCGGGTCCTCGCCAGCCTGCAAATCGAGGTGGAGGACGACTACATGCCCTATCTCGAACGTTTCCCGCTGCCCGCGTAGACGCCCGCCCCAGAAAGGTCATTGCCATGCGCATCGGTGTGCCGAAGGAGATCAAGACCGAGGAATCCCGCGTCGGCCTGACGCCGGCCGGGGTGCGGGAACTGGTTCGTCACGGCCACTCCGTGCTGACCGAGCGCGGCGCCGCCGCCGGGATCGGCATCGCCGACGATGCCTATGCCGCCGCCGGCGCCACCGTCGCCCCGGACGCCGCGGCGGTGTTCGCCGAGGCGGACATGATCGTGAAGGTGAAAGAGCCCCAGCCGGTCGAGATCGCGCGGCTGCGGCCGGGCCAGGTGCTGTTCACCTACCTCCATCTTGCCGCCGACCGGGCGCAGACCGAGGGGCTGATGCGCTCCGGCGCCACCGCCATCGCCTACGAGACCGTGACCGACGCGCGCGGCGGCCTGCCGCTGCTGGCGCCGATGAGCGAAGTGGCCGGGCGCATGTCGGTGCAGGTCGGCGCGCATTGCCTGGAACGCGAGCAGGGCGGCGCCGGCATCCTGCTGGGCGGGGTGCCGGGGGTGACTCCGGGCAAGGTCGTGGTGCTGGGCGGCGGCGTCGCCGGCACCAACGCGGCGCGCATGGCGGTGGGGCTGGAAGCCTCGGTGACCATCATCGACAGGTCGTTGCCGCGGCTTTACGAGCTCGACCTGCAGTTCGGCCCGCGCGCCACCACGCTTTATTCCACCGCCGAGGCGATCGAGCAGGCGGTGCTGGGCGCCGACCTGGTGATCGGCGCCGTGCTGGTACCCGGCGCGGCGGCGCCCCGGCTGGTGACCCGCGCGATGATCCGGGCGATGCGGCCGGGCTCGGTGGTGGTCGACATCGCCATCGACCAGGGCGGCTGCTTCGAAACCAGCCGGCCGACCACCCATTCGGCGCCGACCTTCGTCGAGGAGGGCGTGGTGCATTATTGCGTCACCAACATGCCGGGGGCGGTCGCGCGCACCTCCACCTTCGCGCTGACCAACGCCACCTTGCCCTTCGTCCTGGCGCTGGCAGACCACGGCTGGCTCGGCGCGCTGGCCGCCGACCCGCACCTGCGCGCGGGGCTGAACGTGCATGCGGGGAAGCTCGCGCATCCCGCCGTGGCGCGCGATCTCGGCCTTGCATGCGTACCTGTTGAAACGATCATGCAGGGATAGGGAACCATCATGCCGGATCGGGACATCGCCGCTGGCGGGGCGTTCCTGCGGGACGCCTTCGCGGGCGGGGCGGGATGAGCTTCCGCTCGCTCTACCGGCACGGCTTCGCCCGCGTCGCCGCCTGCACGGTGAAGGCGGCGCTGGCGGACCCGGCCGCCAACGCGCGGGCGATCCTGGATGCCGCCCGGGCCTGCCACGACCGCGGCGCCGCGCTTGCGGTGTTTCCGGAACTCGCGCTGTCGGCCTACGCGATCGACGACCTGCGGCTCGCCGACACGCTGCTGGACGCGGTGGAAAGCGCCGCGGCGACGATCATCGATGCCTCGCGCGAGCTGCTGCCGCTGCTGCTCATCGGCGCTCCCCTGCGCCAGCAGGGGCGGGTGTACAACGCCGCGCTGGCGATCCATCGCGGCCGGCTGCTCG
The DNA here is from genome assembly GCA_028869315.1 of Rhodospirillales bacterium. Taxonomy (GTDB): domain Bacteria; phylum Pseudomonadota; class Alphaproteobacteria; order Acetobacterales; family Acetobacteraceae; genus JAJZVS01. The sequence continues at coordinate 2,660 of JAGWSV010000134.1, forward strand.
GCGTGGTGCCGAAGGTGTACCTGCCCAACTACCGGGAATTCTACGAGCCGCGCCAGTTCGCCTCCGGCGACGGCTGGGCGGGCGGCACGCTGCGGTTCGCCGGGCAGGCCGTGCCGTTCGGCTCCGACCTGCTGTTCGCCGCCGCCGACCTGCCCGACCTGATCGTGCACGCCGAAATCTGCGAGGATTTCTGGATCCCGGTGCCGCCCAGTTCGTTCGCGGCGCTGGCCGGCGCGACGGTGCTCGCGAACCTGTCGGGCAGCCCGATCACCATCGGCAAGGCGGAGACGCGGCGGCTTTTGTGCCAGTCCCAGTCGGTACGCTGCCTCGGCGCCTATCTCTATGCCGCCGCCGGGGCCGGCGAATCGACCACCGACGTCGCCTGGGACGGCCAGGCCAGCATTTTCGAGAACGGCACGAAGCTCGCCGAGACGGAGCGCTTCCCCGACGGCGAACGGATCGCGCTGGCCGATATCGACCTCGATCTGCTGCGCCAGGAGCGCATGCGGATGGGGAGCTTCGACGACAACCGCCGCACCCATGCCGCCGCCACCGGCGCGTTCCGCCGCATCGGCTTCACTCTCCGCCCGCCAGCCGCCGATCTCGGCCTGCTGCGGCCGGTGGAGCGTTTCCCCTTCGTGCCCGCCGACCCGGCGCGGCTGGAGCAGGATTGCTACGAGGCCTACAACATCCAGGTGGCCGGATTGGCCCAGAGGCTGGAGGCGGCGCGGATCCGCCGCGCGGTCATCGGCGTCTCCGGCGGACTGGACTCGACCCAGGCGCTGCTGGTCACCGCGCGGGCCTTCGACCGGCTGGGGCGCGACCGCCGCGACATCCTCGCCTACACCATGCCCGGCTTCGCCACCGGCGCGGCGACCAAGGCCAATGCGATCGCGCTGATGGAAGGGCTCGGCGTCACCTGGCGGGAGCTCGACATCCGCCCGGCCGCCCGGCTCATGCTGGGCGATCTGGGCCACCAGTTCGCCGCCGGGGAGCCGGTCTACGACGTCACGTTCGAGAACGTGCAGGCCGGGCTGCGCACCGACTACCTGTTCCGGCTGGCCAACCACAACGACGGCATCGTGATCGGCACCGGGGACCTTTCGGAGCTGGCGCTGGGCTGGTGCACCTACGGCGTCGGCGACCAGATGTCGCACTACAACGTGAACGCCGGCGTGCCCAAGACCCTGATCCAGCACCTGATCCGCTGGGTGATCGCGAGCGCGCAGTTCCCGCCCGAGGTCGGCGCCACGCTCGACGCGATCCTGGGCACCGAGATTTCCCCCGAACTGGTTCCGGTGGCGGACGGCGAAACGCCGCAGAGCACCGAGGCCGTGGTGGGCCCCTACGCGCTGCAGGATTTCTCGCTGTTCTACACGCTGCGCTACGGCTTCCGGCCGTCGAAGATCGCCTTCCTCGCGCTTGCCGCCTGGGAAGACCCGGCGCGCGGCGCCTGGCCGCCGGGGTTTCCGCCCGATCGGCGCAACGCCTACGACCTGGCGACCATCCGGCACTGGCTGCGGGCGTTCCTGCACCGCTTCTTCGCCACCAGCCAGTTCAAGCGCTCGGCGCTGCCGAACGGGCCGAAAGTGACGGCCGGGGGCGCGCTGTCCCCGCGCGGGGACTGGCGCGCGCCGTCGGACGGCAACGCGCGCGCCTGGCTGGCCGAGCTTGAAGCGAACGTGCCGGAAAAATAGCGACGGCCGGAGGGCGGGCGGCAACGAAAAAGGGGCGTGCCGTCCGGCACGCCCCTTCGCCGCATGCGCCTTGCGGGAGGATCAGGCGCCGGCGGTGGCCGCCACTTCGGCGGCGAAGTCAGACGCCTCCTTCTCGATGCCCTCGCCGAGATTGAAACGGGCGAAATCGGCCACTTTGGCGCCGGCCTTGGCCAGCACCGCCTTCACCCGGCTCTCGCCGTCATGCACCCAGAGCTGCTCGAGCAGCACCACTTCCTCGTAGTATTTGCGGATGCGGCCCTCGACCATCTTCTCGATGATCGCCTCGGGCTTGCCGGAGGCGCGGGCCTGCTCGCTCAGGATGGCCTTCTCGCGCTCCAGCGCGGCGGGATCGACGGCGCCGATATCCACCGCCTCCGGCCGGCTGGCGGCGATGTGCATGCCGATCTGGCGACCCAGCAGCTCCAGCCCCTCCAGCTCCGACGCGGCTTCCAGCGCCACCGCGACGCCGATGCGCCCGAGGCCGGACCGCAGCGGCTGGTGCACGTAGGTCGCCACCGCGCCCTGGCCGACGCGCAGCACGCGGGCGCGGCGCAGGGTCATGTTCTCGCCGATGGTGGCGATCAGGTGGGTGAGCTCCTCCGCCACCGTGCGCCCGGTGCCGGGGAAGGGGGCGGCATTCAGCGCCGCCAGGTCCTCGCCCACGTCCATCGCGATCTTCGCCACCGTCTCGACGAAGGCCTGGAAGCTTTCGTTGCGGGCGACGAAGTCGGTCTCGGCGTTCACCTCGACCATCGCGGCGACGCGCGGGCCGGTGGCGACGCCCACCAGCCCTTCGGCCGCCACGCGGCCGGATTTCTTCGCCGCGGCGGCCAGACCCTTCTTGCGCAGCCAGTCGACCGCCGCTTCCAGGTCGCCGCCGGCCTCGGTCAGCGCGCGCTTGCAGTCCATCATCCCCGCGCCGGTCTTCTCGCGCAGGTCCTTCACGAGGGCAGCCGTGATCTCGGCCATTGTTCGGGTTCCCGTTGCCAGAGGAGTTAAAGAGACGCGGTTTCCGCCGGGGCTTCGGCCTCCGGCAGGCTCTCCGGCGGCAGGTCCTCGGCGGCGCCCAGATCGGCGCCGGACGCGGCGAGTTCGGCGCTGATGCCGTCCAGCACCGACCCGGCGATCAGGTCGCAATAGAGCGTGATGGCGCGGATCGCGTCGTCGTTGCCGGGAATCGGGAAGGTCACGCCGGCCGGGTCGGAGTTGCTGTCGAGCACCGCCACCACCGGGATGCGCAGCTTGGCCGCTTCCTCGACCGCCAGCTTTTCCTTGTTGGTGTCGATGATGAACAGGATATCCGGCAGCCCGCCCATGTCCTTGATGCCGCCCAGCGACCGGTCGAGCTTGTCGCGCTCGCGGGTCAGGTTCAGCACCTCTTTCTTGGTCAGCCCCTCGGTGTTGCCGCCGAGGGTTTCCTCGATCTGGCGCAGCCGCTTGATGCTGCCGGTGATCGTCTTCCAGTTGGTCAGGGTGCCGCCGAGCCAGCGATGGTTGATGTAGTACTGGCCGCAGCGCTTCGCCGCATCCGCCACGTAATCGGCGGCGGCCCGCTTGGTGCCGACGAACAGCACGCGCCCGCCGGCCGCCGTGACGTCGCGCACCGCGCGCAGCGCGCGATCCAGCATCGGCACCGTCTGCTGCAGGTCGATGATGTGGACCTGGTTGCGGACACCGAACAGGTACGGCGACATCCGCGGGTTCCAGCGGCGGGTATGGTGGCCGAAATGCACGCCGGCTTCGAGCAGCTGACGCATGGTGAATTCGGGCATCGCCATCGGCGAGCTCCTTTCCTGATATGGTCCGGTTGAGCCTCCGCGGGGTCTGGCCATGACTGGCACCGGACCCGGAATGAACCCGGGAAAGGCACCCCGCGTGCGAATTACCGGCAGCGCACCGCGCGCCGGCGCGCGGGATATGGCCGAACGGCAGCGGAAACGCAAGCGCGGGGCCGCGATTGGTCCGGCACGGCGCGGGCGCGGCGCCGGTCCGGCGTTTCCGGCCCACCCTCCGCCGCCGGCCGCGGCGGCCGGCGGGATCAGTCCCTGAGCTGCGGGTTGTCGAACCGTGGCTCGCGCATCGCGCGGAGGGCGTCGCGCAGGCTCTCGGCCAGCGCGCGCTTCGGCTGTTCGCCGAGCACGGTGCCGATTTCTTCCTGGACGCCATGGGTGACCAGCAGCAGGCGCGGAACCCGGCCGGGCGTCTCCTCCAGGACCGGGTTGAGCCAGCCGACCGGCAGGGACCGTTCGCTGCGCCGGCCCCTGGGATCGGTGCGCAGCACCCGGACGCGGCTGCGTTCGATCAGGATCACCTCGCAGGCCCGGCCGGAGCGGAGATGCAGGCGCAGCAGGATGGCGGCGAGAACGGCTTCCAGTCCGATCCAGAGGATCACCGGCCAAAGCCCCCGCTCGGCGAACTGGACGACGCCGAGCAGGCCGAAACCGGCGAAGATGCCGATCACCCAGAGCCAGCCGCGGCGGGTCAGGCTGCGATGCGGGACGATCGTCGCCTGGAACAGGAGCGTGGCCTCCGTCGCGCCGGCGCCGGGCGTACCGGCGTCGGGCGTGCCGGCGTCGGTCATGGCGCGCAGCCGGACTCGCGCAGGGTGGCGAGCACCGCCTCGTCCGCCACGTCGCGGGCCGTGAACGCCTGGCCGATGCCACGCGCCAGCACGAAGGTCAGCGCCCCGTCGCGCACTTTCTTGTCCCGCCGCATATGGGCGAGCAGCCCGGCGGCCGAGAACCGGCGGTTGAGCTGGCCCAGCTCGGCTGCGAGCCCCACCGCCTCCAGGTGGGCGATCACCCGCGCCGCGTCCGCCGGCTGGCAGACGCCGAGCCGGGCCGACAGGCGGAACGCGAGGCCGAGCCCCACCGCCACCGCCTCGCCGTGCAGGATGCCGCCGGAATAGCCGTATTCGGCCTCCAGCGCGTGGCCGAAGGTATGGCCGAGATTGAGCAGCGCGCGGCCGTCGTCCGGCTTCTCCTCCCGCTCGTCGTCGCCGACCACGGCCGCCTTGAAGGCACAGGCCCGCAGGATGGCTTCGGCCTGGGCTTCCGCCTCGCCGCCGACCACCGCCGCGCCGTGGCGTTCGCACCAGTCGAAGAAGCCGGCATCGCCGATCAGCCCGGCTTTCACCGTCTCGGCGTAGCCCGCGCGCAGCTCGCGCAGCGGCAGGGTGGCGAGGGTGCCGGTATCGGCCAGCACCATGCGCGGCTGGTGGAAGGCGCCGACCAGGTTCTTGCCGCGCGCGGTGTTCACCCCGGTCTTGCCGCCGACGGAGCTGTCCACCTGGGACAGCAGGGTGGTCGGCACCTGCACGAAGGGCAGCCCGCGCAAGGTAGTGGCGGCGGCGAAACCCGCGAGGTCCCCGACCACGCCGCCGCCGAGCGCGATGACCGTGGTGCGCCGCTCCACCCGCTCCTCCAGCAGCCGGTCGACGATGCTTGCATAGGTCTCGATGGTCTTGGAGCCTTCGCCGGGCGGCACCACGATCTGGCGCGTTTCGACGCCGGTTTCGGCGAGCCCGGCGAGCAGCGCCGGCAGGTGGAGCGGGGCCACCGTCTCGTCGGTCACCACCACCGCGCGCTTCTGCGGCAGCACCGGGGCGAGCAGCGCGCCGGCGCGGGGCAGCAGGTTCTCCCCGATCAGCACGTCGTAGCGGGCCTGGGCGAGCGCGACAGCGAGGCGGCGCGGACTGCGGAACGCCATCACCGCCTCCAGCACTTTGGTCGTCGTCGCGTCGGGGGATTCATCGCCGCATTCCACGGTCACATCGGCCTCGGCATAGAAAGGGTGGCGCGCGCCCATCAGGCGGGCGAGGATTTCGTTCGGGTCGCCGCCGGCGAGCAGCGGCCGGCCTTCGCGCCCGGCGACGCGGCGGACCAGGGTGGGAAGCTTGCAGCGCAGCCAGACCGAGATGGCGTCGGCGCGCACCGCGGCGCGGGTTTCCGGGTCGATGAAGGCACCGCCGCCGAACGCGATCACCATCGGCTCGGCCGCGAGCAGGCGGCGGATCACCCGCCGCTCACCGTCCCGGAACGCGGCCTCGCCGTAGCGGGCGAACAGTTCGGGGATGCTGCAGCCGGCGGCGGCTTCGATCTCCACGTCGGCATCGCGGAACGGCAGGCCCAGCCGCGCCGCGAGCCGGCGGCCGATCGAGGTCTTGCCGGCGCCCATCAGCCCGACGAGCACGATGCTCCGCCCGGCGAGCGCGTCCGGCAGCGGCACGGCGTGGGCCAGAGCGGTGTTGCTTGTCATCGGCGGCAAGGTTAGCACAGCGGGCCCGCCGGAATCCAAAGCCGGCGGGCGCAGCCCAGGCGCGCGTGCCGCTTCGGGCGCCCTGCCGGAGCCCGATCGCATGATTCGCGTCTTCCTGATCGTCGTCGCCGCCGGGCTGCTGCTGGGACTGCTCGGTCTCGGCTATCTCGGCCTGTTTCCGCCGCATCCCGTCCTCCATCACGTGACCGCCGCGGTGCCGCTCGACCGGCTGCACAGCCGCTAGTGGTCCGATGCCGACACCTGCTTCGGGCGTCGGCTGAATCGGCCCACCAAATCAAGCTCGTGGTCTGACTCATGCTGAATCTTCCGATCGTGTCAGAGCACTAGGCGGGACATGGGCCGCCGCCCGGTCCGACCGAACGCCGGCAAGGCTGCCGCCGCCGCGCGGACGGCGGGGATGGACCGGCATGTCGAGGCATTCCTGGAAATGCTGGCCGCCGAGCGTGGCGCGGCGCGCAACACGCTGGCCGCCTATCGCGCCGACCTGGAGGATTTCGCGGCATTTGCGGCCACTGCCGGAATGGGCGTGGCGACGGCGGATACCGCGACCCTGGCCGCCTACCTGTCCGGCATGGCGCAGGCGGGACTGGCACCGCGGACCGCGGCCCGCCGGCTGTCCGCGCTGCGCCAGTTCCACCGCTTCCTGCTGCGCGAAGATATCCGCGCCGACGACCCCACCGGGTTGCTCGATGCGCCGAAACTGCCCCGCAAGCTGCCGAAATACCTGACCGAAGCGGACGTGGAGGCGCTGCTCGCGGCATCCGCGGCCCGCTCCGGGGCGGCGGGCGCGGGCGTGCAGGCGGCGGTGGCGCATGCGGCGATCGAACTCCTGTATGCCAGCGGCATGCGGGTCTCCGAGGTGCTGTCGCTGCGCCGGGCGGCGCTCGGGCGCGACGCGGCGAGCCTGATGATCCGCGGCAAGGGCGGCAAGCTGCGCCTGGTGCCGCTATCGGCCCCGGCCAGGGCCGCCGCCGCGGCGCTGACGGCGCGCGAGGACGCTCGTTCCGAATGGCTCTTCCCGGGTCGTGACCCGCGGCGGGCGATGACCCGACAGGGTTTCGCACTGCTGCTCAAGCAGGTGGCGCTGGCCGCCGGGCTCGATCCGGCGCGCGTCTCCCCGCACGTGCTGCGGCATTCCTTCGCCACCCATCTGCTCGCGCGCGGCGCGGACCTGCGCAGCCTGCAGACCCTGCTGGGGCACGCGGATATCGCCACGACCGAGATCTACACGCACGTCCCGGCGGAACGGCTGCGCCGGGTGGTGGAGGAGAAGCATCCGCTCTCGGCGGCGCGAGCCCATGCCCGCCGGAAGGTGTAGCGGCCTGCCTGTCTCATACCAACCCGCTTTGATGTTGACCCATGAAGGATGGGTCAACGCGGGCTGGTATCGGGCCTTATTCTGGCGCGCCGCCGCCCGCCAACCCGGCGCGCGATACCGGCTTGCGGAGCGGCTGGAAGAGTCAGCCATCCCGCAAGCTGGTATCAGTTGCCGTGGAACGCGCGATGGAAGGCGCGGCCCACCTCGTACGCGCCGTGGCGAATCGCATGGCCGGCGGCATGCGCGCCGGCGACGATGGCGTGGCCGGTTTCGTGAGCTGCCGTCTTGATATCCTGCTTCGTCGCCTGCCAGGACATGGCGTGGGCGGCGGCCGGCGCCGCCAGCAGGCCGGCGGCGAGCGCCGCGGCGAGCACGGCGTTGCGGTGGCGTGCGGCGGCGGGACGCGGATGGCGGGCGCGGCCCATGGCGTTCTCCTGATTTTTGGTGCGCGCATGGCGGCGCGTGAACGCCGCCGGACGCAGAGACCAGCATAATAAATCTCGTCATGGCCGAAATGCGGCCAGATCGGCGGCGGCGCGCGCTCTTGACACGACGCGCGCGGCGAATGACCAATGGTGACGAGGCTACTGTCGGGTAAAATTGCGCTCGGCCGCCGTCAAGAAATGCCCCTGCAGGGGGCGCGTCGAGGGAGAAATAAAATATGCGCCAAGGATGGATAACGCGCGCCGGGATTGGCGCTGCGGCAGCGCTTTCGCTTGCGATCGGGGCATCGCCGGCCCCGGCACAGGCGGCAGAGAAAGGGCCGATCAAAATCGGCGTGATCAGCGAGCAATCGGCGATCGTCGGCCAGTCGATCAGCCATGGGGCGGAACTCGCCGCCGACTACATCAACGCGCATGGCGGCGTGGACGGCCGTAAGATCAAGATCCTTCTCTATGACGACCATTCCTCGGCGGCCGACGCGGTGCGCGCGTTCCAGCGGGCGGCGGAGCAGGACCATGTCAAGGCGGTGGTCACGACCTTCATCAGCGAGATCGCGCTGGCGCTTGAGCCGTGGTCGGCGCGGTTGCACATCCCGACCATCACGCCCGGCGCGGCGAGCAACCTGATCACCAAGCAGATCCACGACAACTACGCCCGCTACAAATACATGTTCGAGGGCTGGTTTCCGGCGACCATCCTGGCGCAGGCGGTGTGCGATTCGTCGCACGACCTGTTCGCCAAGGACCTGCACATGAAGACCGCCGCGATCATGAGCGAGGACGCGGACTGGACCAAGCCGCTCGACGAAGGCTACGTGAAGTGCCTGCCGAAGGCCGGCCTCAAGGTGGTCGACGAGGTCGCGTTCAATCCGGACACCACGGACTTCACCCCGATCTTCAACAAGATCGAGGCCAAGCATCCCGACGTGATCATCACCGGCATCGCCCATGTCGGCGTGCAGCCGACGGTGCAGTGGCACGACCAGCAGGTGCCGATCCCATTCGGCGGCATCAGCGCGCAGGCAACCAACCTGACATTCTGGAAGGATACCAACGGCGCCGCCAATGGCGTGATCACGCAGACCGGAACCGTCCCGGGCCTGGCGATCACCCCGCTGACCATCCCGGTCGGCGAGGAGTTCGTGAAGAAATACGGCCATTTCCCCGCGTTCGTCGGCTTCACCGCCTATGACGCGGTGCAGGCGCTGGCGGGCGCGATGGGGCGGGCGCACTCCACCAATCCCGACGCCGTCGTGACCCAGATGGAAAAGACCGACATGGTCGGCACCCTGGGCCAGTACGCCTTCCACGGCCGCAAGAGCAAGTACACCCATTCGCTCCGCTACGGGCCGAAATGGGTGCCGACGGTGTTCATGCAGTGGCAGAACGGCAAGCAGGTCTGCGTCTGGCCGGCGAGCAAGTGCCACAACAAGATGATCTTCCCGCCGTTCATCAAGACGACCAAGACGGCGGCGAAATAACGCCGCGACCCGGCCCGGGCTTGGCGACGCGATCGCGAAGCCCGGGCTGCCTTTTCCCCACACATCCTGCCTGCCGCGTCAACGAACGGGAGCGTCCGTGCTCGCCCTGCAGATCCTGATCGATGGCTTCGCCATCAGTGCGCTCTATGGCCTGGGTGCCATCGGATTTACCCTGATGTTCGGCGTCTGCGGGGTGCTCAACCTCGCGCATGGCGGCATCATGGTGATCGCCGGCATCATCGGCTGGTGGGCCGCCGCGAATTATGGCGCCGGCCCGTATGGCGGCGCCGCGATCGGCGTGTTGGCCGGCCTGGTGGCGGCCTACGTCACGTATTTCGCGATCATCCGGCCAGTGCAGCGGTCCCGCGCGATTCCCAAGGAGGAGGAAGAGATCTTCGTCCTCACTGCCACCCTGCTCTGGGGCATCATGCTGCAGGTGGGGCTCGACTACCTCTTCAGCAACAACCCGGTCACCATGCGATCGATGATCCCGGGCGTGATCTCCCTCGCCGGCGTCCGCACGCCGCGCAACGAGATCCTGATCGCAGTGGTCTGCTGGGTGGTGATCGGCCTGCTCACCCTGCTGGTCAACCGCACCCGGCTCGGCAAGCAGTTGCTGGCGGCATCCATCAACCCGCGGGCGCTGACCCTGCTGGGTTTCGAGCTTTCCCGCATCTACATGGTCGTCTGGACCATCTACGGGCTGCTGGCCGGGCTGGCGGGCGTGCTGCTGGCGTCCTTCATCGGCGTGAGCTCGGCCAATGCCGGAGCACTGACGGCGAGCGCCTTCACCATCGTGATCCTGGGCGGGCTCGGCAGCGTGCCCGGCTCGCTGATCGCCGCCTACGTGGTGGGCTACGCCGAAACCATCACCGCCTACCTGATCGCGCCCACCTTGCGGCCGATCCCGGCGCTGCTGATCCTGGTCGTGGTGTTGTACCTGCGCCCGCAAGGGCTGCTCGGACGTCGATAGGAGGGGATGTCAGGATGTTGCGCTCGCCCCTCTTCTGGCTGCTGGTGCCGACCTTGCTGCTGGGCGCGACCGCCCCCTGGTGGCTTGGCGCCTATTATCTCGGCATCTTCACCACGGCCTATTATTTCGGCGTATTCTCGATGTCGTGGGACCTGCTGTTCGGCTACGCGGGAGAGGTGAATTTCGGGCCGACCTTCCTGATCGGCCTCGGCGCCTACGGGGCCGGGCTGCTCAACAACGCCGGCTGGCCGATCCCGCTTTGTCTGGCGGGCGGTTCCATCATCGCTGTCATCGGCGGCGTCGCGCTTGCGCTGCCGGCGCTGCGGCTGCGCGGACCGTATTTCGGGCTGATCACCCTGGTCGCGGTGCTGCTGCTGATCGACTGCATCGTGATCTTCGCCGGCGTCACCGGCGGCGAGATCGGCATGATGGTGCCCGATGTGCTCTCCATCAGCGCCACGGTGAACTACTGGTACGCATTCGGCTTCCTGGTAGTCTGCGGCACCATCCTGTTCATCCTGTCGCGCTCCTCGCTCGGCCTCATCCTGCAGGCGACCGGGCAGGACCGGATCGAGGCGGCGGCGCTGGGCTTCAACGTCACCAAGCACAAGCTGGCGGCGTTCTGCATCAGCGCGCTGTTCTCCGGCCTCGCCGGCGGCATGCTGGTGTTCTATCAGGGCACCGCGTCGGTCGATACGGTGGTGGACCTGTCGATCACGGTGCAGATCATCATCGCCGTGGTGTTCGGCGGCCGGCGGACCATCCTGGGCGGCGTACTCGGCTCCATCTTCCTGATCCTGTTCGACGAACTGCTGCGTCCTCTCGGGCAGCTCAACACGTTCGTGGTTTCGGGGATCGCGCTCCTGGTGGTGCTGCTGCTGCCGGATGGGGTGCTCGGCTACGTGCTGCGGCCGAGGGCGTCACGATGAGCGCCACCACCCCGCCGTTGCTGACCGTTAACGGGCTGACCAAGCGCTTCGGCGGCCTGGTGGCAGTGAAGGATATCGGCTTCCGGATCCGCCCGGGGGAGATCCTCGGCCTGATCGGACCCAACGGCTCCGGCAAGTCGACCGTGATGAAGCTGGTCATGGGGATCGAGAAGCCGAACGCCGGCACGATCGAGCTGGACGGCACCGACATCGCCGGCTGGCCCACGCATCGCATCGCCCGCCACGGCGTCGGCATCGTGTTCCAGCATTCCCGGCCGCTGCATCGCCAGACCGTGCTGGAAAACATCAAGCTCGCGCTGCTGCCGGATTCGCTGTTCAAGCTCGCCGCCGAACCGCATGTGGAGAAGCGGGCCCGCGCGATCGCCGAGCGGGTCGGGCTCGCCGACGTGATCGACCGGCGCCCCGCCACCCTGCCGTTCGCCGATCTGCGCCGGCTGGAAATGGCCAAGGCGCTGGCCCGCAATCCCAAGGTGGTGCTGGTCGACGAACCCTTCGCCGGATTGACCGCGGCGGAGGTGGCGACCTTCTCGGCGCTGATCGATGGCTTCCGCAACGAAGGCCGCGCCGTCCTGCTGGTCGACCACAACGTCAAAAGCGTCGCCGCCCTGGTCGACCGGGTGCTCGCCATGTATCTCGGCGAGCACATCGCCGAGGGCAGCGCCGACGAGGTGATGAGCAACGAGACGGTACGCCGCGTCTATATCGGCGGCGCCATCGAGACGCATCCGCGCAAGGACCTCGACCAGCGCGGCGGCGAATCCCTGCTCGACGTGCGCGACCTCGAAGTGTTCTACGGCAAGGCGCAGGCGCTGCAGAAAGTCTCGATCCATGTGCGCGCCGGGGAGTTCGTGTCCGTCGTCGGCCTGAACGGCGCCGGCAAGACCACCCTGTTCAACGCCATCTCCGGGCTGGTTCCCTACACCGGCGAGATCCGCTGGGACGGCGCGGCGCTGGCCGGGCGCACCCCGGCCTCCATCGCCCGCGGCGGCATCGTGCAGTGCCCGGAAACCCGCGAGTTGTTCGGCACCATGAGCGTGCGCGAGAACCTCGATCTCGGCGGCCAGCACCTGCCGCCGGCCGAGCGCGACCGCCAGCTTGCCTGGCTGCTCGAACTGTTCCCGATCCTCAAGGCCCGCGCCGGCCAGGCCGCCGGCACCTTGTCGGGCGGGGAGCAGCAGATGCTGGCGATCGCGCGCGCGCTGATGATGCAGCCACGGCTGCTGATCCTGGACGAGCCGACCCTCGGCCTTGCGCCGGTGATCCTGGAGCAGTTGTCGAAGGCGCTGGCGCGCCTGCGCGAGACCACGCCGATCACCGTGCTGCTCGGCGAGCAGAACGTGACGTTCGCGCTGCCGCACGCCGACCGGGTCTATGTGGTCGAGCACGCGCGGGTGGTGTGGGAAGGCGATCCCGGACGGTTCGCGGCCGAAATGGGGACCGGCTACCTCTGACCGGTCGTTGCATGGCCGGCCGCAGCCGCGCGATCCACGCATCCCCGAATGCGGCGGCGGGCGATCGCGCGCTACCGCGCCGTCAGCGCGGCAGCCGCCACCAGCGCCGCGGCGGCAACGATCGACGGCAGGGTGAAGCTGCCCAGACGATCGGACAGCGCGCCGGCGAAGCTGGGGCCGAGGATCTGCCCCAGGCCGAAGGCGCTCGTCATCAGCGCCAGCACCCGGCGGGCGTCCCCGCGCGCAAGCGCCCGTCCGCGCACGAGGCCGAGCGCGGTGAGCCCCATGAAGGTGCCGCCGACCAGCACGCTGGCAAGGAACACGCCGGCGGTGCTGGGCCAGGCGACGCTGGCGAGCACGCCCACCGCCTCCCCCACCGCCGCCACGGCAAAGGCACCGGAAATGCCGACCCGCCGCGCCAGCCGGGTCCAGAGCGCCACCGAGGGCGCCGCGGCGAGGCCGAACACCACCCAGACCACCGGCTCCAGCGGGCGGATCGCCAGGTTGGCGCGCACGATCGCCACCAGGAACGTGGCCGTGATGACGTAGCCGAAGCCGAACAATCCGTAGGCGAGCACGAGGCGGAGCAGGCCGCGATCGGCCGGCGCCGCGGTCGCGCGCGCGGGGGCGCGGTGGGGCGGCGCCTCGGCCGGGATCAATGCCGCCGCCGCGATCGCGCCGAGAGCCGACAGCGCCCCGCTGCCCAGCCAGAGCGCCTGCCAGTCCTGGCCGGCCGCCCGGAAGACGGAGACCAGGATCGCCGAGGCCGCGATCCCCACGCCGACGCCGGCGAACAACACGGCGGAGAGGTCGGTCCGACCCGCCGCCGCCAGCCGCTCCAGCACGATGGCGGACACCAGGATCAGCACGAGCGCGCTCGCCACCCCGCCGGCGAAGCGGAGGAACAGGAACATCGCCAGCCCGTGCACCAGGCCCATGGCGCCGGTGGTCGCGGCGCTGCCCGCCAGCCCGGCGAACAACCAGCCTCGGCGGGACCCCGGCAGCCAGGTGCCGGCGGTGAACAGCGCGCCCACCAGGTAGCCGGCGAAATTGGCCGAGGCGATCAGTCCGGCGGCGAATTTGGACAGCCCGAGGCCCGCCATCATCGGCGGCAGGATGGGCGTGTAGACGAACCGCCCCACCCCGATCCCGACAGCGAGCGCGAGCAGCCCGCCCAACGCCGGCCCCAGCGACCCCACGGCGGGCGCGGCGGCAACGACAGTGGCGCGGGGAAGCGGCATGGGATGCTATCCTGGAGGTGAGAGGGCGAACGGACCGCCCGGAAGATGGTCGCACCCGCCTATTGCGGGAAGCGATTGTTTATGATTCCAGCCATCACCGCAGGAGATGGAGCACATGGACGCCGGCGATCTTCGGATGTTCGAGGCCGTGGCCCGCCACGGCGCCATGAGCCGCGCGGCGGCCGAACTCCACACCGTGCAATCCAACGTCACCGCCCGCATCCGCAGCCTGGAGGAAGGCCTCGGCTGCCGCCTGTTCGATCGCGGCCCGGCCGGCGTCACCCTGACCGAGGCCGGCCGCCGCCTGCTGCCCTATGCCGAACGCATCCCCCGCCTGCTTGCCGACGCAGCACGGGCGGTGCGCGACGACGGCACCCCCCGCGGGCGGCTGGTCATCGGCTCGCTGGAGACCACCGCCGCGCTGCGGCTGGCGCCGCTGCTGGCAACCTATGCCGGCGCCTGTCCGGAGGTCGATCTGGTGCTGCGCCCCGGCACCACCTGCGAACTCGTGGCCGCGGTGCGGGACGGCTCGGTGGACGGCGCCTTCGTCTGCGGCCCGGTGGCCGACCCCGCCCTGGAGCAGCGCCCGATGTTCCGCGAGGAACTGGCGGTGCTCGCCGCGCCCGGCACGCGCGCGCTGGACGCACTGATCGCCGCCGGCAACGTGCGGATCGTGGTGCTGCGCGCCGGCTGCTCCTACCGCCAGCGGCTGGAAGCGCTGCTGGCGCGGCGCGGCGTTCCGGCGCCGCGGCTGATGGAGTTCGGCACCTTGGAAGCGATCTTCGCCTGCGTCGCCGCCGGCCTCGGGATCACCCTGCTGCCACGCGCCCTGGTGGCCGAGGCCCGGGGCGCCGCGGGGCTGGCGGTGCTGACCCTGCCGCCGGCGGAGGCGACGGTGGAGACGGTGTTCCTCCGCCGCCGCGGCGCGTTCGCATCCAGCGCGCTGGCGGTGCTGCTGACGCAGGCGGAGCGGGCGTTCGGGCTGGCGGCGGCGGCGTAGCGATCCGCCGCCGGCGCGACCCGGGCGCATCCGCGCCACCCGTCGGCCGGCGCCGGGCACTGGTTCGGCGCGCCGCGGCGGCATTCTTCCACACCGAAAAGAGAGTAGCGCATCCGGCGGCCACGCTGTTATGCGCCGATGGACGCGCGGCCACCCCGCGCGCCGGCAAACCGGCAGGCGGGCGCCATGGCCGTGGATCTCCAGGACAGGTCGTCCCCCCGGCCGGAGGCGATGCCGAAGCTGCTCGCCGGGGCGTTCGCGATCTACGGACTGGTCGCGGTCGCGCTTCTGGCGGTGACGATGCCGCCCTTCCAGAACCCGGATGAACTGACCCATTTCCTGCGCGCGGCGCAGGTGGCCGAGGGCGGCGTGATCGGGCGGCGCTTCGCCGTCATCCGGCCCGACGGCACCGCCGCGGTCACCGCGGGCGGGCGGGTCGACCCGGCGTTGCCGGCGGCGGCCAGGCCGTTCCGGCCGATCCAGTACGATCCGCAGGTCAAGGCGCGGCGGGCCATGTGGGCGCCACGGTTTGGCTGGTCGGCCGCACGCGCCTGGGTCGCTTTCCCCAATACCGCGATCTATCCGCCGTTCTTCTACCTCCCCGCGGCGCTTGGGGTTCTGGCTGGGCGCGCCGCGGGGCTGACGGTCGTGCAGACCCTGGTGCTGTCGCGGCTGCTGACCGGCGTGGCATCGATGGCCGTGGGCGTGGCCGCGATCGGCTGCGCAGGGGCCGCGGCGGTCTGGCTGTTCGCGATCCTGACCCTGCCGATGTCGCTCGCGCTCATCGCATCGAGCTCGCAGGACGCCTTGATGCTGGCCTGCAGCGCCCTGGCGGCCGCCCTGCTGGTGCGCGGCATGCGCGCGCCCTGGCGCCAGGGAACCGCCGAACGGGCGTGCCTGGTCGCGGTGCTGTGCCTCGTCACCATGGCCAGGCCGCCCTATGGCGGCATGGCGCTGCTGCCGCTCGCCCTGCCTTCGGTGCCGCTGCGCCGGCGCCTGCTGGCCGCGGGCGTCGTTCTCGCCGCCATCATCGCGTGGTCCGCCCTCGCGGCCACAGCCGCCCTCACGGCCACCGGGGTGACGCTGGGCGGCCTGAAGGTCGATCCGGCAGCGCAGGCGGCGTTGCTGCTGCGCCATCCGCTGCTGGCGCTGCGCGTGGCACGCACGACGATCGCGTCGCTGTGGCGCGTCTATCTCCAGGGCTTCATCGGCTGGCTCGGATGGCTCGATACGCGGTTGCCGCGGCTCTACCGCATCGTTGCGGCGGGCATGCTCCTGGTCGCGGCGGCGGCCACCATGCTGGGCCGCGGGGAGAGGACCGTCGGCGCCGCCTCCCGCCTGGTGATCGCCGCGGCGGTACTGAGTTCGGTGGTGGCGGTGTTCGCGATCGAATACCTGACATGGACCGTTCCCGGCGCCCTGGTCGTGGACGGGGTGCAGGGGCGCTACTTCCTGCCGCTCGCGCTGGTCGGCGGCGCGGCGCTGCCGGCGCTCGGCACGGATCGCTGGGCGCGGGTCCGGCAGGCGCTGGTGCTGGCGGTGGCGGCGTTTCCCATCGTCTCGCTGGGCATCGTCATGCGGGCGATCGTGCTGCGCTACTATCTGTCCTGAGATGCCGCCCGCTGCCGGCGCCCGGCCGGCCGGCATCACACCCACAGCGCCGTCAGCAGCAGCAGCAGCGGCAGCAGCACGAGGCAGGCCCACGCGGCGTAGGTGAGGAACCCCGGCATCCGCACCCCGCGATGCGCGGCGATCGCGCGCACCATCAGGTTGGGCGCGTTGCCGAGATAGGTCAGCCCGCCGAACAGCACCGCGCCGCCCGAAATCGCCGCCAGCGCCCGCGCGCCATCCGCCCCCAGCGCGTCCGGCCGCACCCCGGCGAGGCCCCAGGCCACCAGGTAGCTCGGCGCGTTGTCGAGCACCGCCGACAAGGTCCCGGTGATCCAGAACAGCGCGATCGGCTTGGGATGCCCCGCCGGGTCCACCGCCACCGCGAGCAGCGGCGCGAACGGCCCCGCCGGGCCGGCGGCCAGCATGTGCAGCACCGGCTCCAGGGTCAGGAACAGGGCCAGGAAGAACCAGGCGACCTCCGTCATCGGATGCCAGGCGAAATCGTTTCCCTGGTGCACGGCGCGGGGGGTGAAGGCCGCCGACAGCGCGGTGGCGAGCAGGAACACGCCGATCCCGGCGAACCGCGCCGCCGGGAGGGACGCGCCGGCAAGCGTGACGGTGCCGAGATTGACCATGCCCTCGGCGAACACCGTGGCCCCCACCGCCACGACCAGGACCAGGTTGCCCAGCCCGCGCAGGCGGAACCGCTCGGGCGGCGCCGGCGGAAGCGGCTCGGCGCGGGCCAGCCGCCGGTCCAGCAGGTAGAACCCGGCCAGCAGCAGCCCGCCCATCAGCACCACGGCCGGGCCGAGATGCAGCAGCGGCCAGAAGAACGGCACCCCGAGCAGGAAGCCGAGATAGAGCGGCGGCCCCAGCGGCGACAGCGCCCCGCCGATATTGGCCACCAGGGCGATGAACGCGACGACCAGGTGCAGCTTGCACCGCCGGTGCGCGTTGGCGCGCAGCAGCGGGTGGATCAGCACCATCGCAGCGCCGATCGTGCCCATCACCGCCGCCGCCAGGGTGCCGACCGCCAGCATCGCCGTATTCCCCGCCGGCGTGCCGGAAAACCCGCCGCGCACCAGCACGCCGCCGCCGGCCGCGTAGAGCGCCAGCAGCAGGGTGATGAACGGCAGGTAGGAGCCCAGTACCTCCTGCCAGGCCGCCGCGGCGGTGGCGGCCGGGCCGACCGCCACCGCGCGCGGCAGCAGCAGCGCGAGGCTCCAGCCCGCCGCCACCCAGGCCTGCCGCCGGTGCCACCAGCGCGGCGCGACCATCGGCAGCAAGGCGAAGCAGAGGAGCAGCCCGACGAAAGGGAGCGCCCAGACCAGCCCGGGGACGGGTCCGGACGCGACGGGCTCGGCCGCATGGGCGACCGCGGCGGAGGCGGCGGCGCCGGTCATGACCGGCCCCGGGCCGGCCGCCCGGCCAGGACCGCCGGCGGGCAGCCGGCCGGGTGGGGCGCCGCGGCGCGAAAGCGAGGCCGATGGGCACGCATCTGGCCCGACAAATCAGTTTGGGTACTCGGTTGCATGGCGGAGACCCTGCAAGTAACGTCCGCCGCGCGCAACGGGGACCCTGAACGAATGGATATGAGCGGTGAACGGCGCCTCCCGGCGCCGCGGCAGACAGTATGGGACGCGTTGAACAACCCGGCGATCCTGAAAGCGGCGATCCCGGGCTGTCAGAGTCTCGACGCGGCCTCTCCGACCGAGATGACGGCCGCCGCCGCCGTCCGCATCGGCCCGATCTCGGCCAAGTTCAACGGCAAGGTGCATCTGTCGGATATCGACGCGCCGAACGGCTACACGATCAGCGGCGAGGGCCAGGGCGGCGTCGCCGGCTTCGCCAAGGGCGGCGCCAAGGTGAACCTGAGGGACGCCGAGGACGGCGGCACCGTGCTGAGCTACGAGGTTCAGGCCCAGGTGGGCGGCAAGATCGCCCAGCTTGGCGCGCGCCTGATCGATTCCACCGCCAAGCAGATGGCGGACGCTTTTTTCGACAATTTCGCCAAGGAGCTTGCCCAGACCATGGCCCCGACCCCGCACGAACCCGCGACCGCCGCGCCGTCCCGCGCCCCCTCGCCGCCGCCGCCGAGCGTGAACTGGCTTGCCATGGTCCCGCGTGAGCCGATGGGCCTGCCCCTGGCGCTTTGGATCGGCGGCCTTATCTGGCTGTTCATCCTGTATCTGATCGTGGTGCCCCTGCTGTAATGCCCCTTGATGCTCTGCCGGCTTCGGTCGGTGACACCGCCCGCCTGCTGGCCGAGCAGGGCTACATCGCCGATCGGGCGCTTGCCACCACCATCCATCTGGCGCTGACCATGCGCCGGCCCCTGTTCCTGGAAGGGGAGCCGGGGACCGGCAAGACCGAGATCGCCAAGGTGCTGGCGGCCGGGCTCGGCCGCCGGCTGGTGCGGCTGCAGTGCTATGACGGCATGGACCTGGCGGCCAGCGCCTATGAGTGGGACCACGCGCGCCAGTTGATGGCGATCCGCCTGGCCGAAGCCGCCGGGCAGACCGACCGGGACGAGCTGGCGCGGGACATCTACACCCGCGAATTCCTCGCCGCCCGCCCGCTGCTGTCGGCGATCGACCCCGACCAGCCGCCCGCCGTGCTGCTGATCGACGAACTGGACCGTGCGGACGAGCCGTTCGAGGCGTTCCTGCTGGAACTGCTGGCGGATTTCCAGATCACCGTGCCGGAATACGGCACCGTGCGGGCGAAGGTGCCGCCCGTCGTGGTGCTGACGTCGAACCGCACCCGCGAAGTGCACGACGCGATCCGCCGCCGCTGCCTGTACCAATGGGTGGACTACCCGGACGCGGCGCGGGAGCGCGCGATCCTGGCCGCCAAGGCGCCGGAGGTGCCCGCCGCGCTGTCGGCGCAGGTGGTGGCCTTCGTGCAGCGGCTGCGCGGCGAGGACCTGTTCAAGCTGCCCGGCGTCGCCGAGACGATCGACTGGGCGAACGCCCTGCGGGCGCTGGACGAGACCGAGCTGACGCCGGGCGTGGTGGACGAAACGCTGGGCGTGCTGCTGAAATACCAGGACGACATCGCCAAGCTGCGCGGCGCCGAGGCGGCGCGGGTGCTGGGCGAAGCGGGAGACGGCCGGGCGGGCTGACGCGCGGCGCGCGCCGGCCGGTTCCGACGCCCCCGGCGCGGCAATTTCGTTGTTGAATCGTAACAAACATGGCGCGCGGAGGCCGGCCGCCGGCTAGCGGGCGAAAAGCGGCGGGCGGAAGCCGCGCGGGCCGTGGGTGCGGATCGCCGCGGCTTCGGCCTGCCGGCGCAGGCGGGCGGCGGGGCGCGCTTCCGCCGGCGCGC
>JAGWSV010000135.1 GCA_028869315.1 Rhodospirillales bacterium
ATCGCCGGAGCGTTGGATTGCAGATGCGCGAGTTCTTCAGCGTATTCGGCCGGCAGCGCATCCGGCACGGTCGACAGGAACTGCGCGACCTTCATCAGCGGACCCTTGAGCCCGCCCAGGATCGCGCGCAGGTCTTCGGCATGCGCCGTGCGGTCGGTCTTGAGACCGAACACCTTGGCGCCGGCCACCCGCGCGGCTATCCCGCCCACGGCGCCGGACGTGCGCGCCATGCGGCGGATCTCGCCGAACAGGGAACTTCCTTCGTCGTCGCGCCCGGACATCAGCCGACCGCCTCCAGCTCGTCGATGAAGCCGGCGATAACGTCCAGCCCCTTGGTCCAGAACGCCGGATCGGCGGCATTCAGGCCGAACGGCGCCAGCAGCTCGTGATGTCGCCTGGTGCCGCCGGCGCGCAGCAGATCCAGGTACTTGGCCTGGAACCCGGGATGGCCGCTGCGGAACACGGAATAGAGCGCATTCACCAGGCAGTCGCCAAACGCGTAGGCGTAGACATAAAAGGGCGAGTGGATGAAATGCGGCACATAGGCCCAGAACACGTCGTATTCGGGCGTGAACTCGAACGCCGGCCCCAGGCTCTCGGTCTGCACCTCTCGCCAGATGGCACCGATGCGTTCCGGCAGCAGTTCGCCGCTGCCGCGGCGTTCGTCGTGCAGCAACGTCTCGAACCGGTAGAACGCGACCTGGCGGACCACCGTGTTGAGCATGTCCTCGACCTTCGCCGCCAGCATGATCCGTCGGCGGCGCGGATCGGTTTCCGCGTCCAGCATGGCACGGAAGGTCAGCATCTCGCCGAACACGCTCGCGGTCTCGGCCAGGGTGAGCGGCGTCGCCGAACGCAGATAGCCCTGCGCGTCCCCGGCCAGCACCTGGTGCACGCCGTGGCCGAGCTCGTGGGCCAGGGTCATCACGTCACGGGTCCGACCATGGTAGTTCAGCAGCAGATACGGGTGGACCGAAGGCACGGCCGGATGGGCGAAGGCGCCGCCGGCCTTGCCGGGATGCAGGGTCGCATCGATCCAGGGCCGGTCGAAGAACCGTTTGCCGATCGCCGCCAGATCCGGGCTGAACGCACCATAGGCGGCCAGCACGCGGGACTTCGCCTCTTCCCAGGGAATCTTCCGATCGTCGTCCTCCGGCAGCGGCGCGTTGCGGTCCCAATGCTGCAGCTTCGGCAGGCCGAGCCATTTCGCCTTCATCGCATAGTAGCGATGCGACAGGCGCGGATAGGCGTCGCGCACCGCGCTTACCAGCGCGTCCACCACCTCGTCCTCGACCATGTTGGCGCGGTTGCGGGCGCTGGTGGGGCGCGGGTAGTGCCGCCAGTCGTCCAGGATCGCCTTGTCCTTGGCAAGCGTGTTGGTGATCAGCGCGAACAGCTTCACCCGCTCGCCGAACGCCGCGCCCACCGCCCGCCCCGCCGCTTCACGCACCGACCGATCGCGGTCGGACAGTTTGTTGAGAGCGGCGCTGACCGTAAGGTCCTCGCCCAGCACGTCGATCCGCATCCCGGCCATGGTCTCGTCGAACAGCCGGCTCCATGCGGCATGACCGGTCACATCCTTCTCGTGCACCAGCTTTTCCAGCTCGTCGGACAGCTGGTGCGGACGGAAAACGCGCAGATCGCGCAGCCAGGGCCGCCAGGACGCGAGCGCCGGGTCGCGCAGCCTGGCATCCAGCAGCGCATCGTCGAGCCGGTTCAGTTCCAGGGTGAAGAACAGCAGGTCGCTGCTGATAGCCGTCACCCGCTCCATCATGGTCTGGTAGAAGCGGCCGCGCGCCGCATCGGTCTGCTCGGCCGCGAACAGAAGCTGGGCGTACGACGCGAGCCGTCCAAGAATTTCCTCGATCTGCTCATAGGCGCTGATCGCCTCGGCGAGGGCCTTGCCGGAGAGCGCCGCGAGTTTGCCGGCATATGCGGTGGCGAAGTCCTTGGCCTGCCGCTCGGCGGCGCGAACGTCGCGTTCCACCTCCGGGCCGTCGGGGGCGGGATAAAGGTCGGACAGATCCCAGCTCGGCAGGTCGGCTGCCTCCGCGGCGGGCGCGGCGGCGAGGTCGGGGGCGTCGGTCGTCCGCATCGGGCTTGGGTCCTGCTGCTGTGTCCCCGGCACGAGCGGGCCGGATCGCCTAGATATTGACCCCTGACGCCTCAGGCCAAGCCCCCTCGCGCCCGAGCCGCGCGCGCCCAACCTGCTATGAATGCTTCAGAGCCTCCCGCGAGCCGGGCGGCGCGCAACCACGGAGGCGACGTGCAGCACTACCCCACCTGGCCCAACCTGCCGGCGATGATGCTTGCCCTCGCCCGTAACTGGCCGGAGCGGCCGATGCTGCGCAGCTTCCGCGAGGGCGCCTGGACGCGCATGACCTGGGGCGCATTCGGTCGCGCCGCCGCCTCGGTGGCGCGGGGTCTCGCCGCCGCCGGGGTCGGCGCCGGCGACCGGGTGCTGATCGTGGCGGAGAACCGGCCGGAATACCCGGTCGCCGAGACGGCGCTGATGGCCATCGGCGCCGTTCCGGTGCCGGCGTATGTCAGCAACACGATCGATGACCATGCGTATCTGTTGCGCGATTCCGGGGCGCGCGTGGCGATCGCCGGGTCTCCCGCCCTGGCCGAACGGCTGCGTGAATCCGGGACCCGCGCCGGCTGTCTCGACCTGCTGGTGGTCATGGACGGAGACGTCGAACCATCGGCCGGCCGGCCGCGGCTGCTGCCCTGGCGGGTGCTCGCGGCCGATACCGCGGCGCCGGACGACGTCGCCCGGACCGCGACCGCCATCCCCTCCTCCGCGCTCGCCTGTCTGATCTACACCTCCGGCACCGGTGGGGCGCCGCGCGGCGTGATGCTGCCGCATCGCTCGATCCTGTCCAACTGCCGCGGCGCCTTCGACCTGCTGCGCCCGCTGCGGCTGGGCGACAACGAGATCTATCTCTCGTTCCTGCCGACCGCACACAGCTATGAGCATACGGTCGGCCTGTTCCTGCTTCCCAGCATGGGCGTAGAGATCGTCTATGCCCGCGGGATCGAGCACCTGGCGAGCGACCTTGCCGTCGTCCGCCCGACCATCATGACCGTGGTGCCGCGGATCCTGGAGGCGGTACGGGGCCGGGTGCTGACCCAGGTCGCGCGGCAGCCGGCGTGGCGGAAGGCGCTGTTCGACCGGGCGCTCAGGCTCGGTACGAAGCGGCTCGACCACGAACGCCTCAGCCTAACCGAGCTTCTGGCCGACGCGTTGCTGGACCGGCTGGTGCGCACCAAGCTTCGGGCGCGGTTTGGCGGTCGCATCAAGGGCATCATGTCGGGGGGCGCGCGGCTGGAGCCGGAGGTCGGCCGTTTCTTTCTCGCCCTCGGCCTGCCCATCATGCAGGGCTACGGCCAGACCGAGGCCGGGCCGGTGATCAGCGCCAACCCTCCCGACGCGATCCGCATCGAAACCGTCGGGCGCCCGCTCAACGGGGTGGATCTGCGGCTGGGCGAGGACAACGAGATCCTGGTGCGCGGCGATCTGACGATGGACGGCTACTGGCGACGGCCCGAGGACACCGCGGCAACCATCCGTGACGGCTGGCTGCACACCGGCGA
This sequence comes from Rhodospirillales bacterium, assembly GCA_028869315.1. GTDB lineage: Bacteria > Pseudomonadota > Alphaproteobacteria > Acetobacterales > Acetobacteraceae > JAJZVS01. The sequence continues at coordinate 3,598 of JAGWSV010000135.1, forward strand.
TATCGGCGCGCTCGATGCCGACGGCTACCTGCGCGTCACCGATCGCAAGAAGGACATGATCGTGCTGTCCGGCGGCGAGAACGTATCGCCCGCGAAGATCGAGGGGATGCTGGTGGCCGAACCGGAGATCGCCCAGGCGGTGGTGGCGGGCGACGGGCGCGCCGGGCTGGCGGCCCTGGTGGTGCCGGCCGCGGGACAGGACCAGGTCGGCGTCGCCTTGGCCGTGTCACGGACCAACCTCCGCCTTTCCGTCACCGAGCGCATCCGCCATCACGCCGTCGTGCCGGAATTCACGGTCGAGAACGGGCTGCTGACCCCCTCGCACAAGGTGCGTCGGCTGATGGTGCTGCGCGCCAATGCCGCCGCGCTGTCGCACCCGCCCGGCTAGGCGGGGGGTTTCCTCCGATCAGGGTCGGTGGCGCCGAGGGGGTCCGTGCGGCATTCTGACAGACCAGTGACGCCAAAGGACGCCTCCGATGCTCGATCACCCGCTCGACTGCCTGGCCGAAGCCGGGTCGAACCCCCTGCCGCTGCACGCGATTCGCCCTGACGGGCTCGCCCGCTTCCTGGCCGCCTTGCCGGATGGCCAGGCGGGGTTCCTGCGTCAGTCCGGGTTCAGCGGTGCGGCCGGCGACCCGGTGCTCCTACCCGGGGCCAAAGGCCTCGCAGGCGCGGTACTGGGCCTTGGAACCGACCGGTCCCCGTATGCGTTCGGCGGCGCAGCGATGCGGCTTCCAGAAGGGAGCACCTGGCGGCTGCAGCCGGGCGATTATGCGATGGCAGACGCCGTGTTGGGGTTCTGCCTCGGCGCCTACCGGTTCACCGCCTTCAAGCCAGGCAAGCGCGCCCCGGCCCGGCTGGCGCTGCCGGAGGGCGGCGCCGCCTCGGCCCTGGCAGACGCCGAAGCCGTGTGGATGGTGCGGGACCTGATCAATTTGCCAGCGAACCGGCTCGGTCCGGTGGAACTGGCGGAGGCGGCCGCCGACCTGGGTCGGCGGCATGGCGCCACCGTCACGATTTCGGCCGCGGCGACGCTGGAACGTGACTTTCCCGCGGTAGCGGCGGTAGGCCGGGGCTCGGCAAGGCCGCCGCGCGTGGTCACGATGCACTGGTCGGGCAGCATGGCGGCCGCAACCGCGCCGCTGGTGGCGCTGTGCGGCAAGGGCGTCTGTTTCGATACCGGTGGGTATGACCTCAAGCCGTCAGCGGCAATGCTGCGGATGAAGAAGGACATGGGCGGCGCGGCAACCGTGCTCGGGCTGGCCCGGCGGCTCATGACCGCGGACTTGCCGATCCGTCTTGCCGTACGCATCGGCTGCGTCGAGAACTCCGTTTCCGGCACGGCGATGCGCCCTTCCGACGTGCTCGCGACTCGCGCGGGAATTTCCGTCGAGGTCGGCAACACCGACGCCGAAGGGCGGCTGGTCCTGTGCGACCTGCTGGCCGAGGCGGCCGAGGAGAAGCCGGCCCTGCTGCTCGACTGCGCGACCCTGACCGGCGCAGCGCGGGTGGCGCTGGGCCCTGATCTGCCGGCGCTGTTCTGCAATGACGACACCTGGGCCGAGGCCCTGCTCGCCGCGGGCAGGGCGCGATTCGATCCCCTTTGGCGGCTGCCGTTGTGGGACGGCTACGACCCCTGGCTCGAAAGCGCGGTCGCCGACATGAATAATGTTTCATCGCGGCCGGTTGCCGGGGCGGTGACGGCGGCACTGTTCCTGCGGCGCTTCGTTGCACCGGAGGTGCCGTGGGCCCATATCGACTTGTATGCTTGGAACGATCAGCCTCGACCCGGCCGACCCGAAGGCGGAGAAGCGCAGGCCATGCGCGCCGCCTTTGCCGCGATCGCCGACGGATTCGCGGCGGGCTGACAGGCTTGATGGCGCCCGTGCGGGCCGCCGGGGCGCCAGGAGCCGCCGAACCGAGTATCCTGATACCAAATCGATCTCCGCGCGCCGTGCCTCCAGTCGGCACCTTCGGCGCGCAAGGATAAAATTTCTGAAATATCAACTGATGGCCAAGGCGAGTCGTTGAAGAATCCGGTCGGCCGACGCAACTGTCCGCCGGGCCCGAATCTTAACGGTATCCGGTTGTATCGCGTCGCGTTTTGGCGATGGCGACCCAATCAGACGGAGCGTCCGACGCAGTCCGTCGCGCCGGTTCGGGGTGCGCGTGCCGATATTGGCGCTGGCGCGCACCGAAACAGCGTGGTAACATCTCCGCGAGTCCACGAAATGGGCGGGTTCGCTCGCTCCCATTTCGATTTAAGGTCGGCGCAACGGAATGCGGGCTCTCGCCGTCCTGCCGCCGGAACCGCGACGCGGCACAGCTGAAAGGAACTATCATGGCAACGTCCCCCTCCCCCGCCTCCGAGCAGATGTTGAACCTGTTCCGCGATACAATCGTGGCATTGGTGCGGCGCGAAGGAAGCGACCTGTCGGCCCGCCAGCTCGGCGTGCTGCTCACCTGCTACCTGCAGGAAGGCGGCCACACCGTGCGCGGCCTGGCCGCCGAGTTGAACGTGTCCAAGCCGGCGATCACCCGCGCGCTCGACCGGCTGGCCGAATTCGACCTTGCCCGCCGCAAGCCGGACCCGGCAGACCGGCGCAGCGTGCTGGTGCAGCGCACGCCACGCGGTAACGCCTTCATCCGCGATTTGCGCAACATCATGGCCTCCGCCTCCGGCGGCGGGCGCAAGAGCGACGGCACCGCGAAACGAGGCGCCGCCGCGCGCTGAGGCACGGCCGAATCCAGTGCGCCGCGGGCTCTGTCCCCCCGTCATAGCCCGCGGCCCGAACGCGTGAACGGTGCGCGAAACCCGGCTTTCCGCGAAGGCCGGGTTTCGTGTCGTTCTGTGCGCGATCGCCGGCACGGTCCGGCGCTCGCAACGCCATGGCCGCCCCGGGTCCCTGCGATGCCGGTCCTATCGTGCTCAGAGCCAAAGGCAGGCATGATCGCGTCATGAGCCCGGCTCCGTGGCGTACCCGGCAGGCCACAATCCTCGCGTGGTGCCTGTTCGACTGGGCCGGCAGCGCGTTCAGCACCATCGTCGTTACTTTTGTCTTCGCAACTTATTTCATTCGCGCCGTCGCACCGGATCCGGTCTCGGGGACGGCCGCCTGGGCCACCGCGCAGGCCACGGCGGGGGTGACCATCGCCGTACTGGCGGCACCGCTCGGCGTGGTGGCCGATCGTGGCGGGCACGGGCGTCGGCTGCTCGGACTTTGCGTCGGCCTGCTTACCGCCTGCACCGCCGCTCTGTGGTTCGTGCGCCCGCACGCCGGCGACGCGCCGATCGCGCTGGCGCTGGTGGCTGTGGCCACGGTCGCCTTCGAGATCGGGTTCGTCTTCTACAACGCCATGCTGACGGATATCGCGCCGGCCGCACGGCTCGGGCGCGTCTCCGGGCTCGCGTGGGCCAGCGGCTATGCCGGCGGGCTTGCCTGCCTCGGGCTCTGCCTCATGCTGCTGATCAATCCCGATCCGCCCCTGTTCGGGCTGCGCGCGGCCGCCGCCGAGCCGGTGCGTGCCGCCGCCCTGCTGGCCGCGGCATGGATCGCAGTGTTCTCGCTGCCCCTGCTCTGGCTCGCACCCGCCCCAGCGAACCGCAGCTCCTGGCACTCGGCTCTGAGCCAGGGGCTGGGCGGACTGGGCGCCAGCCTGCGGGCGGCAGCGGCAGATCGGCTGCTGTGGCGGTTCCTGATCGCACGGATGCTCTATACGGACGGCTTGAACACGCTGTTCGCCTTCGGTGGCATTTTCGCCGCGGGCACGTTCGGCATGGGCGCGCGGGAGGTGCTGCTGCTTGGCATCACGCTGAACATCAGCGCCGGGGTCGGGGCCGCCGGATTTGCCCTGGCGCAGGACCGGCTGGGCGACCGGACCACCATTCTGGTCGCGGTCGGGGCGCTGGCGGCGCTCGGCATCCCGGTGCTGCTGACCCGCTCGGCCGTGCTCTTCTGGATACTGGCACTCGGGCTCGGCACGTTCGTCGGGCCCGCGCAGTCAGCGAGCCGCAGCCTGATGGCGCGGCTGACGCCGGAGGCCAAACGCAACGCCCAGTTCGGCCTCTATGCCCTGTCGGGCCGGGTCACCGGGTTCGTTGGCCCGGCGGCACTCGGGGCGGTCACCGCGGCATTCGGCAGCCAGCGTGCCGGCATGGTCGTGGTCGTCCTGCTGCTCCTGGCGGGCTGGACGCTGCTCGCGACAACCCCGGTCGACGCGCGCTGGGCCTGAGTGGCGGTTACCATCGCCCCACGCCGGCGCGGACGGCGCGGCCGCGGACGAAGCGCCACCAGGCGAGCTGAGGCACCAGGGTCAGCAGGGGCACATAAGGCTTCCACTCCGAGGGGGCAGCGATGAACACCAGGCAGCAGATGCCGCCCCATACCGCGAACCCCCAATGGATCAGCGCGACGGCGACCGCCGGCACGCCCGCGCGCTGCGCCACCTGATAGAGGTGCCCGCGATGCGGCACCGTCAGCCGCTCGCCGGCCATCGCACGGCGCACCAATGTGAAGGCGACGTCGTACAGCACGCCCGACAGCAGCATCGGCACCAGCAGCAGCGACAGGTCCACCCCGTCGAACCGCGCCGCGACGACGCCCAGCATGGCCAGGACGAAGCCGCAGAACTGGCTGCCGACGTCGCCCATGAAAATCCGCGCGCGGGGGAAGTTGAACGGCAGAAACCCGGTCAGCCCGGCCACCAGCAGCAGTGCCGCGAAATAGGCGAACCAGCTCCCCTGCCAGGCCGCAATCCCGGCCAGGAATGCCGCCGCGATCAACGCCACGCCGGAGGCCAGTCCGTTCAGCCCGTCGATGAAGTTCATCGCGTTGGTGACGAACAGGATCCACGCCAGGGTTGCCGGTGCGCCCACCCACCCGACATAGAAGCCGCCGACATAGGGCACCCGGTAGTCTTGCACGTAGAGGCCGGACCCCACGGCCGCCAGCGCGGCCAGAAGCTGCGCGCCGAGCTTCACGGTGAACGGCCAGTTCCATAGATCGTCCAGCAGCGCGACCACCGCGATCAACACGGAGGCGCCGATGACGCCCAGAAAATAAGGCTCAGCGATGCGGGAGAAGCGGGCGAAGCCGTACAACACCGCGACGCCGACCAGGAAAGCGACCACGATCCCCACCCCCCCCGCCTTTGGGATCGGCCGATCATGGGCCTTGCGTGCATCGGGGGTATCCATCACCCGCGCCGAAACCATCAGCCGCACCACGATCGCCGACAGGATCGCGAGGCCGGAGGCGAACGCCAGGTGATGCGACAAGGCGAGCAGTGTCATGGCGTCGGGATCGCGCCGGATCGGGTCAGGTCCATGGTCGGCCGGTGGTAAGGAGTCTGCGGCGTGGAGGGAAGCCTCCCGGCGGTCACCGGCTTGAGTAGCCGTCCCGGGTCTGCGGCAGCTTCCAGCCGAGCAGGCGCCCGGCGATCAGGGTGCGCAGCACCTGGGCGGTGCCGCCGCCGATGGTGAACATCCGCGCATCCCGCACCATCCGCTCCAGCGGCCAGTCGCGCGAGTAGCCACGGGCGCCGAAGATCTGCAGCGCGTCGTTGGTCACCTTGATCGCCATTTCCGAGGTGAACAGCTTCGCCTCGGCCGCCAGCAGCGGATCGGGGAACGGATCGGCCGACGCGGCGGCCCGCCACACCGAGAGGCGGGCGGCATTGAGCGCGGTGGCCATGTCCGCCAGCATCCATTGCAGCCCCTGGAACTCGCCGATCGGGCGACCGAATTGGCGGCGGGTGCGGGCAAAGTCGAGCGCCGCCTCGAACGCACCCTGCGCCAGGCCGAGCGCGACGGTCGCGGCACCGACCCGCTGGGTGTTGTAGGCGTCCATCAGCGCGCCGAAGCCGACCAGGGCGCCGTCCGGGCGGCGCAAGGCCATGTCGTCGGGGATCAGGAGGCCCTCGAAGATCACCTCGGCCTCCGGGATGCCTCGCAGGCCCATGGTGGGCTCCCGCTTGCCGATCTTCAGGCCCTCCGGCGCACCGGTGGCCGGATCGCGCACCGCGAGGAAGCCGCCGATCCCCTGCTCGGCGCCGTCGGCGCCAAAGGCTCGGGCGAAGATCAGGTGCAGGCGGGAGACCCCGGCACCGGTGATCCAGTGCTTGCCGCCCGTGATGCGCCAGCCGCTCTCTGTCCGGTCGGCACGGGTGGTCATTTGAGTGGCGGCGGAACCGGCTTCTGGCTCGGTGATGCAGATCGCGGGCTTGTCGCCGGCGAGCACGAGCCCGGCTGCGATCCGGCGCTGCGCGTCGGTACCATAGCGCAGAACGGCCGAGAGGGCGCCCATGTTGGTCTCGACCGCGATGCGGCCGGTAACGCCGCAGACGCGCGCCATTTCCTCGATGATGAGCACCGCGTCGAGCAGGCTGCCGCCAGCGCCGCCGAGCGCGGCGGGAATCGTGTAGCCGAGCAGCCCGGCCTCCCGCAGCGCGGCGACGTTGTCCCACGGGTAGGTTTCGGTGCGGTCGGTCGCGGCGGCGCGTGGCGCGACCGCGGCCTCCGCAATGCGGCGGGCAAGCGCGCGGAGGTCGTGCTGGGCGGGTGCGAGGTCGAACGACATCGGGGCCTGGTCTCGGGTCGGGACAGCTCCAGGCTGGCAGGCAGGGCGGAGGGTGTCCAGCTATCCAAGGCTCCCCGGAGACCCTCCCGACGTCGGCGTGCCCTCCCGGTTAGGGTGTTCTTCACGATTTGCGCCCGTCCGAGGGACGGCAGGCGGTACGGTCCGGATCTTCCGCAGCGCGACGAACCGTACGGTTGGCGGCGCCAGCCGAGGTCGAACCGTACGGCTCGCGTTCATCAATCGCTAACCTTTGCCGCTCGATCGATCCCCGAAGGGTGGGGCGGCCGCCTCACCCCGCCCGCGGCCCCTCCGGGCGCGCCACGGCGGTGGGGTGGCCAGCCTTCCGCCAGCCTTCCATGCCATCCGGGTACCAGTAGACATGCCGGTAGCCGTAGCTGATGGCCCGCTTGGCGGCATTCCAGCTCAGCCAGCACTGCGGATGGCAGTACACCACGATCTTCCGGTTCCGGTCGCCGCCGGTCAGCGATTTCAGCCGGGCGCGGAAGAACGCATCGAGGTTCGCCGGCATCGCCCCCTCTCCGGCGCCGGGGATCCAGATGCTTCCGGGGATGTCAAAATGCGGCGGCGGCATCCAGATTGTGCCGGCCGGCAGGCCGGACGGGCGTCGCGTCGCCTTCGCAACGTCCACCAGCAAAACGCCGCCGTTCCGGAGCAGGCTGGCCAGCGCCGCCGTGTGGATCACGGTGCCGCCGGCGATGGCGGCGGGCACCGAGCCATGATCCGGCCCGGTCCAATAGAGGCGCGGTTGCGGCGCAGGTGCGCGGGCCCGCCCCGCCGCTGCCGCAAGCATCGGCGACAGCAGCAGCGCCAGCAGGAGAACGAGACGGCCCGGCACCCGTACCAGGTGCCCCGCCCCTGGACGGCCCTTGCATTGCAGGGACCGGCAGGCCACTGAAACCAACGAGCTCGTGTCCCGACTTAGAATAAGGATATTTCCGAGCCGGGACATCAGCTGCTGCGCGCCGGGACCGCGAAGCTATGCACGAAGACGGCATGGCTGCTGTCATGCGCGACGACCTTCAGCTCCCCTCCGGCCTTCGGCACGAAGCCGAAGGTGATCGCCGGATTGGTGCTGAGAGAGATCCCGCTGTCGAGACGGAACACCTCGGCGCCGTTATAGGTCACGTCCGTCCGGTCGATGAAACGGGCCGGCGTGTAGTACCGCGTGACCTGGTCCATCTGCATGCCATTGAAGTTCGGGTGGCGGATCAGCAGCTGGGCCTGCAGCGGCTTGCCGGGGTCGTAGGACCCGAGCAACCGCAGCTTCATCTCGCCGATCCCTTTCAGGGCCGCTGCCGCGCTCGCCCCGGCCGGCGCCGAGCAGCCGCCGGCCGCCTTCACGAAATCCTCGACGCCGTAGAGCGTGCCGTCGGCCATCTCGGCCACCGCGTGCACCTCGGTATAGTCGTTCACCCGCACGCGCAGACGGATCTCGTGCGGGTCGGCGACGGGGCCGAAGATGAAATGCGCCGCCAGCGGCGAAGGATTGGCATCGATCACCAGGTACAGCGCCTTGACCCGCCCGGCATCCCGCGCGGGCCCTGTCATCGTGACCGACATCGGGACCAGCGCCGCGTCCAGCGCCCGCATCGGCGCCTGCAGCTTCAGCACCCGGCTGCCGTCCTGCACCGGCCGGTTGCCGAAGATCGCGTGCCGCAGCTGCTGCCAGCGCTGCGCACGGATAGCGGCTTCGTCCTGCCCGGCCCGCGCGGAGGTCCACGGCGCCAGCGCCGCGCCGCACAGCAGCGCGCAAAGCAGCAATTTTCGCATTGCCCGGCTTGCTTGCATCGGCGTCATTCCCATTCGAGCTGCTGATACGCCACGGTGACGTTGCGGCCGTTATAGCTGTCGAAGAGCTTCCACTTGCCGCGCTCTGACTGTGCAACGGTCTTGACCGCCTCGTCGATCGGCACGCCTTTGGCGACGGCGCGGCGCGTCTCGACCAGCAGCACGGTCAGGTACCTTTCCAGGTCCGCCGCCGCGCCCGGCCAGTCCACCAGCACCGGCCCGTGGCCGGGAACCGCGTGTTTCGCGCTGAGCGCTTTCATCGTCTGCAGGCGGGTGAGCCAGCCTTTCAGGTCGCCATCCAGCGCCGGCACACGGTTCACGAACAGCAGGTCGCCCGCGAGCAGCGTGTTCGTGCGCCGATCCACCACGCTGAGGTCGCAATCGGTGTGGGCCGGCGCATGCGCCGTCAGGGCGAGGACCCGGTCGCCCAGGTCGAGCTCCGCATGGTCGCGCACCAGCCGGGTCGGGAACACCACCGGCCCCGCCCGTCCGGCGCCCAGGATCCGGTCGAGCGCGTGCTGGTAGTAGCGCCCCCGCATGCCGAGCGATTCGGGAAGCCGGGCATGGCCGACGAAGACCGGATGATCCGCTTGGAAGGCCGCCGCGCCGAACACGTGATCTGGATGAACATGCGACATCACCACATAACGGACCGGGCGTTTCGTGACCTGCCGGATCGCGCGGCGGAGGCTCTCTCCGTCCTCGAGGCTGCCGCCCGGGTCCATCACGGCCACGGCGTCGCGGCCGACCACGAAGCCGATATTCGCGATCGCGTCGCTATTGCCGGCGGTCGCATCCTGGGTGACGCCATGGCGGATATGGATGCCGGGCGCCACTTCGACCATGCGGACCGGCGGGCGCGGGCCGGCCGCGGACGCCTGCCGCGAGACTACCGGCAGGCAGCACAGGCAGACGCCGCCCAACAGAGCGCGGCGACGGACCAGCGATCCTTCGCGCGGCAAACCATCCTCCCGATAGTATACTCCCACATCCATCGACTAGACGCCGGTCCACCCGATGTCAACGCATCCATTCCGGCCCGCCTTCCTTTGCAAGGCACCCGCATCTGATACAGAATAGTTTATTGCTTTACACTAAATTGCAGCGCCAATACGTCGGCCATCCCGCTCCGTGCCCGTTGGCGTCACGCAGACGCCGGCGGCGCCACGACGGACCGAGACCGTGATGGTTGTGCGCCGTATTTCCTTATGTCGGAACTCGGAAACATCGCATTCATGAATCTTGGAAGCTAAATCTTTGTGTTTAATCTTCTTCCGGACTCCGAAAACACGCGCAAATTCCAGCGACTTCCTCATCGGCGCGTCGCGGATTCACAGTCATAAGACTGTTGCAAACGTGCTTGGTAGGCGTTACGATGTGCCTTGGATGGGCAGATGATCGGCTCATCTGGAGAATATTCCCCGAAGACCCTTTGAACCGATGGCTGCAAAGACACCGACCGGCACGGTTATTCCGCACCGCACCCGGAATCGTGCGGGCAGGGGCGCCGAAAATGGCAATGGAGGGCACAATGAAAGCCTTGCTGACCGCGATTCTGCTGGCTGCCGTTCCTGCGGCGGCACTGGCGCAGCAGGCACCTGCGCCGGCGCTGTTGCAAGCCAGTGCCGCGAAGCAGATCGGCTCATTCTGGAGCCCGGTCCAGTTTCGGGTCGTTGCCAAGCAATTCACACAAAACCCCCTGAAGCCGAGCTTCGTCGTCCGGTTCCAGATGGATGCGACAAACCCCGCCGCACTCTATGTACTGGACGGAAACAAGGTTGGACCCGCCGCGGTCCTGGCCATGACCGTTCCCGCGAAAACGACCAGGACGTTCTACGGAACCGAGGATCTGACCTATTCGGCGGGTGCGTGGACCGGCCCGACCACGATCGAGAACCCGGCGGCCAAGCTCGGCAAGCCCATCGATTTCTACACGGTCCCGACGCTGGTGCTCGGCAGCGGCCAGTACAAATCTGCCGTGGCACAGCAGATGGCGTTCTCGCTCGATCAGCGGAAAGCGCAGTTCCAGAAACAGCTCGACGCCCTCGAAAAAGCGGATGCAGCCAAGGTCGCCGCTATCGAGCAGTCCTTCGGGGCAGGCCTGCAAGGCGTGAACAGCGCCTTTACCGACAAGCTGACACAACAGCAGGCCGCGCTGACTGCCCGGCTCGCCACCCTGCTGACCAAGAGCCGCCAGGCGCTTGCCGAGCAGGAGAAGGCGGTCGAGAAGGCCTGGGCGGACGTGATCGCCCAGCAGCACGACGCGCTGGCCAAGCTCGATCTGGGGTTGCAGACCACGCAGCAGGCGGTCGCGGCAAAGATCAAACTGGCCCAGGCGACGATCGACAGCCAGAAGCAGCTGATCGCCCTGCAGCAGCAGGCGCTCGCCGACAACGCCACGATCGCGTCGCTGAAGTCGAAGCTGGCGGAGAAAGCGAAGGCACAGCTCGTCGCGTTCGAAGGCACCTGGACCGGGGCATTGCGATGCGACGCGAAGCAAAATCCCTGGGGGGTGCATGCAAGCGAAATCACGCTCGCACTTCCAAAACAGACTGGTGGCATGCTGAGTGGTCAGATGACCGTCACCGCCGGGGATCTCACGCCACAGGGCGGCTGGCGTACCCTTCCGATCAACAAGCCGATCCAGGCGTCATTGCAAATCACGAACATGAGTGGCAACGGCCCCCTGCGGCTGAGCGTCCTGACCGCGGGGACAACCGTCCCCGAAAAACGGTTCCTGAACTTCGCGGTCCAGCTTGAACCATCCGGATCGCTCAGCGGCCATCTGACTGATGTTTCGCCGGCCTGCTCGGTCATCTTTTCGCGCTGACGTGCCATGGAACCGAATGCAAATCGCCCGCCGGCCCCAGGCTCCGAGGCGGAAACGCCCGTGACCCGCCCCACGCGCCGCGCTGCATGGCTGCTCGTCGCGGCGGCGTCCTTCGGAATGGCCGCCACGCCTGCGCTCGCGGCCGGCGGCCGGCCGATCGGCTTCTATGGCGATATCGGCAATGCCGTCGGCGGCCAGACGCCGATGATGTCGCCCCCTTCGACGCTGCTGCTGACGGAGGACGGCTCCGTGGCGCTGGTGCATCTGCACTGGCACGGCTGGGGCACGGGCGTCGCGCGGGCCAGCGGGGTCTGGAGCGCCAGCAGCTGCATGCCGAGCTGCGCGACCGGCAAGCTCACAAAAAGGCCGGCACGGCTGACGCTGTCGCGCCCGGGGATGGTGAACGGCCACCGCGTGTACCGCTGCTTCCAGGTCGAGCCCCCGCACAAGGCACGCGACATCGCCGACCACGCCTGCCTCCGCGGACCGGGAGCGTCCGTCTCGTACGCGCCTGTGTCCGGCGGTTAGGAACGGACGCCGCCCATCTCGAAGCAGCGCAGAGCCGACGGTTCCCCGTTCCGCCAGACCACCGAAACGGCCGCGCCCCCGGGCCCAGGCGCCCTTGCCGCGCCCCGGCCCGCATTCCATCGTTCCCGACCGGCGCCCGCCCCCGGCGCGTGCCCGCCAGGAGAGCCGACCGGCATGGACGCACCCGACAGCCTCGACCGCGCGGACCCGCTCGCCGCCTTCCGCGACCGCTTCGACCTGCCCGCGGGCGTGATCTATCTCGACGGCAATTCCCTCGGCCCGCTGCCGAAGGCCACCCGCGCGCGCCTGGCCGAAGTGATCGACCGGCACTGGGGCCGCGACCTCATCGCCTCCTGGACGGTGAACGGCTGGATGGACCTGCCGCTCCGCATCGGCGCCAAGCTCGGCCGCCTGCTCGGCGCCGAACCGGACAGCATGGTGGCGGGCGACAGCACGTCGGTGAACCTGTTCCAGGCGCTCGCCGCCGCCCTGGCGCTGCGCCCCGATCGCCGGGTGATCCTGTCCGAGACCGGCAATTTCCCGACCGACCTCTACATGGCCGAGGGGCTGGCCGCGCTGCTCGGCCGCGGCCACGCGTTCCGCCAGGCGCCGGCCGACGCGATCGAGGCCGCGCTCGACGAAACCGTCGCCGTCCTGCTGCTCACCCACGTCAATTACCGCAGCGGGCGGATGCACGACATGGCGCGGCTGACGGCGGCGGCGCACGCAGCGGGGGCGATCACGGTATGGGATCTGTCGCACTCCGCCGGCGCCGTGCCGGTGGACCTGGCCGGCAGCGCGGCGGATTTCGCCGTCGGCTGCGGCTACAAATTCCTCAATGGCGGGCCCGGCGCGCCGGGGTATCTCTATATCGCGCCACGCCACCAGACGGCGCCGCTGCCGCTGACCGGCTGGATCGGGCATGCCGAGCCGTTCGCGTTCGCGCCGTCCTACCGCCCCGCCGAGGGCATCGGGCGGGCGCGGGTCGGCACGCCGCCGATCCTGGGCCTCGCGGCGCTGGAGGTGGGCGTCGATCTCGCGCTGGAAGCCGACATCCGCCTGGTGCGGGAAAAATCCGTGCGGATGACCGAGCTGTTCCTGCGGTTGGCCGCGACCTCCCTGCCGGGCTTCGGCATCGCCACCCCGCGCGATCCCGACGCGCGCGGCAGCCAGGTGTGCCTGACCCATCCCGACGCCGCGGCGATCATGCGCCGGCTGGCGGCGCGCGGCATCGTCGGCGACTTCCGCCCGCCCGACGTGCTGCGGTTCGGCATCACGCCGCTGACCCTGCGCTATGCGGAGCTATGGCAGGTCATTGCGGCGCTGGCGGAGGGATGACCGCTCCCCGCCTGTTGCGCGTGCCCTGTTGACGCCCCGCCGCGCGCCCGCGACAAAGCCGCGTGTCCTTGCGCATGCGCCACCTCCTCGCCATCGAGGGCCTGCATCCCCCCCAGATCGGGCAACTGCTCGATCTGGCCGAGAGCTATGTGCTGCTCACCCGCTCGGGGAAGACCCAGCGCGACCTGCTGCGCGGGCGCACCCTGATCAACCTGTTCTTCGAGGATTCCACCCGCACCCGCACCAGCTTCGAACTGGCCGGAAAGCGGCTCGGCGCCGACGTGATCAATATGTCGGTCTCCACCTCCTCGGTGAACAAGGGGGAAACGCTGCTCGACACCGCCGCCACCCTCAACGCCATGCATTGCGACCTGCTGGTGGTGCGCCACGGCCAGTCCGGCGCGCCCAACCTGCTGGCGCAGAAAGTGGACGCGGCGGTGATCAACGCCGGCGACGGCACCCATGAGCACCCGACCCAGGCCCTGCTCGACGCGCTGACCATCCGCCGCCGCAAGGGACGGCTCGAAGGGCTCACCGTCGCCATCTGCGGCGACATCGCCCATTCCCGGGTGGCGCGCTCCAACATCCACCTGCTCAGCACCATGGGCAGCCGGGTGCGGGTGATCGGCCCGCCGACCCTGATCCCGGCCGAAGCCGGACGGCTCGGGGTGGAGGTGTTCCACGACATGAACGCCGGGCTCGCGGGCGCCGACATCGTCATGATGCTGCGCCTGCAACGCGAGCGGATGGGCGGCGGCTCGGGCGGCCTGGTGCCGAGCGCGCGGGAGTATTTCCGCTTCTGGGGCCTGGATGCCGCCAAGCTCGCCCGGACGAAGCCGGATGCGCTGGTCATGCACCCAGGCCCGATGAACCGCGGCGTGGAGATCGACAGCGCGGTGGCCGACGACCCCGCTCGCAGCGTGATCCGCGAGCAGGTGGAGATGGGGGTGGCCGTTCGCATGGCGGTGCTCGACACGCTCGCGCGGAGCGGGGCCAATGGCTGAGCCCGCCGGCGTGCTGTTCACCGGGGTGCGGCTGCTCGACCCGGCCTCGGGCCTCGACCAGCCGGGGGAGTTGCTGGTGCGGGACGGTCGGATCGCCGATTTCGGCGCCTCGCTCGGCCGCCCGGACGGCGCTTCCGTGGTCCGCGGCGACGACGGCGCCGTCCTTTGCCCCGGCCTTGTCGATCTGCGCGCGGCGCTGGGCGAGCCGGGGGCGGAGTACCGGGAAACCATCGCCTCGGCCGCCGAAGCCGCGGCGGCGGGCGGCATCACCACCCTCGCCGCCCTGCCCGATACCAGCCCGGCGATCGACGATCCCGCCCTCGTTCGCCTGCTGCGGACCCGCGGCGAGGAGACGGGCAGCCTCACCATCCTGCCCTATGGCGCGGTGACGCGCGGCTGCCGGGGCGAGGAACTGGCCGAGCTTGGCCTGCTGGCCGAAGCCGGTGCGGTCGCTTTCACCGACGGGGCGCGGGCGATCGGCTCGGCGCGGCTGATGCGCATCGCCCTGGCCTACGCCGCCGGGTTCGGCGCCCGGATCGTGCAGCACCCGGAGGATCCGTCGCTGGCCGCCGGCGGCGCCGCGACCGAGGGCGAACTGGCGACCCGTCTCGGCCTGCCCGGCATCCCGGCCGCGGCGGAGGCAATCCTGGTGGCGCGCGACATCCGGCTCGCCGCGCTCACCGGCGGCGCGGTGCATTTCGCCCATGTCTCCACCGGCGACGCGCTCCGCCTGATCCGGCAGGCGAAGGCCGACGGGATCGCGGTGACCTGCGACACGGCGCCGCCCTATTTCGACCTGAACGAGACGGCGATCGGCGATTTCCGCACCTACGCCAAGCTGTCCCCGCCGCTGCGGCGCGACGAGGACCGCCAAGCGGTGCTGGCCGCCCTGGTGGACGGCACGATCGACGCCGTCGCCTCCGACCACCAGCCGCGCGACGCCGACGACAAGCGCCTGCCGTTCGCCCAGGCCGCGCCGGGGGGTGCCGGGCTGGCGACCCTGCTCGGCGTGACCCTGGCACAGGTGCATGGCGGGGCAATGGGCCTGATGCAGGCGATCGGCCTGTTGACCGCCCGGCCGGCGGCGCTGCTGGGCGTGGCGGCCGGCCGGCTGGCCAAAGGGGCGGCAGCCGATCTCTGCCTGTTCCACCCGGAGCGCGCCTGGCAGGTGGAGTCCGGGACATTGCCCGGCAAGGCGCAGAACACGCCGTTCGACGGACGCGCGCTGGAGGGCCGGGTGCTGGGCACCTGGAAGGCCGGGCGGCGGGTGTTCGGGTAAGGCCAGACCGGCGACCGCGGCCGCCGCCCCGGTTGCACGGCCGCGCGCGCGTCGTTAGGTTCCGCGCTTCGTTTGGAGGCCCGGAATGATCACTATCCTGTTCAATCTGATCGGGTATGTCCTCTGGGCCTATATGTGGGCCGTGATCCTGGCTGCCGTGTTCAGCATGCTGGCAGCGTTCGGAGTCATCGACACCCGCAACCGGCTCGTATGGACCATCGGCGACTTCCTCTATCGGGTGACCGAGCCGGTGCTGGCGCCGATTCGCAACATGCTGCCCAATCTCGGCGGCATCGACATCAGCCCCTGGATCGTCGTGCTGCTGATCCAGATCGTCCTGCTTCCGCTGCTCGGGCGGCTGGAGGCGGCCATCCTGTTCGGCACCTGGAGAGCGCTGGCGCTGTGAGCGGTTACTGGCGGGAAACGCCGGACGGCGTGAGCGTCTCGGTGAAAGTGCAGCCCCGGGCGCGCCGCCCCGGCCTGCGCGGCGCGGTGCCGGGAACCGACGGGCCGCGGCTCGGCATCGCGGTCACCGCCCCGCCGGCGGACGGCGCCGCCAACCGTGCGGTCTGCGCGGCCCTGGCGGACGTGCTCGGCGTGCCGCAATCGGCCGTCGCGGTGGCGTCCGGCGCCGCCAGCCGGGAAAAGCGGCTGGTCGTCAGCGGCGATCCCGCCGCCCTGAGCGCGCGGCTCGCCGCGCTGTGACGGCCCGCATCATCGACGGCAAGGCGATCGCCGCCGCATTGCGGGCGGACATCGCGGCCCGGGTGGCACAGCTCGACTTCCGCCCCGGCCTCGCCGTGATTCTCGTGGGCGAGAACCCGGCCAGCATGGTCTATGTCCGCAACAAGGACCGTGCCGCCGGCGCCGCCGGCCTGGCCGCCGCCACGATCCGACTGCCGGCGACGATCGGGGAAACCGAATTGCTGGCGGAGATCGCGCGGCTGAACGCCGATCCCGCCGTGGACGGCATCCTGGTGCAACTGCCGCTGCCGCGCGGCATCGACCCCAACCGGGTGATCGCGACGATCGATCCGGCCAAGGACGTCGACGGGTTCCACCCGCTGAACGTGGGTGCGCTGGCGTCCGGGCAACCGGGCCTGGTGCCGTGCACCCCGCTTGGGGTGATGCGGCTGCTGGCAGCCGCCGGGGTCCAGCCGGCCGGCGCCCGCGCCCTGGTGCTCGGCCGGTCGGCGATCGTCGGGCGCCCGATGGCCGCGCTGCTGCTGGCCGCCGACGCCACCGTGACGGTGGCGCATTCGCACACCCGCAACCTCGCCGCGGAATGCCGCCGCGCCGAGATCCTGATCGCGGCCGTGGGGCGGGCCGAAATGGTCCGCGGCGACTGGATCGCGGCCGACGCCACGGTGATCGATGTCGGGATCAATCGGCGGCCGGACGGACGGCTGGTGGGCGACGTGGCCTTCGCCGAGGCGGTCGAGATGGCTGCGGCGATCACCCCGGTGCCCGGCGGCGTCGGCCCGATGACGATTGCCTGCCTGCTCGAGAACACGGTGACCGCGGCGCTGCGCCGACGCGGGCGTAGAGCGGGTAGGTAAGCCGGGCGGGGTCAAGACTTTCTTCACCTCCGGGCGCCCAAAATGCGGTCGAAGCCCGCATCGGAGCCGGACGTGACCACAGCCACGGCGCGCGACATGTCAGCCCCGTTTGTCGACCTGCTGCCGGGAATGGCGGAGGACGAAGCAGCGTCCCTGCTCACGGCCTGGGACGGACCGGCCCTGCTGCTGGACCAGGATCACACGGTCGGGCTGGTCACCACGGAAGCGGCCCGCCTCCTCGCGCTTGCATCCGATTCCCCCCGCGTCGGCGCGCCGCTGGCAAGCATGCTGGCGTGCAGCCGCCTCCCGCCGGAGGCCCGGGACCGGCTGATGCACCTCGCACAGCCCACGACGCCCCCGTCTTGCCGACTGCATGACGCCGCCAACGGCGGGATGGCGGCGCAGCGGGTGGCGCTGCCGCGCCGGCGGATGGCGCTGCTGCTCCGCCCCGATCCCCTGCTCAATGCCGCCGCGCCGCCGCCGCGCACCGACCCGCTGACCGGGCTGCTCGACCGGGCCGGCTTCCGCGCTGCCGTCACCAGCGGCCTGGCGGCGCGGGACTGGCCGTTCGGCCTGGTGGTGCTGGACATCGACCGGTTCCGTATCATTAACGACACGCTCGGTCCGCAAGTGGGAGACCAGTTGCTGACCACTCTCGCGGCCCGGCTGCGCAGTGCGCTGCGCGGCAGCGACCTGCCGGCCCGGCTCGCCGGGGACGAGTTCGCCGTGCTGGCGGGAGAGACCGCGGGACAGACCGAGCTTGAAGGCCTCGCGCGGCGGCTGATGGACAGGCTCAGCCGGCCCTATCTGCTCGCCGGCCAGCCGGTGACGGTCGGGCTCAGCGCCGGCATCGCCCGCGCGCCGGAAAATGGAGCGGACGCCGATACGCTGCTGCGTTGCGCCACCATGGCGCTGCATGCCGCCAAAGCCGCCGGCACCGGGCGCTGCGCAGCCTTTACGCCGGAAATGCAGGCGCGCTCTGAATCCCGCCGTCGGCTGGAAACTGATCTCCGCCGGGCGTTTGCCCTGCGCCAGTTCGACTTGCACTACCAGCCGCAGGTGAACGTGACGACAAACCGCCTGTTCGGCTTCGAGGCGCTGCTGCGTTGGCGCCATCCGACCAACGGGCCGGTATCGCCGGGCGAGTTCATTCCGATCGCGGAGGAAATCGGCCTGATCGCGCCGATCGGCGCCTGGGTCCTGGCGACCGCGTGCAAGGAAGCCGCCGGCTGGCCGCGGGACCTGACCGTCGGGGTGAACGTGTCGGCTTTGCAGTTCGAGCAGGGCGACCTGCTCGAAGCGGTCCACGATGCGCTGACCCGCTCCGGCCTGCCGCCGCACCGGCTCGAAATCGAGGTCACCGAGAGCGCGCTGCTTGGCAATCCCGAAGCGACCTTGGCGGTGCTGCGCCAGCTGCGCGGCAGCGGCGTGCGGATCGCGATGGATGATTTCGGCACCGGGTACTCATCCCTGACCCGCCTGCAGAGCTTTCCCTTCGACAAAATCAAGATCGACCGCAGCTTCGTCTCCGGGCAGCGCGGCATCGCCGAGGGGCGCGCGATCGTCCGCGCGATCGCCAGTCTCGGCGCCAGCCTGGGCATGCGCACGATCGCCGAAGGCGTTGAGACAACCGAGCAGCTCGAACGGGTGCGCGCCGAAGGCTGCACCGAGGTGCAGGGCTATTATTTCGGCCGCCCCATGCCGCCGGCCGACCTGCCCGACGTGATCGCCCGCTTCGCGGTTCCGGCAAGCCGAATGCCAGGAGGGTGATCGATGAAAGACGCCACGCTGCATCGGGTCGTCTACGTCAGCAGGAGCCGCATTGCGCCGCAAATGATGCGCGGAGAACTCGACCAGATCCTGGCCCAGGCACAAGCGGCGAACCTTGGGTCCCGGGTGACCGGCGCGCTCCTGTTCAGCCGCACCGGCTTCGCGCAGGTGCTAGAGGGGCCGCTCGCCGCGGTCGCGGAGACGTTCGAGCGCATCCAACGTGATCCACGCCATGGCGACGTGGTGGTGCTCGAAAGCGGCTCCGTCGCCGAACGCGTATTCCCCGACTGGTCCATGGCGCTCGCCGGCGATCTCCCCGAAACCGAGGCTGACCTTCCGCGCGATCAAGCGGGGGCGGCGCGCGTGCTGACGCTGCTGCGCGATCTCGTTCAGCAAACCGCCGAGGCCGCGCCCTGATATCCTTACGTTCCTGCGAAAGTCGGGACCCCAACACCAAACAGGTCTTGTCGCCGCGACCCGCGGGCTGCATAGGTGGTCGGGACCGCGGATCCGGCCGATAGAGGACTTTCGCTATGAACCAACCGATCGCGGCCCCACGGCTGCCGCGTGGTTTTTCCTTTCCCATCGCCGAACTTCAGACCATTCAACGCTGGGCATCCCGTTACGGGATGCTGCTGACGATCGAGCTCGACCGCTGCATCGATGGCGAGGACTACGAGGAGGTGGTCACCTTGCGTGACCGCGGCCTGTCGCGCCGACACTGGACCCTGTGGCGCAGCGCCGAACACGTGGTGGTGGAGCCGCAAACCGGCGCGGTGGCCCGTTTCGCGCGACTGTCTGCCGCGCTGGCCGCGTTGCGGGCCTGATATCTGGCGGTCGGACCTCAGGCAGCCCGGTCGAGCCGCGTCGTCGCAAGCCCCGCCTGGCCTACGGCCGCATGCAGCCGGGCGCGTTCTGCGTCGGTGATTTTCGCCAGCGGCGGGCGCACCACGGCACGCTGCATCCGCCCCAACATCACCAGGCATTCCTTCATCCGGTTGTGCATATCAAGCGCCGGGGCGGCATAGAACGCCTCTGCCAGCGGGTAGATCCGCTCATGGACCGCGCGCGCGGCGGGGAGGTCGCCCGCCTGCACGGCCCGCCACAGCGCCACCTGCAGGTCCGGGATCACGCTGCCGGAGCCGGACAGCAGACCGTTGCAGCCGAGTGCGAGCGAGGCCATCAGCCAGGCGCTATGGGTGCTGAGCACGTTCACCGGCCGCGTCAGGGATTGTAGGGTGCGGACATGACGCTCGTGCAGCGCCGGATCGTTGCACCAATCCTTGATCGCGCGGACCGACGGGATGGCTTCCGCCAGCCGCACCAGGGTTTCCAACGGATAGGAAACGGTCGATCGTTCCGGATAGGCGAACACGATCAGCGGCAGGTCGGTCGCCGCGGCAATCTCGCTGAAATGCGCCAGCACCATTTCGGGGCGAAGTTGCCCGCCCATGGCGAACACCTGGGACGGGAATATCAGCAACGCGGACGCCCCTTCGGCCGCCGCCATGCGGGCGATGCGGGCGGCATTGGCGCTGCCGTCCGCCCACACGCCGGAGACGACGGGCAGACGGTCGCCCACCTCGTCCAGCGTCAGCGCGAGCACCCGTTGCTGCTCCGCCTCGGTGCAGGCATGCACTTCGGAGGCGTGGCCGTTAACGGTAATCGCGGAGATGCCGTCCGTCGCCGCGACGTCACGCAGATGTTGCCGCGTGCCGGCTTCGTCGATGCTGAAATCCTCGTGGAAGGCGAGCAACGTAGCCGGAATGACGCCGGCGGGCGTGAAAGCCATGCAACCGCCTCCGTGACGATATCCGCGGCCGCGCCGGGTGGTCAGCGCAGCCCGGCGTTCAGCTTCTCCAGCACCGCGGCACCCGGGATCAGCGCCGCCTCGTCCAGCTGATTGAACGGCGTTTCGACCGTGTTCAGATGATGGTGCAGGTCGCGCGGCTCCGGATCGACATAAAGCAGCCCGGTGACGATCTCGCCTTCGGCATGACGACGCTGCTGGTAGTCCATCGCCGCCACCCGGTCGTGCACGTCGTAGTCGTCCGCAAGCTTGCGCAGCCGCAGCCATGACCCGTCGTGCTGCTGGACCGTCTCCACCGTGCCGGGCGCGTAGTCGACGGTGATCTCCTCCCGCCCCTCGATCACGTCCAGCCGGTTCACCGCCTCGTTGTGCTCACGCACGAAATCGTAGCTCTTGGTGGAGCCTTCGTGGTTGTTGAACGCGACGCAGGGGGATACGCAGTCAATGAACGCGGCGCCCTGGTGGCGGATCGCCGCCTCGATCAGCGGCACCAGCTGGGCCTTGTCGCCGGAGAAGCTGCGGGCGACGAAGGTGGCGCCGAGCTGCAGCGCCATGCCTATCATGTCGATCGCTTCGTCGCTGTTCACGACGCCGCGCTTGGATTTGGCGCCCTTGTCGGAGGTGGCGGAGAACTGGCCCTTGGTGAGGCCGTACACGCCATTGTTCTCGACGATGTAGACCATGTTGACGCCGCGGCGCATGGCATGGGCGAACTGCCCGATCCCGATGGAGGCGGAATCGCCGTCCCCGGAAACGCCGAGATAGATCAGGTCGCGGTTGGCGAGATGCGCACCGGTGAGCACGCTCGGCATGCGCCCATGCACCGAGTTGAAGCCATGCGCGGCGCCGAGGAAATAGGTCGGCGTCTTGGATGAGCAGCCGATGCCGGAGAGCTTGGCGATACGGTGCGGCGGCAGCGACAGATTGTAGCAGGCGTGGATGATGGCGGCCGAGATCGAGTCATGGCCGCAGCCGGCGCAGAGCGTGGAGACCGCGCCCTCGTAGTCGCGCCGGGTAAGGCCAAGCTCGTTCTTCGGCAGGTCGGGGTGGTGCAGCCTGG
>JAGWSV010000136.1 GCA_028869315.1 Rhodospirillales bacterium
GGCACGCCGCCTATTTCGGCCTCGGCGCCTACGGTGCCGGCATGACGATCAAATACCTGGCGCCGGACTCGCTGGCCGGCGTCGGCGTCGGCGTCCTGGTGGGTACCGCGGCGGCGGCGATCATCGGCGCGTTGATCGTGCGGCTCCGCGGCATCTACTTCGCGATGGCGACGATCGCGTTCGGTCAGGTCTTCTACTTCGTCGCCTTCCGCTGGAACTCGGCCACCGGCGGCGATGACGGGCTGTCCGGCTGGCATCGGATGCCGGTCCGGCTCGGCGCCATCACCGTCGACATCCAGCACAACGACAAGGTCTTCTACTACCTGGTCCTGGCCTCGTTCATCATCGCCGTGGCGGCGATGGCGGCGCTGCTGCGCTCGCCTTTCGGGCGAACCCTGCTCGCGATCCGCGAGAACGAGAGCCGTGCCCGCTTCCTCGGCATTCCGATCGATCGCCACATCTGGTTCTCCTGGGTGATCTCGTGCTTCTTCGTCAGCCTCGCCGGCGCCTACTACGCGCTGCTGAATAATTTCGCCGATCCGCACGACCTGCGCTGGGACCAGTCGGGCGAGTTCGTGATCATGGCGGTGCTGGGCGGCATGCGCTCCTTCTGGGGGCCGCTCGTCGGCGCTGCGATCTTCGTCCTGCTGCAGGACTACGTGTCGAGCTGGACCCAGGACTGGATGTGGTACATCGGCCTCTTTTTCGTGCTCGTCGTGCTGTTCCTGCCGCGCGGCGTGCTCGGCATCGCCCAGCGGTTGGCGGTGCTGCGCGCCGGCTGACCTTCGGGATCCGATACCAGCCGATGCTGATCCATGCCGGATGGGTCGAGATCGGCTGGTGTCCGGCCTGGTTTCGCGCGCCGCCCTTTGTCTCCCCTGGGCAGCCCGGCGCACCCTGCCAATCCGCCGAAAGGGCGACTCTTTCCCCCTCCTTTCGGCGAACCGGCAGGGTGCGCGTCGGGGAAAGACCGGCGCCTTCGCCGGCCAGGTGAAGGCGCCGGTTTTGACGACGCGCCCGCCGGTCAGGCGTTCGCCCGTTCCAGCTCCGCGGGGGTGATGCCGAGTTTCCCCGCCGCCTCGCGGATCTGGTCCCAGGTCCGATCGTCCACCGGAATGCCCTCGGCGCGGCGCGTGGCGGCGGAGCGGCGCTCCGGCTCGCCCGGCAGCAGGATCTGCGCGAAGCCGGGCGCCACGCGGGAGGAGCGGATATGCGCCTTGGTCGCCTCCACCGCGGCCAGCGCGGCCGCGGAACCGGACATCCGCGCGAGGTCGATCACCACGGCGAACATGCTGTTGAGGATGCCGCCCTTGTTGGGCTCGCCGGCGCGCTGCCCGCCGGCGACCGCGCCCGCCATGATCTCGCACATCACCGCGAGGCCGGAGCCCTTGTGGCGGCCGAACGCGTTCAGCGCACCGATGTGGTCGTCGATGAACGGCACCGGATCGGTGGTCGGGTTGCCGTCGGCGTCGATCAGACAGCCATCCGGCACCGGTACGCCCTTGTTGCGCGCGACCCGCGCCTTGCCGGCGGCGATGGTGGTGGTGGCCATGTCGAGCAGCACCGGCCCCTCCGCCCCCGGCACGGCGGTGACGAAGGGGTTGGTGCCCAGCCGCGGCTCCGCGCAGCCCCACGGGGCGGCGATGTCGTGGTGGTCGGCGACGTTGACGTAGCCGATGAAGGCCATGCCGGCGGCCACCGCCTGCTCCCCATAGGTGCCGACCCGGCCGATATGGGAGGAATTGCGCATCCCGAGGACGCAGGCGCCGGTCTCGCGCGCGCGCTCGATCGCGCGCTGGACGCACAGCGCGGCCATGCGCTGGCCGTAGCCGCGGCGGGCGTCCAGCACCAGCAAGGCGCCGAAATCGAGCACCGTCTCCGGCATCTGGTTCGGCACCAGGAGCCCGTCCTGCAGCAGCCGCACATAGGCGGGCAGCATGCCGACCCCGTGGCTGTCATGGCCGGCGAGGTTGGCGCGCACCAGGTGGTCGGCCACCAGTTCCGTCTCGGTCGGATCGCTGCCCATGCGGCTGACGATCAGGGAGGTGACGGCACGGAGGCGGGCTTCGGTAAAACTCGGCATGAGGCGTTTCCTGCTTTGCTCCGGGAAGGATCGCTCCTTCATAAGCCTTCCGCAGCTTGCGCAAAGGGGCGGGTCGTGCCGCGCGGCGACATGCGGGGCGGCGCCGGTTGACGCGCCGCACTCCGCCTGGGCATGACTGATCGTCCATGCGTGGCTGTACCCTTGGCATGGCACGGTAGGAGCACGATCATGCGCTGCCTTGGTGTTCTCGGGCTGCTCTGCCTGTTGGCGCTGCCGGCGCAGGCCGCCACGCCGGCCCGCCGCTTCGTGGTGTTCTTCCAGGACTGGTCGGCCGCGATCGATCCCTCCGCACGGGCGGTGATCGCGCGCGCCGCCGCCTGGGCCAAGGCGCACCCGCACGAGCGGGTTTCCGTCACCGGCGCAGCCGACCGGGTCGGCGGCAACAGGGCCAACCGGCTGTTGTCGGAACTGCGGGCCCAGGTCGTCACCGACCGGCTGACGACGGATGGGGTGGCGGAGCGGCGCGTCCGCCAAAATGCGCTCGGCGCGGTCGGCTATGAAAAGAAGTCGCAAATGAGCCGGCGCGCGATCATTTCGGTCGGCGCGCCCTGAGTTGGCGCTTGCCCTGAGCCTGCGCTGGCCCTGGACTTCCCGCCGCAGCTCCGCCTTGGACCCCTGATGCGCTGAGCGGCGGAACGACCGGCGGCCGCGGGTCCGCGCCGCGGGCGGCTGCCGGTCGTTCCGCCAGATGGTCCTTACATCGGCCCTTTCGTCGAGCCGCCGGCGATCTTGCGGCAGTCACCGGAGGGCAGCAGCACGAACGATTTCGGGTCGTGCGCGACCGTCGACTGGCCGGCGCAGGAATGCACGCCCGAGGCGCAATCGTTGCGGCCGACCGCGTTCACGCC
>JAGWSV010000137.1 GCA_028869315.1 Rhodospirillales bacterium
CCTTCATTCCGCCGATCAGATCCAGATCAAGATGGCGCAGGGCGCCAAGCCCGGCGAAGGTGGCCAGCTGCCCGGCGGCAAGGTCTCCGAATACATCGCACGACTGCGCTTCTCGGTGCCGGGTGTCGGCCTCATCAGCCCGCCGCCACACCACGACATCTACTCGATCGAGGACCTGGCGCAGCTCATCTACGACCTCAAGCAGATCAACCCGGATGCGACGGTCTGCGTGAAGCTGGTCTCCCGCTCCGGCATCGGCACCATCGCCGCCGGCGTCGCCAAGGCGAAGGCCGACGCGATCCTGATCTCCGGCCATTCGGGCGGCACCGGCGCCTCGCCGCAAAGCTCGATCAAGTATGCCGGCCTGCCGTGGGAACTGGGGCTGTCGGAGACGCACCAGGTGCTGATGCTGAACCGGCTGCGCCACCGGGTGAAGCTGCGCACCGACGGCGGCATCAAGACCGGTCGGGACGTGGTGATCGCGGCGATGCTGGGCGCGGAGGAGTTCGGGATCGGCACCGCCTCGCTGGTGGCGATGGGCTGCATCATGGTGCGGCAATGCCACTCCAACACCTGCCCGGTCGGCGTCTGCACGCAGGACGAGGCCTTGCGCGCCAAGTTCGAAGGCACGCCGGAGAAGGTGATCAACCTGTTCTCCTTCATCGCCGACGACGTGCGCCATATCCTCGCCGGGCTCGGCTGCCGCACCCTGGCCGAGGTGATCGGCCGGACCGACCTGCTCCAGCAGGTCAGCCGCGGCGCCGACATCCTCGATGACCTCGACCTCAATCCGCTGCTCGCCCAGGCGGACCCCGGGCCCTACGCGCGCTACTGCACCCTGGAAGGGCGCAACGAAGTGCCGGAAACCCTGGACGCGCAGATGATCGCCGACGCCGCCGCGCTGTTCCAGCACGGCGAGAAGATGCAGTTGCAATATACGATCCGCAACACGCATCGGGCGATCGGCACCAAGATCTCGTCCAAGATCACGCGTCGCTTCGGGATGACGGGACTCCAGCCGGGGCACCTGACGGTGCGGCTGCGCGGTTCGGCGGGGCAGTCGCTCGGCGCTTTCGCGGTGCAGGGGCTGAAGCTGGAGATGTTCGGGGACGCCAACGACTATGTCGGCAAGGGCCTCTCCGGCGCCACCATCGTGGTGCGTCCGGCGCCGTCCTCCACCCTGCTCAGCAACCAGAACACCATCATCGGCAACACCGTGCTGTACGGCGCCACCGCGGGCTACCTGTTCGCCGCCGGACAGGCGGGGGAGCGTTTCGCGGTGCGCAATTCCGGGGCGCATACGGTGGTGGAGGGCTGCGGCTCCAACGGCTGCGAATACATGACCGGCGGGGTGGCGGTGATCCTGGGGCCGGTCGGCGACAATTTCGGCGCCGGATTCACCGGCGGCATGGCCTTCGTCTACGACCCGGAGGCGATGTTTGAGCAGCGGGTCAATCCCGACACCCTGCTGTGGCAACGGATCGCGCATCCGCACTGGGAACAGGTGCTGCGCGACCTTGTGGCCCGCCACGTGGCCGAAACCAACTCCCGCTACGCGGCCCGGCTGCTGTACGACTGGGGCCGCACCCTGCCGCATGTCTGGCAGATCGTGCCCAGGGATTACGTGAAGCACCTGCCGGTGCCGCTGGCCGAGGCAGCGGAAGGCGCGATGCGGGCGTGATCGTGTCGGGCCGCGACGGGGGGCCGCGTGCCCCCGTCGGGGCCGGACGCCGCCGGCGGCTAGTGGCTCTGCATGAAGGTTCTGACCGCTTGGAGGGTGCGCTGCCTGCGACTGCTGTCGGCCGGGTTGGGGCGGGACGCGGGACAGCCGGTTTCGACCCAACTTGGACAAAGCCTGCCCCATCGGCCGATTTCGGAAGCGGTCGTTCTGCGCCGCCGATGTCCGGCGGCTGTGCGCCGGTTGCGGTCGATCGCTCGGTTGGAGTTGTCGCGACGAAGCGGGTGCTCCGGCGCATGGTCCGTGGGGCGATGAGGGGTGGGGAGCGGACGCTCGCATTGCCCGGCGGGCGGCGCGAGCGCCGATGAGAACCGAATGGTCCGCTTCATCGGTTCTTTACGGGCGGCGGGCCACGGTCGGTTTCCGCACCGGGGGCGGGTGCGGGGTTGTGCGTTCGAAGAGAAATTTAGCCGCAGATGCACGCAGATGCACGCAGATGACATCCGGACCAATGCGCTGTCGGAGCGTATCATGGGGTGCGCGTTTCACGTTCTGAACACGCTCGGGACGTGGTTCCTTGAGACCGTCTATGAGAATGCCCTTGCCCATGAACTGCGCCAGGCAGGGCTTCCGGTTGCGCAGCAGGCGGGCATCACGGTCTATTACGGCGGCGTTGCCGTCGGGTACTATGTCGCTGATCTGGTGGCTTAGGGAACGGTCGTCGTCGAATTGAAAGCCAGTAGGACGCTGGCCCCTGTGCACACCGCGCAATGCGTAAACTACCTGAAAGCAACCGGTCTGCATGTATGCCTGCTGCTGAACTTCGGCAAGCCGCGCCTGGACATCCGCCGTATTGCCCACGAACTTTGATCCCGCTCGGTCCATCTGCGTGCATCTGCGGCAAAATCAATCTTCGAACGCACGGAACAGCACCCGTACCCGGATAGGAAACCGACCGCAACGAACGCTCACCCGTCGGACATCAACGTCGCGGAACGTCCGTTTCCGGAATCGGCTATTGGGGCAGGCTTTAGCCGAGTTGGGCCGGTAACCGCCGTCGTAGCACGAATGTCCGATTCAGACTGGCCCCGCACGAAAGCCGACCGTCGCGAAACCACCCAAAGCGGCCACCCCAGGGAAGGCATACAGGGCGGCCGAGTGCCGCAGGCAGATGGAGCCGCGAAACCGGGATGCTGCCGCCGCAACGGGTCAAAACCTCTGTGCCGAGCTGCTAGACCCCGTGGTTCAACGGGCCGTGCCCGGCGCCTAGCCCGGGCGCGGCCAGAATCGCGGCGCGGACGAAGCTGCGCGCGCGCAGCACCGCATCGCGCAGGCGCATGCCTTGCGCCAGCCCGCTGGCGATCGCGCTTGCAAGGGTGCACCCGGTGCCGTGGGTATGGCGGGAGGCCAGGCGCGGGGCGGCGAATTCCTCCACCCCGTCCTCGGTGGCGAGCAGATCGACCACCGTGTCCCCGGGGAGATGCCCGCCTTTCAGCAGCACGGCGGGAACGCCCAGGGTCAGCAGCGCCGCGGCGGCGTGATGCATGGCGGCACGGTCGGGGATCGTCATGCCGGCCAGGATCTCGGCCTCCGGCAGGTTGGGCGTGAGCACCGCGGTCAGCGGCAGCAGCCGGCGCTTCAGCACCGTCAGCGCCGGGTCGGTCAGCAGCATCCGTCCGGTGGTGGCGCGCAGCACCGGGTCCACTACCAATGGCACGCCGGGACAGGTGGCGATCGCGTCGCACACCGCCTCCACCACCGGCGGTTCGCCCAGCATCCCGGTCTTCAGCGCATCGGCGCCGATATCGCCCAGCACCGCCTCGATCTGCGCGCGCACGAAGCCGGCCGGCACCACCATCACGTCATGGACGGACCGCGTGTCCTGCACCGTGAGCGCGGTGATCGCCGCCGCGCCGTACGCCCCGAATGCGGCGATGGCCTTCAGGTCGGCCTGGATTCCGGCTCCGCCCGAAGGGTCCGACCCGCCGATCGCCAGCACCCGCCCGCGCAACGTGATCACGGATCAGGCGGCGTCCGCCGCCACCTGCGCCGCATCGGCGATGGTGGCGCAGAGCCCGTCGACGACCTCGGCCACCAGGGCTTCGTCCTCCGCTTCCGCCATCACCCGCACCAGCGGTTCGGTGCCGCTTTCCCGGATCAGCAGCCGGCCCGAACTGCCCAGCCGCGCCTCCGCCGCCGCGACCGCCGCCCGCACCGGGCGCGCGCCGAGCGGAGAGGTGCCGGAGAAGCGCACGTTGCGCAGCACCTGCGGCAACGGGGTGAACACGCGCACCACCTCGCTGGCCGGGCGATCCTGCGTGACGAGCACCGCCAGCACCTGCAGCGCGGCCACCAGACCGTCCCCGGTGGTGGCGTAGTCCGATAGGATCATGTGGCCGGACTGCTCGCCGCCGACATTCATGCCGTCCGCGCGCATCTTCTCGGCGACATAGCGGTCGCCCACCTTGGTGCGGTGCAGAAGCAGGCCGCGGGAAGCGAGGAATCGCTCCAGCCCGAGATTGGACATCACGGTGGCGACGATGCCGTCCCCGTTCAGCCGGCCGCTGGCCGCCCAGGACCGGGCGATCAGCGCCAGGATCTGGTCGCCGTCGATCAGCTCCCCGTGCTCGTCGGCGAGCAGCACCCGGTCGGCGTCGCCGTCGAGCGCGATGCCGAGATCGGCGCCATGTTCCAGCACCTGCGCGCAGAGATGCTCCGGCACGGTGGAACCGCAGTCGCGGTTGATGTTGAACCCGTCGGGGGTCACGCCCAGCGGGATGACGGTGGCGCCGAGTTCCCACAACACGGTCGGCGCCACGCGATAGGCGGCGCCGTGCGCGCAGTCGATCACGATCTTCAGCCCGTCGAGCCGCAGGCCGCGCGGGAACGTGGCCTTGGCGGCCTCGATATAGCGTCCGGCCGCATCCTCGAGCCGGGCGGCGCGGCCGAGCGCG
Organism: Rhodospirillales bacterium; assembly: GCA_028869315.1. GTDB lineage: Bacteria > Pseudomonadota > Alphaproteobacteria > Acetobacterales > Acetobacteraceae > JAJZVS01. The sequence goes on from JAGWSV010000137.1 coordinate 4,633, forward strand.
CGCGAGGCGGCAAGGCGATGGGACATGTCGCCGGCCATCAGCGCCTCGATCCGGCGCTCGGTCGCGTCGGACAGCTTGCAGCCGTCAGGGTCGAACAGCTTGATGCCGTTGTCCTCGAACGGGTTGTGGGACGCGGAGATCATCACCCCGAGATCCGCCCGCAGGCTGCGGGTGAGCATGGCGATCGCCGGCGTCGGCAGCGGGCCGACCAGGGTCACGTCCATCCCGGCGCCGATGAAGCCGGCGGTCAACGCCGGCTCCAGCATGTAGCCGGACAGCCTGGTGTCCTTGCCGATCACCACCCGGTGACGATGCGCGCCGCGGGTGAACAGCAGTCCCGCGGCCTGGCCGAGGCGAAGCGCGATTTCCGCGGTCATCGGATGGATGTTGGCGGTGCCGCGGATGCCGTCGGTGCCGAACAAATTGCGGGACGTGGTCACAGGCTGTACCAAGGCGGCTCTCCCGAAAAGCGCTCACGATCAGAGGATAGCAGAGCCGTCCTGGCAAGGGTGAACGCACAGAAGGATTTAACCCGAAAGGGCATGCCACACCCTTAGCGCCTGTACGGTTTCAAACACGTTGTGGACGCGCAGGATGGCGGCGCCGCGCGAGACCGCGAACAGGCCGGCGGCAAGGGAGCCGGCCAGCCGTTCGCGCGGTTCGGCCACGCCGGACAGCCGGCCGATGAACCGCTTGCGGGAGACCCCGACCAGCAAGGGGCGCCCGAGCACGGCCAGTTCGGGCAGCCGGCGCAGCAATTCGATCCCATGCGCCTCCCGCTTGGCGAAGCCGATGCCGGGATCGAGGCAGATCGCCTCAGGGGCGATGCCGGCGGCTGCGGCGGCGGCGATGCGGGCGGCAAGCTCGGCGATCACCTCGCCCGTCACGTCGGCATAGGCTGCGTGCGCGGCCATGGTCTGCGGCGTGCCGCGCATGTGCATCAGCACCACCGGCACGCGCCGGGAGGCGACGAGCGGCGCGGCGTCGGGGTCGTGCGCCAGGGCGGACACGTCGTTGACGAGGGCCGCGCCGGCGTCCAGCGCGGCTTCCATCGTCGCGGCGTTGCGGGTGTCGATGGAGACCAGGATGCCCGCTGCGGCAAGGCCGCGCACCACCGGGCGGATGCGGCGGATTTCCTCGGCCGGGTCGGTCGGCACCGCGCCGGGGCGGGTGCTTTCGCCGCCGACGTCAACGATATCGGCGCCGGCGGCGGCGAGCGCCCGGCCCGCGGCGATGGCCGCATCCCCGTCGACATGGGTGCCGCCGTCGCTGAAACTGTCGGGCGTGACGTTGAGGATGCCCATCACCCGCGGACGGTCGAGGGTGAGGCCCGCCCAACCGGGCGGGGTCATGGAAGAACCGACGTCATGCACAGAACGCGCCGGGTGGCGGCGGGCCGTTCGGACTGGCCCGTTCCGGAGTGGCGCGTTCCGGCGCCGCCGGCTGAAACCGGTCCCTGCTCAACGTTCGCGCCCGAGGCCCGAACCCCGCCGCACGGCGCGGCGGGGCGGCGCATCGCATCTCGGCCTGCGCAGCTCTGGTCAGCCCGGCTGCGGGGCCGGCCCCAGGCCGCCACCGGCCGGCGGCGCCGCCGGCCGCGCCGTGGTCGGGACCGAGGCGCGCCGGTTCTCCGGTGCCGGCTCGTCGACCACCTTCCGGATCACCGGCTCGCCGCGGAGGATGGTGCGGATCTCGTCCCCGCTCAGCGTCTCGTGCTCCAGCAGGCCGCGCGCCAGCCGGTGCAGCTCCTCGATGTTCTCGGTCAGGATGTGGCGCGCCTTGTTGTAGGCGCGGTCGATCATTCCCTTGATTTCGGCGTCGATCTCCCGTGCCGTCGCTTCCGAGACGTTCTTCGCCTGGGTCACCGAGTGGCCGAGGAAAACCTCCTGGGAATTGTCGCCGTAGGCGATCATGCCGAGCTTGTCGCTCATCCCCCACTCGGTGATCATCCGCCGCGCCTGGTCGGTCGCCATCTTGATGTCGCCGGCGGCACCGTTGGAGACCTTGTCCGGCCCGAAGATGATCTCCTCTGCGGCGCGCCCGCCCATCGCCATGGTGAGTTCGCCCAGCAGCTTGGACTTCGACTTGGAGTAGCGGTCGCCTTCCGGCAGGCTCATCACCAGGCCGAGGGCGCGGCCGCGCGGGATGATGGTCGCCTTGTGCACCGGGTCGCATTCCGGCTCGTGCAGCGCGCACAGCGCGTGCCCGCCTTCGTGATAGGCCGTCATCCGCTTCTCGGCTTCCGACATCACGAGCGAGCGCCGCTCGGAGCCCATCATCACCTTGTCCTTGGCGTGCTCGAACTCGGCCATCGCCACCACGCGCTTGCCGATGCGCGCGGCGAGCAGCGCCGCCTCGTTCACGAGGTTCGCCAGGTCGGCGCCGGAGAAGCCGGGCGTGCCGCGGGCGATGGTTTTCGGATCGACGTCGGAGCCGAGCGGCACCTTGCGCATGTGCACGCGCAGGATCTTCTCCCGCCCGTTCACGTCCGGGTTCGGCACCACCACCTGGCGGTCGAAGCGGCCGGGGCGCATGAGCGCGGGGTCGAGCACGTCAGGCCGGTTGGTGGCCGCGACGACGATGATCGCCTGGCGCGGATCGAAGCCATCCATCTCCACCAGGATCTGGTTGAGGGTCTGCTCGCGCTCGTCGTTGCCGCCGCCCAGGCCGGCGCCGCGCTGGCGGCCGACCGCATCCAGCTCATCTATGAAGATGATACACGGGGCGGCTTTCTTGGCCTTGTCGAAGAGGTCGC
>JAGWSV010000019.1 GCA_028869315.1 Rhodospirillales bacterium
CTGGCGACGACGGATCGTGTGATCGAAGATCACGACACGGGTGGCGCCGGTAACCTGGGTGACCAGCTGCTCGACCTCCGGATAGTAGTCCCGCCGCAGCGCATCTTCGTCATACAGGTCGCGCACCCCGGTCGGTGCATCCAGCAGGGTAAAGCCTTCGCGTTCCAGTGAGACCTCCGTAGCCACCGGCCGCAGGTCGTGGATCGGCACGGCGTGGGTTTCGAACACGATATCGCTGCGCGGGCCGCCCCCCGGCGGGTCAAACGCATAGGTGTGCGGACGCTCGGCCATGCGGGCAAGGAACGCGAGTTCCCCGGTAACCTGCGGCAGGCGGTTCACGATCTCGTTGCTGAGCCCCATGCCTTCTCTCCTGGGTTGTTCGTAAAGTCGTGAGGCTGCTAACCATCACTTGCGTCGGCGTCCGGGTGAATTTTATCGGTGCACTTGGAACCAGGACCAATCGTCAAGTTCGGCGCCTCAGGTTGCAGGCCGTGACCATCCGCAGTGCTAACTGCCGGACAATACCCCTTCGAGCGCGATGCAGACCGGGATCAGGTCAGGGATGACGAGACGGGTGAACCGATCGAGCGTCGGGCGCATCGCGGCAAGCCCTTCCGGCGCCGGCCCGACCGCGGGCAGCATCCATGCCGCCTCCTGCTCCGCCGCCCGCACCGTGCTCGCGCGCGCCGTCCGCATCGCCTCCGGCGCGTAGAGCGTGCCGAGCCAGCCGCCAAGGGCCGCCACCACGCCGGGCCAGGGCGCGAGCGCGAGATAAAGGCTTGGGATCACGCCGTCTCCTGCGCCGTCATGCGTAGCCGCCAGCGCCCGGATGGTGGCAGCAAGATCGGCCGGCAGCGCTTCGATATGGGGCAGCGGCGGCAGCGGTGGCCCCGCAGGCGCGGTGCCGACGGGCGAAAGCCGCGCCGCCGGTTGATCCGGCGCATCGAGCCGCAGGCGGAGCGCGGTGAGTGCGACCATGTTCGTCAGGTTGCCGCGCACATATACCGCCATCATGGCGCAGAGCGCGCCCAGGCCGGCCGCATCGAGGCCTGCCCCCGCCAGGGCCGCCGGTGCGAGCCGGGGGATCGGGGGCAACACAACGGCCTCGACAACGCGCGCCCGGGCCGCCTGCATCTCCTCTGACCCGACCAGCGGCCGCACTGCCGTCCATGCCCAGTCGAGCAAGCCCGGCAGGGCTGCAAAGTGCCGCCAGATCAAGTTGATCATCGGCACGCCGGAAACCGCACGAATGTCGGCATAGATCGCCGCAATCGCGGGAGGTGCGTCGGCCGGCCGGATCTCCGCAAGCATGGTGCTGGTCTCCCCCTGGCGCGGTCAGGCCGGCCGAGCCAGCAGTGCCGGCAGTTCGGCGAGGCTCTTCACCTCATGGTCCGGCGCGCCCGGCAGCCGCTCGCGCCGCTGGCCGTAGCGGTTGCACCACACCACGCGCATCCCGTAGGCGGAGGCGGCAAAGGCGTCCCACGCGTTGGAGGACTGGAACGAAACCTGCTCCGCGCGCACCCCGAGCCGCTGCAGGGCGTAGTCGTAGACGCGTGGATGGGTCTTGAAGACCTGCACGGCGTCGGCCGACAGCACCGCGTCGAGCAGGTTCTGCAGGCCGGCGCCGCGCACCGCCGAATCCAGCATCGCTGGCGAGCCGTTGGAGAGGATAGCGGTGACGAAACCCGCCTCCTTCAGCCGCCGCAACGTGTCGGGAACCTCGGGGAAGGCTGACAGCGTCAGGTAAAGATCCATCAGGCGGTCGCGCAGGGCGGGCGTCGCGATACCCAGGCTGTCGAGGGTGAAGTCGAGCGCCTCGCCCGTCACCTGCCAGAAATCGGCGTAACGGTCCTGTAGCGAGCGCAACCAGGTGTATTGCAGCTGCTTGTCGCGCCACAGATTGGTCAGGGCGGTGCGCTTTTCCTCAGGAATCTCCGTGCAGCGCGTGGCGGCGGACGCAAAGTCGAAGACGGTGCCGTAGGCGTCGAACACGCAGGCGCGGATGCCGGGGA
>JAGWSV010000138.1 GCA_028869315.1 Rhodospirillales bacterium
ACCTTCGCGCTCGGGCTGGCCAAGCGCATGTTCGACCGCGCGACGGGCCCCGGGCTGGACGAATTCCTCGACTACGAGAGCCTGGTGCAGCCGCAGCTGCATGATACCGAGGACCACCGCGAGGGCGTGGCCGCCTTCAAGGAGAAGCGCCCGCCGCGCTTCACCGGGTCGTGACCCGGCGCGCCGGTCACGGGCGCGGCGATCATGGGCGCCCCGGTCATGGGCGCCCCGGTCATGGGCGCGTTGCTCGGGCAGGCCGGCGATGCCCTGGCTGATCCTTGGCGGCCTCGCCCTGCTGGCCTTCATGGGCGGGCTGCGGGCGTTCGAACGCGCCAACGTCGCCTCCATCAAGTCCTTCCTCGCCTGGCTGTTCGTCCTCGGCGGCCTCAGCCTGATGCTCATGCTCGTGTTGACCGGGCGGGAGGGGATCGCGGTCGGCGCGGCGATCCTGTTCGGCCCGATGCTGTGGGAGCGCTGGCGCGCCGCCCACCCGGATGCGCGCTTCGGCCCCGGTGCCCGGCCCGCCCCGCCGCCACCCGGCGCCGGGGCGATGACGCGGGAGGAAGCCTGGCAGGTGCTCGGCCTCGCCCCCGGCGCCAGCCCGGCGGAGATCCGCGCCGCGCACCGTCGCCTGATGCGCGCCGCCCATCCCGATGCCGGCGGGTCGGACTGGATGGCCGCGCGGCTCAACCAGGCGCGGGACCTGTTGCTCGGACCGGCGGGACGCCGCTGAGCCGGGCGCGGGCCGGGCGGCCCGATCGCGATCGATACGGATCGGTTCATTCAACCGTTACGGCGAATGACGCCGGCGTGACCGGCCGGACGGGTGACCCCGCGTTTACCTCGGCGGCGGATGCTGTATGTCTGCCCTCGCCGGCCGGGCTGTCCGCGCCGGACAGGCCCAAGCCGGGAGACCCGCCCCGATGAAGCCGTTGCGTAAAGCCGTCCTGCCCGTCGCCGGCCTTGGCACGCGATTCCTGCCCGCCACCAAGGCGGTGGCGAAGGAAATGCTGCCGGTGGTGGACAAGCCCCTCATTCAATACGCCGTCGAGGAAGCCCGGGCCGCCGGCATCGAGCAGTTCTGCATGGTCACCGGCCGCGGCAAGACCGCGCTGGTCGAGCATTTCGACATCGCCTTCGAGCTTGAGGACACGCTGCGCGCCCGCGGCAAGCACGACGCGCTGGCGCTGCTGGAAGGCACCCAGGTCGAGCCCGGTTCGATGGTGACGGTGCGCCAGCAGGTGCCGCTCGGCCTCGGCCACGCGATCTGGTGCGCCCGCGCGTTCATCGGCGACGATCCGTTCGCGATCCTGCTGCCGGACGACCTGGTGCTGTCCGAGACCCCCTGTCTCAAGCAGCTGGCCGACGCCTACACGGAGACCGGCGGCAACGTGGTGGCGGTGACCGAAGTGCCGCGCGCGCACACCAACCGCTACGGCATCCTGGAGATCGGCCGCGACGACGGCCGGCTGGTGGAAGTAAAGGGCCTGGTGGAAAAGCCGCTGCCGGACGAAGCCCCCTCCAATCTTTCGATCATCGGCCGCTACGTGCTGATGCCGCAGGTGATCGCCGAACTGTCGCGGATGGATCGCGGCGCCGGCGGGGAGGTGCAGCTGACCGACGGCATGGCGCGGCTGATCGGCCGCCAGCCGTTCCATGGGCTGCGCTACGAGGGCCGCCGGTTCGACTGCGGCGACAAGGCCGGCTTCCTGGAGGCCCAGATCGCCTTCGCGCTCAAGCACAAGGACCTGGCGCCCGCCGTGCGCGCCTTCCTGCGCCGCTATGCAAACGACTGACGGCCGCCGCCTGCCCCCGCCCCATCCGACGGAGCCAGCCTGACCCATGCGTTTTTCCCATCAGTTCCACCCCAGCGTGCTGCGCGAATACGACATCCGCGGGATCGTCGGCGAGACCTTGCACCCGGCGGACGCGTTCGCGATCGGCCGCTGCTTCGCCACCCTGGTCACGCGCGCCGGCGGCAAGACGGTCGCGGTGGGCTATGACGGGCGTCTTTCCAGCCCCGGGATGGAAGCGGCGCTGGTCGAAGGCCTGACCGCCTCGGGCGCCGAGGTCCAGCGCGTCGGCCGCGGCCCGACCCCCTTGCTCTACTACGCCGCCACCGTGGGCCGCACCGCCGGCGCGGTGATGGTCACCGGCAGCCACAACCCGCCGGACTACAACGGCTTCAAGATGATGCTGGGCGGCAAGCCGTTCTTCGGCGCCCGGATCCGCGACCTCGGCGCCCAGGCGGCGGCTGGCGACGTGACCGACGCCGCCGGCTCGGCGCGGACCGTCGACCTGGCCGAGGCCTACGTCGCCCGGCTGGGGCAGGACTGGGACGGCGGCGAGAAGCAGCTCAGCGTGGTGTGGGACAACGGCAACGGCGCCGCCGGCGAGGTGCTGGCGCGGCTGCTGCAGCGCCTGCCCGGCCGGCACACCGTGCTGAACGGCGCCATCGACGGCACGTTCCCGGCCCATCACCCGGACCCGACGGTGCCGGCCAACCTGGCCCAGCTCATCGCCGAGGTGCGCGCGCGCGGCGCCGATGTCGGCGTCGCGTTCGACGGCGACGCCGACCGCATCGGCCTCGTGGACGATTCCGGCGCGATCCTGTTCGGCGACCAGTTGATGGTGCTGCTCGCGCGCGACGTGCTGCGCGCCCACCCGGGTGCGACCATCATCGCCGACGTCAAGGCCTCCCAGGTGCTGTTCGACGAGATCGCCCGCGCCGGCGGCACGCCGCTGATGTGGAAGACGGGGCACAGCC
>JAGWSV010000139.1 GCA_028869315.1 Rhodospirillales bacterium
AGCGCCGCCGGCGCCGGCGCCTGCTGTCGCCGCGCCTGCCGCGCCCGCTGCCGCCGCGCCTGCCGGCGCATCGGCATCGACGGCCTCCACGCCGGCCGCCGCGTCCGCGGTTCCGTCTTCCTCGGTCACGAAACCCTGAGCCGGTGTCCCGTCGTCGTCTGCCTGCCACGGGCGGGTCCGTGACCGATTTGCGCGGCCTGCCGCCGCTGCCGTCTCGTCGTAGCCGCCTGCCGGCGTTCCTGGTGGCGCTGGCGGTGGAGGTTGCGCTCGTCGCTGCGGTGGTCCGCATCTCCGCGCAGCCGGGCGTGGTCGCCTCGCCGCATCCCAATCGCGTGCGGCTGACAATGGTGGTGCCGAAGCCGAAGCCGGCGCCGCCCAAGCCGAAGCCGCCGCCACCGAAACCGAAGCCGCCGCCACCCAAGCCGAAGCCCCCGCCGCCCCCGCCGCCGAAACCCAAGCCGCCGCCGCCGAAGCCGGTGCCGCCGCCGCCGAAACCGGTCCCGCCGCTGCCGCTGCCGCCGCCGAAGGCTCCGCCGCCGCCGCGACCGGTCCCGCGTCCGCGGCGTCACCCGCATCCGCAGCCGCCCCGCCCGCATATCAGCCGCCCGGCGCCGCCGCCCGCGCCGCCCGCGCCGCGGGCGCCGTCCACGGCCGAGGTCGCCAGCGCGGTCATGCGCTATGCGGCGGAGCTGAATGCACGGGTGCAGGCCAGCCTCGTCGTGCCGCCAGAGGTGGAGATGATGCATCTCTCCGGCCAAGCGGTGGTGGCGATCCGGGTCGCGCCCGACGGGCGGCTGCTGTCCGTCTCGGTGGCACGCTCCTCCGGCATGCCGCCGATCGACCGCGCGGCGGTCGCCGCCGTGCGGAAGGCGCATTTCCCGGCCTTCATCGGCGACATGCCCCACCACCCGGTGACGTTCGAGCTCACCGTGCGGCTGCGGAGTTGATCGCCGGCTTCTGCCGATGGGGTGGGGATGCTATCCCCTCTCCATCGGCAGGCAGCGGAGGTCGCGCATGGTCCAGGTTCCCACTCACCAGATTCCCGGCGTCTATCATCGCCGCATCGGCGACATCGTCGTCACCGCCCTCAGCGACGGCTACCTGGACGGTTCGTGCGAGGTCCTGCGCAACATCGCGCCCGAGGAGGCCGAGCGCCGGCTTGCAGCGGCCTTCCGCCCCGGCCGGCGCACCGCGGTCAACTGCTTCGCCATCCACTCCGCCGGGCGGCTGGCGCTGATCGAGACCGGATCGGGCAACTACCTGCTGCCCACCGCCGGCAAGCTGAAGCAGAACCTGGCGGCGGCCGGGCTCGATCCCGCGGCGATCGAGGCGGTGATGCTGACGCACATGCACCCCGACCATTCCGCCGGCCTGTCCGATCCCGCCACCGGCGCGCGGAACTTCCCGAACGCCGAACTGATCGTCCATGAAAACGAGCCGAAGCACTGGCACGACGATGCCGCCATGGAACGGGCGGCCGAACGCGCCCGCAAGCTCTATTTCCAGTGCGCGCGCGAACAGGTCGCGCCCTATCTGGACCGCATGCGGACCTTCTCCGGTGCGACGGAGGTGTTCCCCGGCGTCACCACCGTGCCCCTGCATGGCCACACGCCCGGGCATACCGGCTACCTGATCTCCTCGGGCGGCCAGTCGTTGCTGATCTGGGGCGACATCGTCCACGTGCCCGACATCCAGGTGGAACACCCGGAGGTCGCGATCGAGTTCGACACCGACATGCCGGCGGCGATCGCCACGCGCCGCCGGGCGCTCGACATGGCCGCCGCCGACCGGTTGCTGATCGCCGGGATGCACGTGCACTTCCCGGGCTTCGCCCATATCCTGCGCCGCGGCGACGGCTACGCGCTGCTGCAGGAGCCGTGGGATCAGGCGTTCTGATCCAGGGCGGCCGCGGCGCGGGCTACCGCGTCGCGCCGGGCTTGCAGCCCGGGTGCCGTCCGTGCCCTGACCTCGGCCAGCACCTCCGCGGGCGCGGTTTCCGGCCGTCCGGCGTCGAAAGGCGGCGCCGGGGCGTATTCCAGCCCAAGCTGGATCGCCTGCGCGGCGGTCGGGCCGGCGAGATCGGCGACCAGGACGAAGGCGAAATCGATCCCCGCCGTCACCCCGCCGCCGGTCAGGATGTTCCCGTCGCGCACCACCCGGCCGGGGTCGGGGGTGGCGCCGAACAGCGCCAGAAGGTCGCGCCACGCCCAATGGCAGGCGGCGCGCCGCCCGCGCAGCAGCCCCGCCGCGCCCAGGATGAGCGAGCCGGTGCAGACCGAGGTGACATGCCGCGCCCCGGCCGCCAAGCGCCGGATCGCCGCCATATAGGCTGCGTCCTCCATCGCGCCGGTGCAGCCCTGGCCGCCAGGAACGCAGAGCACGTCGCATGACGCCACCGCTTCCAGCGCCGTCAGCCCGTCGAAGCGCATGCCTTCGGCCGTGACCGGGGCGGCGCCCACGGATGCCACGATCACCCGCGCCCCGGGCAGCCGCGAGAGAACCTGGTGCGGGCCGGTGAAGTCGAGCTGGGTCACGCCCGGATAAAGCGGAAAGACGATGGTCAGCGGCTGGGTCATGGCGGCGTCTCCGATGGTTGACGCGGTCCAGCCTAGCGGTGCAGGGTGATGTCTGAAATGACATAGAGCCCTCGATTCAGGACAAATCCCGTGATGCGGCGGATCGGCTTTCTGGTCTTTCCGGATTTCCAGATCCTCGACCTGTCCGGCCCGCTGGCGGCGTTTCAGCTTGCCGGGCGGCCGGCGGCGACGGACGAGGCGCCCGCGGGCGCCGGCGCGCCCTATTGCGCGGTGGTGCTGTCGGAAACCGGCGGTGCGGTCGTCAGTTCAGCCGGCCTGCCGATCCTGACCGAGCGGTTCGTCGGCGCCGAGCGGGCGCTCGATACCGTGATCGTGGTCGGCGGGGCGGGAGCACGCCTGGTCGCGCCATCGCCGGCGCTGCTCGGTTTTCTCCGCGCCGCCGCGCCGGTGGTGCCGCGGATGGCGAGCGTGTGCACCGGCGCCTTCGTGCTCGCCGCCGCCGGGCTGCTGGACGGGCGGGCGGCGACCACGCATTGGCGTCATGCCGCCCTGCTGCAGCGGCGCTACCCGGAGGTACGGGTGGACGGGGACCGCATCTTCACCCGCGACGGCGCGATATGGACGTCCGCGGGCATCTCCGCCGGCATCGATCTCGCGCTGGCGATGATCGAGGCGGATCTTGGGCTGGAGACGGCGCGCGCCACCGCGCGGGACCTGGTGGTCGCCTATCGCCGGCCAGGCGGGCAGTCGCAGTTCTCGACCCTGCTGGCGCTCGATCCGGGGCAGGACCGGATCCGGGCGGCGCTGGATTTCGCCCGCACCCATCTGCACGAAGACCTGCCGGTGGAGCGCCTGGCGGCGGCCGCCTGCCTCAGCCCGCGCCAGTTCGGCCGCGCCTTCCTGGCCGAGACCGGGCAGACCCCGGCGAAGGCGATCGAGCGGTTGCGGGCGGAGGCGGCGCGGGCGCGGATCGAAGCGCGGCGCGAACCGATCGAGGCGGTGGCCCGCGCGGTCGGATTCGGCGATCCCGAACGGATGCGCCGGGCGTTCCTGCGCAGCTTCGGGGTGCCGCCGCAGGCGGTGCGGCGGGCGCTGCCGCGGCCAGCAGGGGCCGCTTGAGGCATCGTCGGCAAACAAGTGCGTCAGCACGCCGACAAAGATGCCGATCAAAACAAAACCTGAGGCATCGTCGGCAAACA
>JAGWSV010000140.1 GCA_028869315.1 Rhodospirillales bacterium
CCTGGCCGCCGCCGGCCTGCTGGTTCCGGTGGCCCTGGCCGATGCGGCGCCCTTCGCGCGGCCCGATCCCGAGCATCCCGGCCCGCCGCTGTCGCCGGCCCAGGCGGCGGCGGCCGCCGCGCTGCGGGAAGCGGTGGCCGCGCGGGCGTTTTCCGTCACCCTGCTCGACGGCGTGACCGGATCGGGCAAGACCGAGGTCTATCTGGAAGCGGTGGCGGCGGCGGTGCGCGCCGGCCGCCAGGCGCTCGTGCTGCTGCCGGAAATCGCGCTGTCGTCGCAATGGCTGGAGCGGTTCGCCGCCCGCTTCGGGGTCGCCCCGGCGGTCTGGCATTCCGACCTCTCCTCGCGCATCCGGCGGGTCACCTGGCGGGAGGTGGCGGCCGGCCGCGCGCCGGTGGTGGTGGGCGCGCGTTCGGCACTGTTCCTGCCATTCCCCGATCTTGGCCTGATCGTGGCCGACGAGGAGCACGAGACCGCATTCAAGCAGGAAGACGGCATCGTCTATCACGCCCGCGACATGGCGGTGGTGCGCGCCCGGTTCGAATCCGCCCCCGCCGTGCTGGTCTCCGCCACGCCGAGCCTGGAGACGGTGGCGAACGTCGAAGCCGGGCGCTACGCCCGGCTCACCCTGCCGCACCGGCACGGCGGCGCGGTGCTGCCGGCGGTGTCGGCGATCGATCTGCGTGCCACGCCGCCGGAGCGCGGCCGGTTCCTGTCCCCACCGCTGGTCGCCGCGATCGGCCGGACCCTGGCGCGCGGCGAACAGGCGATGCTGTTCCTCAACCGCCGCGGCTACGCGCCGCTGACCCTGTGCCGGGCCTGCGGCCACCGGATGGCCTGCCCGCACTGCACCGCCTGGCTGGTGGAGCATCGCGCGCGGCGGGTGCTGCAATGCCATCACTGCGGCCATACGGTGCCGATCCCGGAGACCTGCCCGTCCTGCAGCGCCGCGCACAGCCTGACCGCGGTGGGGCCAGGGGTGGAACGGATCACCGAGGAAGCCGCCGCGCTGTTCCCCGACGCGCGGCGGCTGGTGATGGCGAGCGACACCGTGCCGGGACCGGACGCCGCCGCCGCCGCCGCGCACGCGATCGCGGCGCGCGAGGTGGACCTGATCATCGGCACCCAGATCGTTGCGAAAGGCTGGCATTTCCCCCATCTGACCCTGGTGGGCGTGGTCGACGCCGATCTGGGCCTGGGCGGCGGCGACCTGCGCGCGGCGGAACGCACGGTGCAGTTGCTGCACCAGGTGGCGGGCCGCGCCGGCCGGGCGGAAGCGCCAGGGGAGGTGCTGCTGCAGACCTTCTCGCCGGACCACCCGGTGATGGCGGCGCTGGTCGCCGGCGACCTGGCCGGCTTCGTGGCGCGGGAGTCCGAAGCCCGCCGGCCCGGGTTCTGGCCGCCGTACGGGCGCCTGGCGGCGCTGATCGTGAGCGCGGAGGACGCTGCGGTGGCGGATGCCGTGGCGCGGGAGTTGGGCCGGGCGGCGCCGTCGGGTCCGGGCCTCGTGGTGCTCGGGCCGGCGCCCGCGCCGTTGTCGGTGCTGCGCGGGCGGCACCGGCGCCGGCTGCTGCTGAAGACCCGGCGGGAGGTGGCGGTCCAGCCGGTGCTGCGGGACTGGCTGGCGCGGGTGGCGGTGCCGCGCGGGGCGCGGGTGGACGTGGACGTCGATCCGGTGTCGTTCTTGTGAAAATGCCCGCTGCCCGCGCCGTGTGGCACCCGATCCCCACGCACGGGCCCTGGCATCGAGCCCCGCATCCATCGCTGCGCCGATCGCGGTCCGGATCCCCGCACACGGATCGCTGTACTCGGAGCCCTCTGGTCAAACCGCCGCGTCGACCGCAAACTGGCGCGGCCGCGGCGTCCGGCCGGCCCGACGGGCGGTCGCCGGTGCCGCACGCTCGTGCGTGACGCGTTGGCCGCCCGATGGAACTGCTTCGCCCCGGCGCCGTGCCCGAGCATGGCGTTCTTATCTCGCAAAGCAAACAATGCGCCGCATGACGCGGTCGCCTTCGGACCCGGACCCGCATGATCCCGCCAGCCGCGCCGCCCCCTCCCGCCTACGTGCTGTATGACTGGGACAACACCCTGGTGGATGCCTGGGCCGGCGTCGCCGCGGCGCTGAACGCCGCCTTCGCCGCGTTCGGCCTGCCGGCCTGGAGCCTGGAGGAAACCCGCGCCCGGGTCCGAACCTCGTTGCGCGACAGTTTTCCCCCTTTGTTCGGGCCTGGCTGGACCCGCGCGCGGGATATTTTCTATGCGACCCTGGAAGCCTGCCACCTCCATCACGTGACCCCGCTGCCGGGGACCGAGGCGCTGCTGACGGCCCGGCCGCCGGCGCTGCAGGGGGTGGTCTCCAACAAAACTGGCAAGTATCTTCGCGCCGAGGTGGTGCATCTCGGGTGGCAGAGCCGCTTCGCCACCGTGGTCGGCGCCGGCGACGCGGCGGCCGACAAGCCGGACCCCGCGCCGCTGCGGCTGGCGCTGGAGCAGATGGGCGTAAAACCCGGACCTGCCGTTTGGTATGTGGGCGATACTGCCTCCGACATGCAGGCCGCGCGCGCCGCAGGCCTGACCGCCGTGCTGCTGGGTGACGCTTCGCATGACGGAGGCATTGACCTTGCAGCCCCGGACCTCCATTTCCTAGATGCGGCGTCCCTGATCCAGGGTTTTTCGGGCACCGGCTCTGGTGCTTGCCTGACAGGGCGCGGCTGATAGACTGCATCCGGTTCCTGTGCGGACTGCCACGCGCGCAGGGGCGTCTTTTCCACAAACCGCGAGAACAAGAAGGATCATCCCCGTGGCCAACGAGAAAGCGCAGAACGTGCAGGACGTGTTCCTGAATCACGTGCGGAAGAACAAGACCTCGGTGACCGTGTTCCTGGTCAACGGCGTGAAGTTGCAGGGCATCATCACCTGGTTCGACAATTTCTCGGTGCTGCTGCGTCGCGACGGGCACACCCAGCTTGTCTACAAGCATGCGATCAGCACCGTGATGCCGGGCGCGCCCATCCAGTTGTTCGATGCCGCCAAGCCCGAAGGTGCCAACACCCTGACCGCGTCCCCCGCGCAGCGCGAGGCGGCGCGCGAGATGGCCGCAGCCGGCTTGTAGCCGGCCGGTCGAGCGATGGCGGTTCCTGGCGCGACCAGACCCGCTCCCACCCGCGCCGCGGTCATCCTGCCCTGGGAAAGACATCAGGAGCGGGAGAGCCGGGCGCGGGACACCTGGACACCGATGGCCGGGACCCGCGACCTGGGCGAGGCCGGCCGCGTCGCGGAGGCGCGGTTGGCCGAAGCGGTGGGGCTTGCGGCCTCCATCGGCCTCGTCATCGTCCATCAGGCGATCCTGCCGCTGCGGATGCGGCGTCCGGCGACCCTGATGGGAGAGGGCCAGGTGGCCGCCCAGGGCGCGGCCATGGCCGAGCACGAAGTTGCGGTCGCGGTGGTCGATGCCGCGCTCAGCCCGGTCCAGCAGCGCAACCTGGAGCGCGCCTGGGGCTGCAAGGTGATCGACCGCACCGGGCTCATCCTCGATATCTTCGGCGAGCGCGCGCGTACCGCCGAGGGCACGCTGCAGGTGGAACTGGCCCATCTCGAATATCAGCGTTCGCGGCTCGTGCGGTCCTGGACCCATCTCGAACGCCAGCGTGGCGGCTTCGGCTTCCTCGGCGGCCCCGGCGAGACGCAGATCGAAGCCGACCGCCGCCTGATCGGAGAGCGGATCGTCAAGCTCCGGCGGGAACTGGAACAGGTACGCCGTACCCGTGGGCTGCATCGCGCGGCGCGCCGCCGGGTGCCGTTCCCGGTGGTCGCGCTCGTCGGCTATACCAACGCCGGCAAATCCACCCTGTTCAACGCGCTGACCGGCGCCGAGGTCACCGCGCGCGATCAATTGTTCGCGACGCTCGATCCCACCATGCGCGGGCTCCGGCTGCCGTCGGGACGGCGGACGATCCTTTCCGATACGGTCGGATTCATCAGCGACCTGCCGACCGAACTGGTGGCGGCGTTCCGGGCCACCCTGGAAGAAGTCGCCGAGGCCGACGTGATCCTGCACGTGCGCGACGCCGCGCACCCCGACAGCACGGCGCAGCGCAACGACGTGATCGCCGTGCTGGAAGGCATGGCGGCAGAGGGCACGCTGGACCGCGACTGGCCGGAACGCACGATCGAAGTGCTGAACAAGGCAGATCTGCTGGGCGGCGTTTCGTCGGTGCCGGTGCGCAGCGGACAGGTCGTGGTCTCCGCGATCACCGGCGAGGGGCTCAAGGCGCTGCAGGCGGCGATCGATGCGCGGATCTCTACCGGAATGGAACTCGCCTGCTACGACCTTGCGCCCACCGATGGCGCGCGCATCGCCTGGCTGCACGAGCATGGCGAGGTCATCGAGCGCCAGGACGAGGCGGAAGCCGTGCACGTGAAGGTGCGCCTGCTGCCGGCCGACCGGGCGCGGTTCGAACGGTTGGAATGAGCTTCGATCGCAGCGACGCGACCGCGCTCGCCGCGCTGTTGCGCGCGGCCGCCCGGGCGGACATCCTGCCCCGCTTCCGCCACCTCGGCGCCGGCGCGATACGCACCAAGTCGGGACCGCTCGATCTGGTAACCGATGCCGATGAGGCTGCGGAACGGTTCATCGCCGCCGGACTCGCCGCGCGCTGGCCGGGCGCGCTGATCGTGGGCGAGGAGGCGGCCGCGGCCGACCCGTCGCTGCTGGAGCGGTTGGCGTCGGCCGACCTCGCGTTCGTGGTCGATCCGGTGGACGGCACGTTCAATTTCGCCTCCGGCGTGCCGCTGTTCGCCGTCATGGCGGCGGCGATCCGGCGCGGGCGGGTGGAGATGGCAGCGATCTTCGACCCGATGGGCGACGACACCGCGCTTGCGTTGGCGGGCCAAGGGGCCTGGATCGAGACGCCGGACGGGGCGCGCGCCGGGCTGCGGGTCGCGGCGGCGGACCTGCCCGCCCGCATGACCGGGTCGGTGTCCTGGCAATACCTGCCGGAGCCGATGCGGTCCCGCCTGCTGCCCAATCTGCCGAAACTGGCGGCCACCTGGAACTACCGCTGCGCCGGCCATGAATACCGCCTGGCCGCCTCCGGCGGCTGCCACGTGCTCCTGTATCATCGGCTGATGCCGTGGGACCACGCCCCGGGATGGCTGCTGCATCGTGAAGCCGGCGGGTATTCGGCGCAGTTCGACGGCGCCGAGTATGCGCCCGATCATGTCGATGGCGGTCTGATCTGCGCGCCCGACCGGACCGCATGGAGCGCGGTGCGCGCGGCGCTGCTGGGTCCGTAGCATATACGAAACATCCAGGCGCCCGGTCGCGATCGGGGCGCCCGCCGTCGGATCGCACGCTGCTAGCGTGGGCGCAGGCGGCTCGTGCGGTGCCGTCGGCCGCCGGGCGATCCTGTCGCGTGCGCCCGGGTCGGAAACCCGGTTCATCCGCCTCGAGATCTTGTGATCCGCCGCATCGCGGCGGCGCGGCGCGCGCGGACGCTCACAAATGGTTTCATCGATCCTCATCGGCCTCGGCGCGTGGTAACGTCGAACCTCTGTGGCCGCTGGGGAGAGCAAGGAGAGGTGTGGCGTTTCAGCCCGTCGGGAGAGCAAGGAGAGGTGTGGCGCTACGCATTGTCGGGTACCGCGGTGGTGGCGGGGCTGGTCGTCGCGCTGGCGGTGGCCGTGCATGTGTCGATGCGGCCGCTTGCACCGGGTGCGCGGATGCCGCGGGCCGCGCATGGGTCCACGACCCATCCTCCGGTGCCGTCCGCCGGCGCTGCGCACCCCGCGGTGGCCCGTGCGGCGATGCAGCGCGCGACGGGCGGTCCCACCACGGAGAAACCGGCGACGCCGACGCCCGGTCCCGATGGGCCGGTCGCGGTCGATCTGGCGACGCCCCACGGTTCGGGCTCCGCCCCGTCGGCGCCGACCGCCGCGCCGATCCCGCCGCCTGCCGGGCCAGGCCGCAAGTTGCAGGCGCAAATGCAGGCCCTCAGGGCGCAGGTCGCCGAGCAAAGCGCGGCTCTGGACCGGCTGCGCGCGCAAACCGGGCAGGCCCGGCAGGAACTTGCCACCCTGCAGGCACGGGGCGCGCCGGCGAACGAGCCGCCCGCGCAGTCCCGGCCCCAGCCGCAGCGCCCGCCGGAGGTCGCCCTCACGCCGGGGCACGAACGCGATTTCGCGATGGTGCAAGGCGTCCTGCGGCGTCTCCGCCGGAGCACGGAACCATCGTCGGCACCCTATGGCCGAGGTCCGGCCGATGCCGCTTCCGCCGCAGTCCGCCCGCCGGCGCTCTCCACCCGCTATTGGGTTCGCACCGCCCGGCAGGACCTGGCGGTGGGCGACGTCCTGCACGCGCGGCAGGTGCTCGAGGCGGTGCAGACCAAGCTCGTGTTCCAGCCGGTCACCCCGGACGATCCGCAGCCGGCACCAAGCCATAGTGCAGCGAAATCGGTGATCGCCCAGGCGCTGGCGCAGCTCGACGCCGGCGATCCGGACGGCGCACTGCGCGTGCTCGACCAGGCGCTCGGCACGGATGCGGGGCGGGCCGGGCCGGCGATCAGCGCGGGGGCAGAACGGCTCGGGCGGCGGTGAGCGCCGCATCCGCCTCGGTCGCATCGATCCGGTGCCAGCTTCCCGGGCGGTGACGGCCCGAGCGGCCTTGGCGTGGCGGACGGCAGCCTGCGGCGCTGGCCCGCAGCACCGCGACCGTTGCATCCGAGGCGTCGCCCGTGCGGGCGCGCAGCCGCGCTTCCAGCACCGGGAGCGGCGCCTCCAGCCACAGCCCGACGAACGCCGCCGGACCGGCCGCGCGGGCGAGGGCGCGCCGATGCCGCGGATCGAGGAAGGTCGCATCCGCGATCACGGCCTGGCCGGCCGCCGCCGCCCGCCGCGCCGCGGTCGCCAGGGCGCGGAACACCCGCCGGTTCTCGGCCTCGCTATAGGCCGATTGGGGCAACCGCGCTTCCGGCGCCACCTTGTGCAGCCGCTTGCGGGTTTCGTCGCTGCGCAGCACCAGCGCACCCGGCGCGCGGCCAAGCCCGGGAGCCAGGGCCCGTGCCAGGGTGGACTTGCCGGTGCCCTGCAATCCGCCGATCGCCACCACCACGGGGGGCACTGGTCGGAGGTAGCCGAGAGCGGCGTCGAGATACGAAGCGGCGTCGGTGGCGTCGCCGCTGCGTGCGGCGACATGGGCCCGCACCATCGCCCGCAGCGAGAGGAAGGCCGGCAGCCCGGCCACCAGGTCGATATCCCCGGTGCGCGCCACATAGCGGTTCATGACCCGATTCGCCGCCGCCCGCCCGGCGCGCCGGTCGAGGTCCATGAGCAGGAACGCCAGATCGTAGCCGAGATCGATGGTCGCCATGTCCTCATCGAACTCGAGCGCGTCGAACGGCACCGGTCGCCCGTGCCACAGGCACAGATTGCCGAGATGCAGATCCCCATGCGCGCGGCGCACGAAGCCCCGGCGGGCCCGGGCCGCCAGCCACGGACCAAGGCCGGTGAGCGCCATCCGGATCCCGCGGTCCCATGCCGCGACCGCCGCCGGATCGAGCCCCGCCGCCCGCGCGGCCACCGTGTTGCCGGCGGCCACCGCCAGCATGCGTGCGGTCGGATCGGCCACCGCGACAGGTGGCCGGGCGGCGTGATAGGCGGCCGCGGCGTCGGCCACCGCGTCCAGCAGCGGCGGATCGAGCCGGCCGGCGGCGGCGACGGCATCGAGGAAGTCCGCCTCCGGCACCCGCGCCATGCGCAGCACCCAGTCGAGCACCTCGCCGGACGCGTGGTTCGGCGCCAGGCCGTCTCCGAAACGCAATTGCCCGCCGGGCGCGCGCAGGACCGGGACGACGTCGCGGTACATCCCCGGCGCCGCCGCCGCGTTGAGCGCCAGTTCCCGTTCCGCGAAGTGCCGCCGGGCCGCAAGGTCGGTGAAATCAAGAAACGGCAGCCGCACCGCCTTCTTCAGCTTCCACGCGGTGTCGCGGCCCAGAAACACGAGGGAGATATGGGTCTCCACCGGCGCGGCCCCGGCCAGATGGCCAAGCCAGGCCGCGACCTCCGCTTGGGTGGGGGGGATGCTCATGGTGCGGCTCCTCGGCGTGCTGCCTGGCCGGCCTGGGCGGGCGGCCGGACGTGGGGGCCCCAAGCCGGTCTGCCGGGGTCGTCGGATCGTGAGGCGCCGCCGCGGTTCGGCGGCCCCATCTCAGGCGTCGCCGGCGCACACGTGCATCAGCGCGCCGACAAGGGTGTCTGTTGAAACAGGATCTCAGGGGAAGCTCGGCACCGCTGGTCGATCCGAAAACCGTCGAACGGGCCCGTGTGTCGGGCGCCCTCCGGCGCGCCGGGAGAAGAGCCCTGCGCCGGGCCGGAGCGTCGGACGGCGGGCGTGCAGCCCAATGGAGTGAGCCATGGAAGACGTCGCGACCGAACGGGCTCCGGGCCCGCTTTCCCCCGCCGCGCTGGAGCGGCTGGACCAGTGGTGGCGGGCCGCGAACTATCTTTCGGTGGGCGAGATCTTCCTGCTCGACAACCCGTTGCTGCGCCAGACGCTGACGCCGGAACACGTCAAGCCGCGGCTGCTCGGCCACTGGGGCACCACCCCCGGCCTCAATTTCGTCTACGTCCATCTCAACCGCATCATCCGGGAACGGGACCTGAGCGTGATGTTCATCGCCGGTCCCGGCCACGGCGCGCCCGGCGTGGTGGCCAACACCTGGCTGGAGGGGACCTACAGCGAACTCTATCCCGACGTCTCGGCGGACGCGGAGGGGATGCGCCGCCTGTTCCGCCAGTTTTCCTTTCCCGGCGGCATTCCGAGCCATGCGGCCCCCGACACGCCGGGCTCGATCCACGAGGGCGGCGAACTCGGCTACGCGCTCTCCCACGCATTCGGCGCGGTGCTCGACGCGCCCGACCTGATCGCCGCCTGCGTGATCGGCGACGGGGAAGCGGAGACCGGGCCGCTGGCGACCTCCTGGCACGGCAACAAGTTCCTCAATCCGGTCACCGACGGGACGGTGCTGCCGATCCTGCATCTGAACGGCTACAAGATCGCCAGTCCCACGATCCTGGCCCGGATCGATCCGGAGGAGCTGCGGGCGCTGCTGACCGGCTACGGCTATGCGCCGATCTTCGTGGCGGGCGACCAGCCGGAGCGCATGCACCAGGCGATGGCGGCGGCGCTGGACCAGGCGTTCGACGCGATTGCCGATATCCGCCGTGCCGCCCGGGCCGGCAGCGCGGCCCAGGACGGCAGCGGGGCGGCACGCGACTCTCAGTCCGGGGCGGCACGCGACTTTCAGCCCGGGGCGGCGGCACGCCCACGCTGGCCGATGATCGTGCTGCGCAGCCCGAAGGGCTGGACCGGGCCGAAAACCGTCGACGGCCGCAAGGTCGAGGGGTTCTGGCGCGCGCACCAGGTTCCGATCCCGGAGATCGCCAAGCCGGAGCACCTGCAGCTGCTGGAAAGCTGGATGCGCGGCTACCGCCCGGAGGAGCTGTTCGACGAGGCCGGCCGGCTGCGCCCGGACATCGCGGCGCTGGCGCCGCGGGGGGAGCGGCGGATGAGCGCCAACCCGCACGCGAATGGCGGGCAGCTGATGCGCAACCTGCGCCTGCCGGACTTCGCCGCCTACGCGGTGCCGGTGCCGCGGCCCGGGCAGGTGCGCGCGGAAGCGACGCGGGTGCTGGGCGGCTTCCTGCGCGACGTGCTGCGCGCCAACGCGGCCAGCCGCAACTTCCGCATCTTCGGCCCCGACGAGACCGCGTCCAACCGGCTGGACGCGGTGTTCGAGGCGACCGACCGGCCCTGGGAGGAGGCCACCATTGCGGAAGACGAGCACCTCGCCCCCGATGGCAGGGTGATGGAAATCCTGAGCGAGCATACCTGCCAGGGCTGGCTGGAGGGCTACCTGCTCACCGGCCGGCACGGGCTGTTCTCCTGCTACGAGGCCTTCATCCACATCGTCGATTCGATGGTGAACCAGCATGCGAAATGGCTCAAGGGCGCGCGGGCGATTCCCTGGCGGCGCCCGATCGCCTCGCTGAACTACCTGCTGACCTCCCATGTCTGGCGGCAGGACCATAACGGGTTCAGCCACCAGGACCCCGGTTTCATCGACCACATGGTGAACAAGAAGGCCGACACCGTGCGCGTGTATCTGCCGCCGGACGCCAACAGCCTGCTATGCGTGGCCGACCATTGCCTGCGCAGCTGGGACCGCATCAACGTGATCGTCGCCGGCAAGCAGCCGGAGCCGCAATGGCTGGACATGGAACGGGCGATCCGCCACTGCGCCGAGGGGATCGGCATCTGGGAATGGGCCAGCAACGACCGCGGCCGCGAGCCCGACGTGGTGCTGGCCGCCGCCGGCGACGTGCCCACGATGGAAGCGCTGGCGGCGGCGGACCTGCTGGGCCGGGAGCTGCCCGGCCTGCTGGTTCGTTTCGTCAACGTGGTGGATCTGATGACCCTGCAGCCGCAATCGCGACATCCGCACGGGCTGGCGGATGCCGATTTCGACGCGCTGTTCACCATCGACAAGCCGGTGATCTTCGCGTTCCACGGCTATCCCGCGCTGGTCCACCGGTTGATCTACAAGCGGACCAACCATCGCAACTTCCACGTCCACGGCTACCAGGAGGAGGGCACGACGACGACGCCGTTCGACATGGCGGTGCTGAACGGGATCGACCGGTTCCATCTCGCCGCCGACGCGATCGACCGGGCGCCGCGGTTCGGCGCCGAGGCGGCCTATGCGCGCAAGGCGGTGCGCGACCGGCTGATCGCGCATCGTCGCTACGTGACCTGCCACGGGCAGGATCTGCCGGAGGTGCGCAACTGGCGCTGGTCGCGCGCGTAGCCTGGCAACGCGCTGGGTGCCCAGGGGAGTAGGGGTGGGGAGCCGGGGTGGGCGGCTACGCCGGGACCGGGTCGCCGTCGTTCGGCTCCGGCTGCGCGGCCGCGGCGGCGGGGCGCGGCGGGCGCGCCGGGTCCG
>JAGWSV010000141.1 GCA_028869315.1 Rhodospirillales bacterium
ACGGCGTGGACCTGGAACCGCTCGCCGGACGAATCACCGCGCTGGAGAGCACCGGGCGCACGGTGGTCACCGTGGCGCGGAATGGGCATGCCATTGGCCTGCTGGCGTTCGGAGACGAAATCCGCGCCGAGACGCGGCAGGCTCTGGCGGCGCTTCGAAAAGCAGGGATCGACCTGATTTTGGTGACGGGCGACAATGAGCGCGCGGCGCGGCGTGTCGCCCACGAACTCGGTATCGGCGACGTGCACGCGGGGGTGCTGCCGCAGGAGAAGGCCGAGATCGTCCGACGGCTCCAGGCGGGCAAAACCCGGGTTGCCATGGTCGGGGACGGCATCAATGACGCACCGGCGTTGATGCAGGCCGATGTCGGGATCGCCATGGGGGGCGGCACCGACATCGCCATCGAGTCGGCGGATATCATCATCCTCTCCAACCGGATGGACGCGCTCTCCGTCGCGCGCGAGATCAGCCGCACCAGCTACCGGAAGATGCTGCAGAACGTTGCGTTGGCCTTTCTGTTCAACGGCATCGGCATCCCGGTCGCGGCAACAGGGCTGATCTATCCGGTCTGGGCAATGGTCGCGATGGCGGTGAGCGTGACGGCGATCTTCGTCAACTCGCTCTGGGGCCGGCCGCGGCTGTTCTTCGACGCGGTGCTGAGCGTCGGGCGGGTGGCTGCCAGCACCCCTTGACCTTCCAGCGCTGGGAGCCCCCACCTTCCCAGCATCGGAAGCCAGGAGAGACCCATGAACCCCCAGACCCCCACCAACGAGATCGACCTCGCCATCACCGGCATGACCTGCGACGGCTGCGCCAACGCCCTCACCCGCGCCCTGTCGCGCGTGGATGGCGTGACGCGCGTCGCAGTCGATTTCGCCGCCGGTCGTGCCCACGTCGCCGGCAGCGCCAACACGGACCGGCTGGTCGCCGCGGTCGAGAAGGCCGGCTACGGCGCCACCCGGGCTTCAGACGGCGCCCGCTAGGAGATCGGCCATGGACACGGCGATCGCGGTCCCGGTCGAGGACGATCGGCAACATCTGCAGCTGCCGATCGAGGGGATGACCTGCGCCACCTGCGCCGGCCGGGTGGAGAAGGCGCTGAACCGCCTGCCCGGGGTGCAGGCCAGCGTGAACGTCGCCAGCGAAATCGCCGAGGTGCGCTTCACGCCGGCAACGACCGATCCGGCGCAGCTCGCCGCCGCCGTCGCCGACGCGGGCTATGCGGTCGCGCGCGAGCGGCGGGAGTTCGCCATCACCGGCATGACCTGCGCGACCTGCGCGGGAAGGGTGGAAAAATCCCTGTCGGCGGTCCCCGGCGTGCTGGCGGCCGAGGTGAACCTGGCGACCGAAAAGGCCATGGTCGAGGGCTTCGGCCTGCGTCCGGCCGCCCTGATCGGGGCGGTGCGGGACGCCGGCTACGACGCCGCGCTGCTGACCGGGGAGGCCGAAGCCGACCGCGCGCGGGAGGCGGCGGACGCGCGCCGGGCGCGGGGCGACCTGCTGCGGGTCGGCGCGGCCGCAATGCTGACCGCGCCCCTGCTGCTGCCGATGGTCGGTCTGCCGCTCTTGCCCTGGATCGGGCTGGCGCTGGCAACCCCGGTGCAGCTGGTGATCGGCGCCAGGTTCTATGTGGCGGCGTGGAAAGCGCTGCGGGTCGGGACCGGGAACATGGACCTGCTGGTCGCGCTCGGTACGTCCGCCGCGTATTTCTACAGCCTGTTCCTGCTGGCCTCCGGCATCGGCGGACACACCTATTTCGAGGCCTCGGCGGTCGTCATCACCCTGATCCTGCTCGGCCGCTGGCTGGAAGCGCGCGCCAAGCGTGCCACCGGCGCGGCGATCCGCGCGCTCGCCGCGCTGCGCCCCGAACTTGCACAGGTCGAGCGTGACGGGGCGGAGATCGCGCTGCCGATCGCCGCGGTCTCGCTGGGCGATATCGTCGTGGTCCGTCCCGGCGAGCGCCTGCCCACCGACGGGCGGGTCCTGTCGGGAACCAGCGAGGTGGACGAAAGCATGCTGACCGGCGAGAGCCTGCCGGTGGCGAAACAGCCGGGCGAGGCGGTGGTCGGCGGGGCCATCAACGGCAGCGGGCTGCTGCGGATCGAGACCACGGCGGTCGGCGAGCAGGCCACGCTCGCGCGCATCATCGCCCTGGTGGAGAGCGCGCAGACGAAGAAGGCGCCGGTGCAGCGGCTGGTGGAC
>JAGWSV010000020.1 GCA_028869315.1 Rhodospirillales bacterium
GCCGCTTGTATCCGCTCGGTTGCGCCCCTTTCCCGGGCGAAGCCGTTGGAGGGGTCCAGGGGACTTGTCCCCTGGCGGGGGGTCCAGGGGGGCGGAGCCCTCCTGGCCTTGGCCGCCCACCGCACCGCGCCCGCCCGAGGCTCACAGGGCCGGGGCTGCCTCCAGCAGGCCGGGCACGCGGGCGTGCACTGCGGCGTGCAGTTCGTTGCGGCGGCTCCAGAGCGAGCGGTACCAGGCGATGCGTGGGGCGACCTGGTAGGCCAGCATGCGTTCGCGCCGCACGTAGTCGCGGGCGGCGTCGCCCAGGGCACGGGCGAGTTCGGGCATGGCGATCAGGTGCATCAGCCGCGCGCGGAGGCTGTCGGCGTCGGTGAACAGGAGGCCGGTGCGGCCGTCCTCGATCGTGTCGGCATAGACGGTCGGGCTGGCCAGCGCGGCGACGCGGCAGGCGCCGGCCTCGATGAATTTCAGGTCCGACTTGGCGCGGTTGAACGGGGTATCGGCAAGCGGCATCAGCGCGATTTCGCTGTCGCCGAGCAGGCGGAGATAGGTGTCGTAGTCGCAGGTCGGCGTGAAGTTTTTGTGCGGGGTTTGCAACGCATCGAAGAACGGGCGGTCGTGTGCCACCTCGAAGCGCAGCCGCTCGCCGGCCATGGCGGCGACGGCGTTGAGCGTGGGCATCAGCGGTGCCCAGTCCTGCTCGCGGTTGAGCGCGCCGAAGAACAGGGTCATGCGGTCCGGCGCGGCGAAGTTGCGCGGCTCCGGCAGGGTCTGGATCATGTTGGGAAACAGCACGGTTTCCGCGTTGCGGGCGCGCAACAGCTCGGCCAGCGCCGGGGTGGAGGTCTGCACCGCGTGCACCCCGGTAAAGGCGAGCGCGTCGGTCGGCCGGCCGGTCGGCATGAAGTCGGGGTGGTCGTCGAACTCGGTCACCAGCAGCCAGCCGGCGGCGTGCAGGTGGCGCAGCAGGGTGCGGCCTGGCTCGCCTGCCAGGATCGGGCGGTGCAGCACGCAGATATGCGGCCCGCTGCCGGCGGCGGGCGGGAGTTGGTTGACCGGAACGACGGTGGCGGTCACCGTGGGGTCGGTGGCGAGCGCGGCGAAGGGCTGGATCACCCGCACATGCGATACGCCGCCGACCGGGGCGAGCATGTTGCCGACCAGGGTCAGGCGTTCCCGCGGCTGGCGGCGGGCGCGCCAGACGAACTGCAGCGGCGCGGCGCGGCGGCCGTATTCCTGCGGATCGATCCCGAGAGCCTGCAGCGCCGGCGCCACGGCGGCAGCGAAGCCGCTGGCCGCCTCGGGGTTGAACACGCGCGGGGTGACTTCGTAGGGGACGAGCCCCGCTTCGGTGAGCAGCTTGCGCATCGAGGCGAGGGTGAACCAGCGCAGGTGTCCGGCATCGAACAGGCCGGTGGCTTCGTAGTCCCAGCCGCCGGCGAGCAGGCGGGCGGCGAAGCTCCAATGCTCCACGTTGGGCACGCAGATCAGCACGCTGCCGTTGGGGCCGAGCGCGGCGGCGTGGGCGCGCAGCACCGCGGCGGGGTCGCGCAGATGCTGCAGGACGTCGCTGTAGATCACGCAGTCGAGGCTGGTTTCGGGATCGAAGGGCAGGGGGTGGGTTTCGACGTCCATCGCCGCCACGTCGTCGAGCCGGGCGGCGGCCTGGTCGGCGCGGTCCGGGTCGCGCTCGATCCCGAGCAGGCGGGCGCGCGGGTTGCGGGCGCGGTAGGCGGCGAGGAGGGCGCCGGTGCCGCAGCCGACATCGAGCACGGTGCGGGCGGCGAGCGGGATGCGTTCAAGGAGGTCGCGGTTGAACGGATCGCGGGGCATGTCGGGATCGGACAGGGGGCGGCTCCGTCGAGACCGGGCGAGAGGGGGATGGCCGCTGCTATCAGAGGGGTATGAGTTCGTCCATCGCCAGTGGGTCACCCGGCATATCGAAGGCGATCAAGGTCGTCGAGGAGCGGGGCAGGCGCGGGAATCTTGCTCGGTTTCCCATGGCGGCGCGACGGGGGCGGCGCGCTTGGTAGGTGCTCGCGCTTGAGTTCAAGCTTCCGGGGACCGAACGGGCGTGATCTCCGGTTTCGGCTGGGGCGCCATTCGATCCATTTTCGTAGTCGGGCCGCGCCCCACTCCGGCCGGTCTTCCCGTGCCTTCTGTGGGTGGACGGGCGTTCAATAGGGTCGGTGCGGCCGGAGCGGACGACCGCCGAGACGCGACATCAGCGCTGCCTGAAGTCCGGCGATCAGCAGCGCCGCGACGGTCGTCGTCCTAGTCCAAGACCGATCAGCGCCACGCCGAACACGGCAAGACCGGCGGGCTCGGTGATCGGAAGAGCGTAGCCGATCGCCTGCAAGGCGGTGACCTCGGGGGCAGAAAGACTGAGGGTGGCGGGCGAATTGGCGCCCGTATAGGCCAGCTGGACCAACGGGGCCGAAGTGACCGAAGTGCCGCAGGGGTTGCCCGGGCTGGCCCAGTCCCCGTAGTCGCCGGTCGAGCACTGATTGAACCCGGCGATGCTGGTCGCTCCACCGTTCACCGAGAAATAGGACGGAGTAGTGGCCGACGTGGACAGGCTCGCCGTGCCGGGAGCGGAATAGCGGAACAGGTCGAGCGGGCTGACATAAGTGCCACCCGTCGTCGAGGGCGCCGATGTCAGGCCGTTCGCCTGCATGGTATTGAGCACCGAGCCGGAGCCGCCGATGCCTAGCACTTCATCGGTCTCGTGCTGGATCACGCCGTTCGCTGTATAGCTGCCGCTGCCGCCGAAACCGGTCAGGTAGCTGGCGTTGAGGTAGACGATCCCATCGAATGTTCCAGCACCGGAAACTCCGGTGGAACTCAACACCCCCGGAGTCGTGAAGCCAAGCGCCCGATAGTCGGCGCTGGTCGCCAGGATCTGCGCCGCGGTGTTGCCGGAGGAGAGATTGTTGTAGCCGGATTGCGCGACGCTGTTGCCGTAGAGCGTCGCATCCGCCTGCACCGCGCCCGTGTAGGTGCCGTAGGATGTCAGGTAGAAACTGCTCTGGCTGGCACCGAGGTAAGTCGACCCCGTGGGCGCTAACTGATAATCGATGTTGACGGTGACCGGATTGAAAAACGTGCTATAGAAGCCGAGCGCGCTGGTGATGGCACTCTCGATCGCCGAAGCGCTCGCACTGCTGGTGATCGACGAGTCGAAGGTCGCATTTATTGTCAGGGCGTGCGCCGTGCCGCTGCTTCCCCCGAGCCCGAGCGCAATGCTCAGCACGACGGCGGCCAACCCAACCGTGCCACGCCTCCTCGGCGCGTCGTTCGCCCCATCGCCGAACACCCGCATACGGTGATCCACTCCCTGGAAGCATCCTCCGGGCGCACGGACCCGGCACATTCTGGCCAATGGCCACTTCTTACCTGGACGGATCGACCGGTTCAACCCGTCCATTTGGCCGATACCGGTGTTCCCCGGCCGTTGACACCCCCCGGACCCTCGCCCACTTTCAACGCCGCCGCGATTGGGGGCTCGACCGCCGACCGAGCGCCATGTCGAAGTGGATCTCGTCGCCTGCCGCGCGCCGCGAGAGCAACCGCCTTTGGGGGAAATCACAGGACCATGACCCACGACCACGGGACCACCGACCACGCCGGCGCCTCTCCCCGCCTGCGCTCCCGCCGCTGGTTCGACAACCCGGCCGATCCGGCGATTACCGCGCTCTATGTCGAGCGCTACCTCAACTACGGCATCACCCGCGACGAACTCCAGGGCGGCAAGCCGATCATCGGCATCGCCCAGACCGGCTCCGACCTCTCGCCCTGCAACCGCCACCA
>JAGWSV010000142.1 GCA_028869315.1 Rhodospirillales bacterium
CGGCCGCGGCCGCGGCGGCATCGCGCGCCGCCGCCAGCGCGGTATGCGCGGCGGAGCGGGACGCGGCGGTCAGGGTGCGCTGCACCGCCAGCAGCTCCGCCTCCGCGGCGCGGATGGCGGCGGAGAGGTTGCGGTAGCGGCTCGCCTGCCGGGCCTGGCGCTTGAGCCCGGCCAGCTGCGATTCGAGCTGTCCTCGCAGGTCCTCGGCGCGCGCGAGGTTGGCTTCCGCGGCTTTCAGCTTCAGCTCCGCCTCGTGGCGGCGGGCGTGCAGGCCGGTGATGCCGGCCGCTTCTTCCAGCACCGCGCGGCGTTCTTCCGGGCGGGCGGCAACCAGCGCGCCCACCCGGCCCTGGCTCACCATCGCCGAGGCGCGGGCGCCCGACGCCAGGTCGGCGAACAGGGTCTGCACGTCGCGCGCACGCAGTTCCTTGCCGTTCACCCGATAGGCGCTGCCGCCGCCGCGTTCGAGCTTGCGGGCGATCTCAAGCTCGGGCTGCTCGTGGAAGGGCGGCGGCGCGAGGCCGGCCGCTTCCTCCAGCGTCAGGACCACCTCCGCGAGGTTGCGCGAGGGCCGGCCAGCGGTGCCGGCGAAGATCACATCCTCCATTTCGCCGCCGCGCAGGTTGCGGGCGTTGGATTCGCCCATCGCCCAGCGCAGCGCCTCGACCACGTTCGACTTGCCGCAGCCGTTGGGCCCGACGATGCCGGTCAGGCCGGGGCGAATCTCCACCGTGACCGGCTCGGCGAAGCTCTTGAAGCCGGCGATGCGCAAGCGGGCGAAACTGACCGGCAAGCCTGGATCCTCTGCAAGTCGGAGCGGTGTCGGCTGGCGTCCTCCACGGCGGACGACTCAGGTGACGCTGGGCAACTGCTTCAGGAACTCGTCGTAGGACATCTCTCCAGCGATCATCCGACCGTTAATCACAAAGCTCGGAGTCGCGTCGATCTTCCATTTCTTCTCGGCCATGTCTTGCTGCGTCAGAATCCAGGTCCGCAGGCTGGTATCGCCCACCGCGGCATCGAAAGTCGGGCGGTCCATGCCGGCCAGCGCCGCCATCTGCCACAGCGCCTTGGCGTAGTTGACGCCGGAGGCGAACGCCCAGCGGTCCTGGTCGGCGAACAAGGCCAGGACGAAGGCGGTGTAGCGGTCGGGCGGCAGCGCGCGCGCCACCTGAGCAGCCTGCAGCGCCACCTTGTCGAGCGGGAAATCGCGGAACACCCAGCGCACCTTGCCGGTTTCGATCAATTTCTTGCGCGCTTCGGGAAAGGTCGTCTGGGAGAAATGCGCACAATGTGTGCAGGTGAGCGAGAACCACTCGTTCACCACGACCTTGGCGCTCGGGCTGCCGAGGGTGCGGGGGCTTTCCCACGCGGCGGTCTGCGCCGCGGTCGCCGCCGGGGAGGCTCCGCTGCTCGCCCCCGTCGACGCGGCGCTGGCTGACCGCGCCAGGAGAACGGGCGCGGCAAGGCCGGTGGCAAGCAGGGGCAGCAGGGTCCGGCGGCGGAGCGGAGCGGCTTCGGTCTGCGACATGGGCAACCTCGTTGCTGGAGAACTGGAATGGAGAACCCGGGCGCGCGGGGCGAGGGCGGCGCCGGTCGGTGGGTAACGGAGGTCCGGGGCTGGTTCCTAAGGGCGGACGGCCCCTCCTGTCGAACCAGCCAATGCTGACCGGACAAGCGGCGTGCCGGCGGGCCGACCCAGCGCGGCGCGGCCCAATGCGGCGAGCGCGGCGCGCAGCGGCCCTTCCGGCAGGCCGGCGACGGCGGCGTCCACCCGCGCCAGCGCCGCCGGGTCGGGCGGTGGCATGGGCGTCGACTGAGGCGCCGACCGGGGCGGCGCGGCGGGCGCGTCCTGCACGAAGCGCAGTCGGCGCACCGTGGCGGCGCCAAGATGGGTGTTGATGCGCGCGAGCAACTCAACGCTGAGATGCTGAAGCTCCAGCGCCACCGGTCCGGCGCAGGCGATGGTGAGGGTGCCCGCCGACAGCCGGCGCGGCGCGGTGACGGCCGACAGCGCCGGGCCGACGATCGCCCGCCAATCGGCCAGCACCTGCGCGGGACCCGGGGCGCGACGGCGGAAGGCGGCACGGGTCAGCCCGGGCACCAGCGCGCCGATCGGGCGCGGGCCGTAGACGTGCCGCGCCCCGGTTGTCATACCCGCAAGCGTGTCCGGTTCCGCCATCGCCCCTCTCGCCGCATCCGCCCCGGCCGATCCGGCCGCGGCCGTTCCGGCCGATCTGGCCGCGGCCGTTCCGGCCGACGCCCTGCTCCGTTGGTACGACCGCCATCGCCGCCGGCTGCCGTGGCGCGCACCGCCCGGCACGACCGCCGACCCTTACCGTGTATGGCTGTCGGAGGCGATGCTGCAACAGACCACGGTCACCGCGGTCCTACCTTACTATGAACGTTTCGTCAGCCGCTTCCCCGACCTCGCCGCGCTGGCCGCCGCGCCGCTGGAAGACGTGCTCGCCGCCTGGGCCGGGCTCGGCTATTACGCGCGCGCCCGCAACCTGCACGCCTGCGCCCGCGCCGTGGCGGCAATGGGGGGATTTCCGCGCGACGCGGCAAGGCTGCGGACGCTGCCGGGCATCGGGCCCTATACGGCGACGGCGATCGCCGCCATCGCCTTCGGGGTCCCCGGCGTGCCGATCGACGGCAACGTGGAACGGGTCGCGGCTCGGGTCGCCGCGGTGACGGCGCCGCTGCCGGGCGCGAAGCCGGCCGTCCGCGCGGCCGCCGAGGCGCTAGGAGAGGCCGACGCAGCGCGCGCCCGGCCGTCCGACTTCGCGCAGGCGCTGTTCGACCTGGGCGCGACGATCTGCACGCCGGCCACGCCCGCCTGCACCCTGTGCCCATGGCGGGACGGGTGCGCGGCGCGGCGCCTGGGCCTGGCCGCGGAATTGCCGCGCAAGGCGCCGAAAGCTGCCCGGCCAGCCCGGTTCGGAGCGCATTTCTGGCTGACCGACGCCGCCGGCCAGGTGCTGCTGCGGCGCCGCCCGCCGACCGGGCTGCTGGGCGGGATGATCGAACTGCCCGGTACCGAATGGCGCGCCGCACCGTGGCCGGCAGCGGAGGCGCTGACCCAGGCGCCGATGCCGGCAGCCTGGCGCCCGGCCGGGCAGGTGCGGCACGGGTTCACCCATTTCACCCTGACGCTCGACGTGTACGCGGCCGCGGTGCCGGAGATCGCCGCGCCGGGGCTGCTGCGCCCGGTCGCGGGGTTGCGTGAGGAAGCGCTGGCCTCGGTGATGCGCAAATGTGTGGCGCTGCTGGCGGCAGGTTAGCCCGATGCCGACGGGTCAGGTGGTATGGCACCGGGACCATGCCCCTACGCCGCTGGCGCCGGGTTTTGGCGGTCCCCTCGATCCTTCCCTGGAACCGCGCCGGGCGCGGGAGGGACAGGTCCAGGCCGGGCTGCGTGCCGAAGCGCGCGAAGACCTGGCGGGCACGCCCGGCACGCTCTCCTTCGCGGGTGCGCCGGTCACGACGATCGCCGCATCCTGCAGCGCTGCGGGCGCGGCGCCGCCGGACGACGGCGAGGCTCGCGCAACCGGATCAGCCAGCCCAACGCTTGCCGGGATTGACCATGGCCGGACCGCCTCCACCCGCGCATGATCGGCGCGACGCCGATCAGCCGCTGCTTCCCTCCGTCACCAGCCCGTCGCGGATGTCGCGCGCCAGCGCCGCCGGATCGCGCTCCGCCGGCTCGCCGTAGCCGCCGCCGCCCGGCAGTTCCAGGATCAGCCGGTCGCCGTCGGGGATGACCTGGTAGCCCTTGGTGCGCAATTTCTGCCCCGACTTCAGCCGCACCCCGCCCGCTGCGCCGTCCCGTCCGCCGGCGCGGCCCTTGGGCGCGTGGGCGACGCGGTCGAAGATCGCGTTCACCGCGAAGGCGAGGTTGCCCTTGGTGGCGATCTCCATCACCTGCCCGACCCCGCCGCGGGTGCGCCCAGCGCCGCCGGAATCCGGCCGCAGTTCCTTGCGCCAGAAGATCACCGGGGCGACGTTCTCGGTGGCCTCCACCGGCATCGTCCGCACGCCGGAAGGAAACGCCGTCGCGTCCAGCCCGTCATGCCCTGGCCGCGCGCCGGTGCCGCCGGAGTTGAAGGTCGTCACCTCGAACTCCCCGATCACCGGGCGGTTCGGCCGCGACGGGCCGCTGACCGAGGCGCCGCCGCGCAGCGGCGGGTTCCACAGCGCCGAGGCGCCCTCGGCGGTCACCCGGTCGGGCACCGCCTGGAACAGGCAGCCCATCATCAGGTCCGGCAGCAGGTGGCCGATCACGTGGCGCACCGACACCGGATATGGGCGCGGCGCGTTGAGGATGCAGCCCTCCGGGATCGTCATGCGGAACGGCTCCAGCGAGGCCCAGTTGTTCGGCACCTCCGGCGCCACCACGCACTTGATGCCGAAACTCGCATAAGCGCGACAATAGGCGGGCGGAACGTTGATGCCGCGGTTCGACAGGCCGGAGGTGCCGGCGTAGTCCACCGTGATCGCGTCAGGTTCCACCGTCAGCGCGGCGGCCAGCCGGATCGGCTCCTCGTAGCCGTCCGACCAGATCTCGTTCGACCAGGTGCCGCGCGGCAGGCGCGCGATCTCAGCCAGGGTGGCGGCGCGCGAGGCCTGGAAGATGAACTCCGCCAGCGGATCGAGGCTGTCCATCGCGAACTCGTCCATCATCTCGACGAGCCGCTTCGCGCCGGTGTCATTGCAGGCGCACAGCGAATAGATGTCGCCTTCCAGCTCCACCGGCAGGCGGGACCCCGCGCGGACGAAGTCGAAGAAGGTCACGTTCGGCACTCCGGCGTCGAAGCATTTGACGATCGGGATGTACATCCCTTCTTCGAACACCGAGCGGCCCTCCGGACCCATGCCGAGCCCGCCGACATCGATCACATGGGCGGTGTTGGCGAACAGGCCGACGATGCGGCCCTGGCGGAACGCTGGGGTGACCACCGTCAGGTCGTGCAGATGGCCGGTGCCGAGCCAGGGGTCGTTGGTGATGTAGTGATCGCCCGGGCGCATCGTCGCGGCCGGAAACTTGCGCAGGAAGTGGCCGACGCTTTCCGCCATGGAGTTGACGTGGCCCGGCGTGCCGGTGACCGCCTGCGCCATCATCCGCCCGTTGAGGTCGAAGATGCCGGCGGACAGGTCGCCCGCTTCGCGCACGGTGGTGGAAAAGGCGGTGCGGATCATGGTCTGCGCTTGCTCTTCGACCACCGCGATCAGCCGGTTCCACATGACCTGACGTTGGATCTGCGCCAGGGCGCTCACTTCGTGCGACACTTCACCTTCTCCCGCATGCCTGCCGGAGCGCATTGGACCGAAATTCGTGGCCGATTGCCAGGGGCGGCGTGCGGAGGGGTCAGACCACGTCCGCGGGGCGCAGGCGGCAGGACGCGGCGTCTGCCGTGGTTTCGATCTGGAAGGTGGGATGGCCGATGCCGAACCGCTCCTTCATCGCCCCGGACAGGCGGTGCAGCAGGCTGGCGCCGTCGGTCGCATCGTCCAGCACGAGATGCGCGGTCAACGCCGTTTCGGTGGTGCTCAGCGGCCAGATATGCAGGTCGTGCACCTCGGCCACGCCGGGAAGTCCGGCGAGATAGCGGGCGATCGCGTCCTGATCGACCCCTTCCGGCACCGCGCCCAGGGCGAGCGAGACAGCGTCGCGCAGCAGCGACCAGGTGCCGAGCACGATCACCGCACTAACGAGCAGGCTCGCCGCCGGATCGACCCGTTCCCAGCCGGTCAGCAGGATCAGGCCGCCGGCGAGCACGACGCCGGCCGACACCGCCGCGTCCGCCGCCATGTGCAGGAACGCGCCGCGGAGGTTGAGGTCGGTCTTGCGCCCCGACAGGAACAGCAGCGCGGTGACGCCGTTGACTGCGATGCCCGCCGCCGACACCACCATGATGACGGCACTGGCGACCGGTTCGGGCTCGGCCAGGCGGCGAATCGCTTCCCAGGCGATGCCGCCGGTGACCAGCAGCAGCAGCACGGCGTTGCCGAGCGCGGCCAGGATGGAGGCGCCGCCGAGCCCGTAGGTGAAGCGCCGGCTCGGCCGCCGCGTGCCGAGATGGACGGCGAGCCAGGCGCCGAACAGGCCGAGCACGTCGCCGAGATTGTGCCCGGCATCAGCGAGCAGGGCGAGCGAATGGGCGCCGACGCCGTAACCGGCCTCGGCGAGGACATAGGCGACGTTGAGCGCGATGCCGATCGCGAACGCACGGCCGTAGGAGGCGGGCGCATGGACGTGGTGATGGTGGTCGTGGTCGTGGGGCGGGTGTTCGTGTGTCGGCAACGGCGACGCCCTCCGGCGAGGCATGTGGCGGTGCGGTGTTCCTCCGTGTTACATAGTCAGGCGCCGGGCCGTTGCACGCGGGGCGGGGCGCGGAACGGCGCCGGCGGGCGCGCGCGTCCCGAACCCGCCTCGTCCACCCGGTTTGCCACCCCGCGGCAACAGCGGTACGGATCGCGTTCCAGCCGCCATCCGCGAGGCCCGCATGTTCTCCGCCTACGACCGCCTGGGCCCGAACCGCTACCGCCAGCGGATCGGCCTCGACTTCGAGGATTTCGCGCCCGGCCAGCGCTTCCACCACCGGCCCGGCCTGACCCTGTCGCAGCAGGACAACGCCGAGGAAGCCCTCGCGACCCTCAACGGCGCCATGCTGCACTATGACGCCCACTACGCCGCCGCCACCACCTGGGGCCGGCCGCTGATGGTGAGCACGCTTACCCTTCGCCTGCTGCTCGGCCTGGCCACCAAAACCTACGGCCGCCGCGCCGCGCTGCTCGGGATCGACGAGATCGTGCTGACCGGGCCGCTGTTCGGCGGCGACACGCTGTATGCGGAGTCGGAGGTGCTGGAGGTCGCACCGGGCGATATCGCCGGACAGGGCGTGGCGACGGTCGCGCTGACCGGCCGCAAGGCGGACGGGACGGCGATCGGTCGTACTGTCGCCCGCATGTCGATCTGGCGGCGCGACGCCGGGCCGGAAGCCGGCGCCGAACGCGCGGAAGACCCGCGCTTCAGTGCCTACCACGCCCACGGCGACGGCGCGTTGGTGGAGCAGGCCGGCCCGTTCTTCGAGGATTTCACCGCCGGCGAGAGCTTCGTCCACGCCCCCCGCCGCAGCTTCTTCCCCGAGGAAGCCGCCCGCGCCGCCTGGAGCGCACTGGAACTGGCGCCGGCCTACCAGGACCTGGACTGGATCGCCCGGCATGGCGGCGGCGCCCAGGCGGTGAGCGAGACCTTCGTGATCGGCGCGGTGACCGCGCTCACCACCCGCACCTTCGGCCGGGTGGTCGCCAATCTGGGCTGGCACGACATCGCGTTGCCCGCGCCGGTGCGCGTCGGCGACACGGTCGAGGCGGAGTCGACGGTGCTCGACGCCCGCGCGTCCCGCTCCCGCCCCAACGAGGGGATTCTCTCGGTGGCCACCGTGGCGCGCAACCAGCGGGGCGAGGAGGTCCTGCGCTACCGGCGGTCCCTCCTGGTCTACCGCCGCGCCGCGGCCACGCCCTACGCCGCGGCGGGGTATTGAGGGCCCGTTCGACAACCATCGAATCGATTAGCGATGTCGAACGGGCCCTGAGGTTTTGTTTTGATCGGCATCTTTGTCGGCGTGCTGACGCACTCACTTGCCGACGACGCCTAAGCGCTCCGCAGGATGGTTGACCGGCCGGCAGGCTCGCCTTATGTGCGGACGGATCGGATGGGTGCGTAGCTCAGCGGGAGAGCATCGCCTTCACACGGCGGGGGTCACAGGTTCAATCCCTGTCGCACCCACCATCCTTCCCCACGAATGCCAGTCGATCGATCGGAGCGGCCCGCTTCACCGCCGGTGCAGGCTGCGGCGATGTGCCCGGCTTTCGGCCGCCCGCGACCCGGCCTATCCTCCCGCCACGAGATGGCGGCCAGCGATCGGGGACGCGGCGGACCGGGCCACCGGCCCGCCACCCATCGTCGGCGCAACCTTGGCCGATCGGGGGGAGACGACATCATGGCGACCATCGCAACCAGCTTCCTCGCCCGCGCCCGCCACGCCCCGTCGGCACCCGCAATCAGCTTCGGCGGGCAGCGGACAAGCTTCGGCGAGCTCGCCGACCGGGTGCGGCGGCTTGCCGGCGCGCTGCGGACGGGCATGGGCCAGGCCGCCGGCAGCCGGGTCGCGCTTTGCATGGAGAACCGTCCGGAGTTCATCGAAATCCTGCTGGCGTGCTGGACTGCCGGGCTCTGCGCCGTGCCGCTCAACGCCAAGCTGCATCCGAAGGAAGTGGCGCAGATCGCCGGCGATTGCGGCGCCGGCGCCGTGTTCGCGAGCGAGGCCCTGAGCGACGGCATCGCCGCCGAACTCGCCGGCCTCGCGCCCTTCCCGCGCCTGTGCGTGGTCGGCAGCGCCGCCTACCGGAGGCTGGCCGACGCCGTACCGATCGACGCCGTCGATACCGGACCGGCGGACCTTGCGTGGATCTTCTACACCAGCGGCACGACCGGTCGATCGAAGGGGGCGATGCTGTCACACCGCAACCTGTTGTTCATGTCGCTCGCCTATGCCGCCGATATCGAGCGGGTCGAGCCGGGCGACGTCAAGCTCCACGCCGCGCCGCTGTCGCACGGGGCCGGGCTCTATGGCCTGCCGCACCTGATCGCCGGCGGCCACCAGGTGATCCTGCCCGGCTTCGACCCCGCCGACGTGCTGGACGCGTTCGCGCGCTACCGGAACATCACGATGTTCGCCGCCCCGACCATGATCACGCGGCTGCTGCAGGCGGCACGCGACGATTGCGACGTGGGCGGGCTGCGCACGCTCTGCTACGGCGGCGGCCCGATGTATGTGAACGATCTGCGCCGGGCGCTCCATCGCTTCGGCCCGCGGCTCTATCAGTTGTTCGGCCAGGGGGAGAGCCCGATGACGATCACCGGGCTGTCCCGACGCGACCACGAAGGCGACGACGGGCCGGAGCATCTGGCCCGGCTCGGCTCCTGCGGCATCGCCCGGACCGGGGTCGAGGTCCGGGTGGTGGACGCAGCGGGGCAGGACCAGCCGGCGGGAACCGCCGGCGAGGTCGTCACCCGCAGCGACTGCGTCATGGCCGGCTACTGGAACAATCCGGACGCCACCCTGACCGCGCTGCGCGACGGCTGGCTCTGGACCGGCGATATCGGGTCCCTCGACGCGCAGGGCTACCTGACCCTGAAGGACCGCTCCAAGGACATGGTGATCAGTGGCGGCACCAACATCTACCCCCGGGAGATCGAGGAGGTTCTGCTCCGGCACCCATCGGTGCTGGAATGCTCGGTGG
Organism: Rhodospirillales bacterium; assembly: GCA_028869315.1. Taxonomy (GTDB): domain Bacteria; phylum Pseudomonadota; class Alphaproteobacteria; order Acetobacterales; family Acetobacteraceae; genus JAJZVS01. The sequence goes on from JAGWSV010000142.1 coordinate 9,310, forward strand.
TCGGCCGGCCCCACCCGGACTGGGGCGAGGAGGCGATCGCGTTCGTCGTCTGCCGGCCGGACGCGCCGGCGGACGCCGCCGAACTGGACGCGCTCTGCCTGCAGAACGTCGCCCGGTTCAAGCGCCCGAAGGGGTATCGGTTCGTCGGTTCGCTGCCGAAGAACAATTACGGCAAGGTGCTGAAAACCAGCCTCCGCCAGGCGCTGGCGGAGGAGGGCGAAGATGCGTGACGTCTGCATCGTGGGCATCGGCTCGACACGGTTCGGGCGTCACGCCGGCACGCCGATCGAGCAGCTGGCCGCGCAGGCCGGTGCGGAGGCGCTGCGTGACAGCGGGATCGACCGCGGCCGGATCGGGGCGCTCTATCTCGGCAACTTCATCAGCGGGCCCCTGAACGGCAAGGAAATCCTCGCCGGCATCGTCGGCGATCAGCTCGGCCTGCCGAATATTCCCTGCACCAAGGTCGAAGGCGCATGCGCGTCCGGCGGCATCGCCTTCCGGCATGCCTGGATGGCGATCGCCAGCGGAGAATGCGACGCCGCGATGGCGGTCGGGGCCGAAACCATGACGCATGCCGCCGGCGCGCAGGTGACGGCGGCGCTGAACTGCGCGATGGACAACGAGGACGACGCCCCGAGCGGCCTGACATTCCCGGGACTGTTCGGCCTGGCCTGGCGGATCCACGCGCAGCGCTACGGCACCACGCGCGCCCAGGTCTCGGCCGTGGTCCGCAAGAACAAGGCCTATGGCCTGCGCAATCCGTTGGCGCAGATGGGCGCCGACCTGACCGACGCGGATATCGCGACCTCGGCCGCGATCTGCGACCCGCTCCAGCTGTTCGACTGCTGCCCGACCAGCGACGGCGCCGCGGCGGTGGTGCTGGCGGCGCGGCCGCTGCTGGCGGAGCTCCGATCGGTGCCGGTGGACATCCTGGCGAGCGTGCAGACGCGCGGCGCGGCGCGGATCGCCGGCCATCCGGATCTGTGCTCCTTCGATGCCACCGTGTCCGCTGCGCAACGCGCCTACGCCATGGCCGGCATCGCGCCCGCCGACGTCGATGTGGTGGAGCTGCACGACTGCTTTTCGATTGCCGAGGTGATCGACAGCGAAGACCTCGGCCTCGTGCCGCGCGGCCAGGGTGCGGTCTGGGCGGCCGAGGGCCGCACCGCGGTCGACGGACAGGTGGCGATCAACCCGAGCGGCGGGTTGCTGGCCAAGGGCCATCCCGTCGGCGCGACCGGGATCGGGCAGATCTACGAGATCGTGCGGCAGTTGCGCGGCACGCATCCGAACCAGGTGCCCGGCGCAGAAATCGGCATGACCCACAATCTCGGCGGCACCGGGGTCGCCTGCACCGTCAGCCTGCTGCGCCGCGCGGCATGACGGCCGCCGATCCTTCGGTCCCAACCCTGCCGATGCTGCGCTGCGCCGGCTGCGGGCATCTGGATACGCCGGCGCATACGGTCTGCCGCGCCTGCCTGTCGGCAGACCTGCGGCCGGTCGGGATTCCAGCAACCGGACGCATCGTCAGCTTCACGACCATCCGCCGGGCCCCGAGCCGCTTCCGCGATCAGGCGCCGTACCATGTCGCGGTGGTCGATCTCGACGCGGGCCCCCGCGTCACCGGCCGCCTCGCCGCCACCTCGCCCGCCCCCGCCCTCGGCGCGCGGGTCCGCGCCCTGCGCCCCGGGCCGGCCGATCTTCTGTTCACCATCCGGGACGATTCATGAACGACATCCGCACCGAAACGCATGGCCGGGTCCGGCTGATCACCATCGACCGGCCCGCCAAGATGAATTCGCTCGACTTCGCCGCCAACGACGAACTGGTGGAAGCGTGGCGCGAATTCGACCGCGACGACGACGCCTATGTGGCCGTCGTGACCGGCGCCGGCGACAAGGCGTTCTGCGCCGGCGCCGACCTGAAGACCTACACCATGGATTTCGCGCGGCGGCCGGCGCCGGAGTTCCGCAGCCGCTTCACCAACGGCCCGGGATTCGGCGGCATCACCCGCAATCTCGACATCTTCAAGCCGATCATCGCGGCCGTGAACGGGTTTGCGATCTCCGGCGGGTTCGAGCTCGCCTTGGCCTGCGATCTCCGCTTCTGCTCTCCCAACGCGGAATTCGCGCTGCAGGATGCGAAATGGGGCTTCCACGCATGCGACGGCGGGCTGATCCGCCTGCCGCAGATCGTCGGCCTCGGTCATGCGATGGAAATCATCCTGTCGGGGGAGCGCGTCGACGCCGAGCACGCGCTGCGCATCGGCCTCGTCAACCGGATCGTCCCACAGGCGACGCTGCTCGCGGCGACGCTCGATTATGCGCAGATGCTGGCCAGGCGCTCCCCGCTGTCGCATCGTTTTGCCAAGGAAGTGATGAAGCGCGCCGTGGGCATGCACATGGACGAGGCGCTGCGCCTGGAATCGCGTTCCTTCCACGATGTCGGCCGCACCGACGACCTGGCGGAGGGCACGACCGCCTTCCGGGAACGGCGGGAGGCGCAGTTCAAGGCGCGCTAGGCGCTTGGCGGTCGGTGCCCGCGACCTCGACGCGCCAGGGGCGCGGACGTAAGCTCGCCCCAACGGCAAAGACCGTAGCGGAGGAGTGACGGCGATGGCGTCCAACGGGTCGGAGACAAGCGGCGCGGCGAGCTGCCTGGCGGGCGTAAGGGTGCTTGACCTTACGCAATTCGAAGCCGGCCCCTCCTGCACCGAGGCGCTGGCCTGGATGGGCGCCGAGGTGGTGAAGGTCGAGAACCCGAAAGCCGGCGACCCTGGCCGTTCCATCAACCCGCCGCCCGGCCAGGACGCGCATTATTTCCTGCAGTACAACGCCAACAAGAAGTCGCTCACGGTCAACCTGAAGGACCCGGCCGGGCTCGACCTCGTCAAGCGGCTGGCGGCGAAGGCGGACGTGTTCACCGAGAATTTCGCGCCCGGCGCGATCGAGCGGCTGGGCCTCGGCGCGGACGTGATCCGCACGCTCAACCCGTCGATCATCTATGCCCAGGTGAAAGGGTTCGGCGCCGGCTCGCCATTCGAGAACAACCTTGCCTTCGACATGATCGCGCAGGCCTGCGGCGGCACCATGAGCATCACCGGGGAGGCCGACGGCCCGCCGCTGAAGCCCGGCCCCACGATCGGCGATACCGGGACAGGGATGCTGCTCGCGATCTCGATCCTCGGCGCGCTCTATCGCCGCGCGCGCACAGGGCAGGGCGAACACCTGCAGGTGGCGATGCAGGACGCGATGCTGCAGTACATCCGCGGCGCGTTCGCCACCCAGACCCGCACCGGCAAGGCCGCGCAGCGCGCCGGGTCCGGCAGCGTGCTGGCGAAGAACCCGCCGATGGGCATCTTCCCCTGCAAGGGCGGCGGGCCGAATGATTACGTCTATGTCTACACGAGCCGCGCCAACCCCGAGCACTGGCGCCGCCTGCTCGGCGTCATCGGGCGGGAGGAGCTGATCGGTGATGCCCGCTACGACAGCCCCGCCGCGCGGCTGGAGCATGAGGCGGAGGTGGACGCGATGGTTGCGGCCTGGACCGTCCAGCACGACAAGCACGAGGCGATGCGGATCATCGGTGCCGCCGGCATCCCGGCCGGCGCGGTGCTCGACACCTCCGAGCTGATCTCCGACCCGAGCTTCGCGGATCGCGGCATCATGCAGACGGTGCAGCACCCGGTCGTCGGTCCCTACAAGATGACCGCCTGGCCGGTACGCTTCTCGGGCCGCCCGCCGGAAGTGAAGCCGGCGCCGCTACTCGGCCAGCACACCGACGACGTGCTCGGCGGTTGGCTCGGCCTCGGCGCCGACCAGCTCGGCACCCTGCGATCCAGCGGCATCATCGGCTGAACGCGCGAACAAGGAGACGATCCATGGCGGAACTGACGGGTTCGGAAATCCTGGCCAAGTGCCTGAAGAAGGAGGGGGTCGAGGATCTTTTCTTCATCATGGGCGGGCCGATGCTACTGGCCGAGGCGACCTGCGTGAAGGAAGGCATCCGCATGATCGACGTCCGCCACGAGCAGGCGGCGGCGTTTGCGTGCCAAGCCTATAGCCGGCTCCTGCAGAAACCCTCCGTCTGCATGGCGGCCAGCGGGCCGGGCGTGACCAACCTGGTGACCGGCGTCGCCAATGCCCTGATCGATTGCTGCCCGGTGGTGGCGATCGGCGGATCCTCCCCGATCAGCCAGTTCGGCCGGCAGGTATTCCAGGAAATCGACCAGATGGCGATCATGCGGGGCTGCGTGAAATACGCCGACCGCATCCACAACCTGAAGCGGATCCCCCAGCAGGTGAATTTCGCTTTCCAGAAGGCGATGTCGGGCAAGCCGGGGCCGGTCTACCTCGATTTTCCGGGCGACATCCTCTACCAGAAGATCGACGAGGAGCTGGTGGACTGGTCGTTCGCCGGCCGGCCGCTCCTGGAGGCCCGCCCGCTTGGCAACCCCGACCAGGTCGCCAAGCTGGTCAATGCGCTGGCCGACGCGAAGCAGCCGATCCTGGTCTCCGGCAGCGGCGTGATCTGGTCGCAGGCCTGGCCGGAGATGCAGGCGTTGGTCGATAAGATCGGCATTCCCTTCTACACCACCCCGCAAGGGCGCGGCGTGGTGCCGGACGATCACCACTGCTCCTACATGACCATGCGGTCCACCGCGTTCCGCGATGCCGACCTGATCGTCGTGCTGGGCACGCGGATGAACTACATCATCGGCCACGCCGCGCCACCGCGCTTCGGGGCCAACGCGACCATCGCGCGGGTCGACATCGATCCCGACGAGATCGCCACCGCCGCCCGTTTCGTCGACATCCCCGTTGTGGGCGACTGCAAGATGGTGCTGCAGCAGGTGCTGGACAGCATCGGCGGGCGGATCACCCCGGACACCTACAAGGCCTGGCGGCAGACCCTGGCGGAGGGTGAGGCGGCCAAGCGCGCCGGCGCCGGGGCGAACAAATATGCGGAGGACGGCGACATCCACCCGGTCCGCCTGCTCGAAGAGGTCAAGAACTTCGCCGACCGCAACGCCATTCTGTGCGTGGACGGGCAGGAGACGCTGAATTTCGGCCGCCAGACGATGCCGACCTTCGCGCCTGGGCACCGGCTCAATTCGGGGCCGTTCGGCACCATGGGAGTTGGCCTGCCGTTCGGCGTCGGCGCCAAGGTGGCCAAGCCCGACACCCAGGTGATCGTCGTGCACGGGGATGGCAGCTTCGGCCTCAATGCGATGGAGCTGGACACCGCGATCCGCCACAAGATCCCGATCCTGGTGGTGATCTCGCTCAATGGCGGCTGGACCGCCGATCCGAAGCGCGAGAAGCCGGGCCGCGACCTCGGCTACACCCGTTTCGACAAAATGTGCGAGGCGCTCGGCGGTTACGGCGAATACGTCGAGCGGCCGGAGGACATCCGCCCGGCGCTGGAGCGCGCCCAGGCGAAGGTGGATGAAGGCATGGTCGCGGTGGTGAACGTCCGCACGGACTATCGGGCGCGGTTTGCCGGGGTGGCGTTCTCCGACTACTCGACCTAATGCTCTGATACGATTGAAAGATTTAGCATGAGTCAGAGCACTGGCTTGATTTGGTGGGCCCACTCAGCCAACGCCTGAAGCAGGTGTCGGCATCGGACCACGCTCGGGTCCGACGCCGGCGGGCGCTTCCGCCCGCCAGGTGGATCTGGCTGCAAAATCAAGCCGGTGCTCAGACCCATGCGGACCCACCCGCAGGGGGCGCGGGGCAGTGGCCGGACGGCAGAGCCGCGGGGGCGGCGCATGCTCCGGCCGCGCCGCCGCCCGTGCTCGGCACGCCGCGCGGCCGGCAAGGCTGAACCGCACGATTCGCGGCAAGATTTTGTTCAGGTTCGGCACGCGGCGGGGATCGCCGGCCGGTGGGCGGACGAGACCGGTGGCAGGGGTCGGTTGGCCGGTGGGGCGGGCCGGGTGCGGCGGGACGATGCGCCACGCCGCCATTCGGCATGACGTGAGCCACGCCGCCCGCGCCGGCCCGCCAACCGACCGCCGCGCCTCACCGCCGCGCCGCGCCTCGCAGTTCCGGATGCGCCGCCAGCCGGCGCCGGAACTGATCGTATCCAAGACCCAGCCGCGCCGCCGCCTGCCGTTGGTTAAAGCGCGTCGACGCCAGCGCCTCTGCCAGCATCCGCCCTTCCAGCGCGTGCAGCGCCGCGTGCAGCCCGAACCCGGCGGCAGGCCCGCCGGCGGGTGCCAAACCGGCAACGACGGGAGGTGCGCCTGCCACCGCAACCGGAACACCCCCCTCCCCCACGGCGAACGGATCGATCACCACCTCCGTCAGCACCCGGTCGGGCCGCGCCATCCGGCACACGCTGCGCTCCACCACGTTGCGCAACTCGCGCACGTTCCCCGGCCAGCCATGCGCCTCCAGCGCCGCCAGGGCCGAAGGGGCGAATCCGGGGAAGAAATCCCGCCCCAGCGCCGCCGTCATGCGGGTCGCGAAATGCTCCGCCAGCAGCGCAACGTCTCCGCTGCGCGCGCGCAACGGGGGCAACCGCACCACGTCGAACGCCAGCCGATCGAGCAGGTCGGCGCGGAATCGCCCGGAAGCCGCCAGCGCCGGCAGGTCGGCGTTGGTGGCGGCGATCACCCGCACGTCGACGCCCAGCGTGTCGTTGCCGCCCACCCGCTCGAAGCTGCCGTATTCGATCGCGCGCAGGATCTTCTCCTGCACCGCAAGCGCCGCGTTGGCGATCTCGTCCAGGAACAACGTTCCGCCATCGGCGAGTTCGAACCGCCCGGCGCGGCGCCGGGTGGCAGAGGTGAAGGCCCCCGCCTCATGCCCGAATAATTCGGAATCGAGCAGGCTTTCCGCCAACGCGGCGCAGTTGAGCTTCACGAACGGCCGGTCCCAGCGCGCCGACAGATAGGCGAGCCGGGCTGCCACCAGTTCCTTGCCGGTCCCGCGCTCCCCCACCACCAGCACCGGCCGATCGAGCGGCGCCAGGCGGGAGACATGCGCCAGCATGTCAAGGAAGACGGGGGATTCGCCGATCGGGGTCGGCGGCGTGGGAGAAATCGCCATGATACGGCGAAATCTACCACTATTCAGTGAAATACGCCATATAACCTCCACCAGCCGCGGAAAGATCCTCGCAAAATCAACGTCATCTCCTCTGGCACGCCTTGTGCAACCCTCTCCCCCGACGCCACGCAGCGCCACAGCGACAAGGACACGCACGCCATGGGGATCTTCTCCCGCCTCTCCGACATCGTGAATTCCAACCTCAACGCCATCCTCGCCCGCGCCGAGGACCCGGAGAAACTCATCCGCCTGGTGATCCAGGAGATGGAAGACACCCTGGTGGAGGTCCGCTCCGCCGCGGTGCGCGGCATCGCCGAACGCAAGGAGCTGGAACGCCGGGTCGAAACCCTGAAGCGCGAAGCCGAGGAATGGAACCGCAAGGCGGAACTCGCGCTGACCCGCGGGCGGGAGGACCTGGCCCGCGGCGCCCTGCTCGCCAAGACCCGCGCCGGCGAGGCCGCCGCCGAGGCGGAGCGCCACCTGGCCCAGGTCGTCGAGGTGCTGACCCGGCAGAACGACGATATCGGCAAGCTGCAAGCCAAGCTGAACGACGCCAAGACCCGCCAGCGCGCCCTGATCGCGCGCCACACCACCGCCGCCAGCCGGCTGAAGCTGCGCCGCACGCTTTACAACGAGCGGATCACCGACGCCTTCGCCCGGTTCGAGCAGGTGGAACGCGCGCTCGACGAAGCGGAGGGCAAGGTGGAAGCCTTCGAAATCGGCCGCCCGGGGCAAGGCGCGGCGGGCCCGACGCCGGGCGAGGAGTTCGCCCAATGGGAAGCCGACGCCAAGGTGCAGGAAGAGCTGGAGCGGATGAAAGCCCGCCTCGGCAACCGCCTGCCGCCCGCGCCGATGCCCGCGCCGGCGGCGGCCCCACCAGGGATTGCCCCGATGGCAGCCCCGATGGCAGCCAAGAGCTGAGCCGCGATGATGCTGTGGGTCATCGGCCTGCTGTTCGTGGTGGTGGTCGCGCCGATCTGGATCGTCGCGCACTACGCCACGAACTGGCGCACCGCGCGCATGCTCTCACGCGAGCATGAACGCACCCTGGCGGAAATCTGGGACCTGACGCAGCGGCTGGAGGGACGGATGGAAACCCTGGAACGCATCCTGGACGCCGACGCCCCCGGCTGGCGCGCCCGCACCGACGACGCCGCGCGAGGTCCGCGATGAGCGGCCCCGGCGCGCGGCGCCCCCAAGGGCCTGGCTGGGGTGGGCCTGGCTGGGGGCAGCCCGGCCGGCCCGATCCGGCAGCGGATCGCTGGCGGGTGTGGCGCGACCCCGCGCATGGCTGGCTGGCCGGGGTCTGCGCCGGCATTGCCGACCATCTCGGCGTCGCCCCCGGCCTGGTGCGCGCCGCCACGGTGGTCGGGCTGATCGCGTTCAGCGTGCCGACCATGGTCGCCTATATCGCCCTCGCCCTGGTGCTGAAACCGAAGCCGCCCGAGCTGTTCGCCGACCCGGCGCAGGAAGCGTTCTGGCGCGGGCTCCGGACCGATCCGCGGCAAAGCCTCGGCGCGCTGCGCGACCGCCTGCGCACCCTGGACCGCCGGCTGGCCCGCGCCGAAGCGCTGGTCACGTCGGACGAATTCGAACTGCGCCGCGGCTTTCGCGACCTCGGCGCCTGACCGAGCGCAGGAGAGACCCGAATGAGCCTGCTCCGCCTGATCCTGAACCTGTTGTGGATCGTGTTCGGCGGCGTCTGGATGGCGCTGGCCTGGGCGATCGCCGGGCTGATCATGGCCGTGACCATCGTCGGCCTGCCCTGGGCCCGCAGCGCCTTCACCATCGCCCGCTACACCCTGCTGCCGTTCGGCTTCCGCGCCGTACCGCGGGCGGCGCTTACCGGGCAGTCCGATCTCGGCACCGGGGCGCTGGGCATGCTCGGCAACTTGATCTGGCTGCTGCTGGCGGGATGGTGGCTGGCGCTGGGGCACCTGATCACCGCGATCGGCCTGGCGGTCACGATCATCGGCATTCCGTTCGCCTGGGCGCATCTGAAGCTTGCCGGGCTGGCCTTGTGGCCGATCGGACGGACCATCGTGGCCGACGACGATCCGCGGCTGTGGAGCCGGGCCTGGTAGCAGCCGGTACGGAACGCCCCCGACGCCGCGCATGCCGCATCGGGGGCGCCCGGTTGCCCGCCAGGTCCGGGCGGAGCGGTCCGTCCGGGCTTTACGCCGGCGGCGCGATCTCCAGTTCCACTCGGCGGTTCTTCGCCCGCCCCGCCGCCGTGTCGTTGGAGGCGATTGGGTCGCTCGCACCGTAGCCGTGGGCCGAGACGAGGTCGGGCTTCACGCCCTGGGCGATCAGGTACTGCATCACGCTGTCGGCCCGCTTCTGCGACAGTTCCTGGTTCGTCGTGACGCCCCTCCGCTTCAGGCTCGGTCCGATGGGCGTGTTGTCGGTATAGCCGTTCACCAGGAGCTTGTTCTGCTGGGTCGGCGCCAGCTTCTGCGCCAGCCTGGCGATGATCTGCTTGCCGCGGGCCGACATCCGCCAGCCTCCCGGCGCAAACAGAAGATCGCTGTTGACGGTGTATTTGATCGCGCCCTGCAACCGCCCGACATGCTGCTGGGCCGTTGCAACTTCCTGCTTCAGTTGCTGGTTCTCCTGCTGCAGCTGCTGGTTCTGTGCCTGCAGCGCGTCGTAGTCGCTTTGTGAGACGCAGGCCGAGAGCAGCAAGGGCCCCACGAAGGACGCCAGGAGCAGGCCGCGTTTCAGGACTCGTATCGCCATGGTCGGAGTCTCCTCTTCAGGCTGTAAAGGCCGCCGGACTATCGTGCCGCCGTTCCGATATTTTCATTGATTTATGTCAATCTTATACATGGAATGGTGTAACATTATTACCATACATTTGACGTTACACATATCACGTAGCGACCAATTGCGGTTCCTCCGCCCCGAGCGCCGCAACCGCCGGCGGGTGGCAGGCCCGCGCTCGGGTTGCGCCGCGGCGGCTTCGGCGCGATGAGGCGCGGGTCTTTATGTCTGACGAGGACGACGTGACCTCCTCCATCCAGGATCAGGCGAACGATCACGCACTCGTGTTGTTCTCGGGCGGCCAGGATTCGGCGACCTGCCTCGCCTGGGCGCTGGCGCGCTACCGGCACGTGGAAACGATCGGCTTCGCCTACGGTCAGCGCCATGCGGTCGAACTCGCCTGCCGCGCGCCGCTGCGGGAGGGCATGGCGGCGCTGGCGGGCCCGGATACGACAGGGCGGGGAAGGACAGGATCGGGGACGGCAGCATGGGGGACGCGGCTTGGCGCCGACCATCTGGTCGATCTCGGGACCTCGATGGCGGCGATCGGCGCCACCGCGCTGACGTCGGACGCCGCGATCGAGATCGGCGCCGACGGCCTGCCAACCACCTTCGTGCCCGGCCGCAACCTGCTGTTCCTGACCTATGCCGCCGCCGTGGCCTGGCGGCGCGGCTTGCGCCGGATCGTCGGCGGCATGTGCGAAACCGACTATTCCGGCTACCCCGACTGCCGCGACGACACCATCAAGGCGATGCAGGTGGCGCTCAATCTCGGCCTGCAACGGCGCTTCGTGCTGGAAACGCCGCTGATGTGGCGCGACAAGGCGGCCACCTGGGCGCTGGCGGAGGCGCTCGGCGGCGCGGCGCTGGTCGCACTGATCGAGGAGCATTCGCATAGTTGCTACCGGGGCGAGCGCAGCCGGCGCCACCCCTGGGGCTATGGCTGCGGGGATTGCCCGGCCTGCGCGCTGCGCCGCGCGGGATGGGAGCGATGGCGGGCGGGGTCACGCAACGCCGGGGACGCGGCGGGAAACCGGGAAGCCGACGGTCAGCCCGCTTGCTGAGCCGACAGCGACCGGCCCGGAGCCGACATCCGCACCGTCAGGTGCGGCCGGCGCGCCAACGGCGCGACATTACCGAAGCACGGCAGAGCGGATCAGGCCGAAACCTGCGATCGCAAACAGCCCGGCGACGACGCTGTCGATCCACCTTCGGACCCGCGCATGAATTCCCATCGCGTTGCGGGTGGAGAAGGCCAGCGCGTAGAGCGCATAGATGCTGAAACCCAAAGCGGCGCAAAGAGCGGTGGAAACGACGACCTGCGACGCCGTGCTGCCCGCGCCCAGCCCAAGCGTCAACGTCGCCATCCAAGCAACGACCGCTTTCGGGTTCGACATATTGAGCAGGAGGCCGTACCTGAAGCCGCGTCGGGCGCCGGCGTGTCGCGCGGTGGTCGCGGATCGCTGAGCGGCCGAGCGCGCGCTTTTGCGGGCAAGCCACAGCAGATACGCACCGCCAAAGAGCTTGAAGGCCGTCAACGCATGGCTGGAGGCCTGAAGCAACGCGCCCAACCCGGTCGCGGCGATCAGACCCCAGAACGCCAGACCAAACGACAGTCCCATCGCGAAGCGCAGCCCGACCTTTCTGCCGGCGGTCATCGACACGCTTGCCAGGCCGAGGGTCGCGGGTCCGGGCGATGCCGCAACGACAGAGAAAGTCGCAGCAGCAGCGGACAAGCCTGAGATGTCGAGCATGTCCTATCCCCTCTCGGCTCGAGATGCGGCGCTGCCGTGGATCGTCGCTTCCGGTCGCAGACGCCGGCTTATTCCGCGATGTTCCGAAAGATCGGGTGAGCTTGCAACTTCCCATCGTAGAAATCAAAGCCCTGGGCCGGGAGGTTGACCGGCCGTCTACGCGATGGGGCGGCGGCCTGCCGGTAGAACGGACCGAAAGCCTGCTGCCCGTGCCGGCCGACCATCGCGACGGGCGCAGGGCATGCGCCGTCGCCCGCCCCCCACGATCTCCACCTCCCGCCCGCAACGCAGCCGCCACCCCGTCGCCCGAACCGGGCCGGCCATCTGAATGCCAGATTCCTTTGTCCTGACTAACCCAGGCGGCGGCCCCGCAACCGCCGCCGCATCTCCGGACGGGACATCGCCGCCGGCAGACGACCGAGGACACCGCCATGCACAGGGTCAAGTACCGCCACTTTCAACAGCGCCTGAACCCGCGCCGCACCCGGCTTGAAGTGCCCGGCTGGGCCGGCACGCCGGAGCCGCGCCGCGACGGGTCGCACGAGCACGCCTGGCACTGCGTGCCGTTCCTCGAAGGCGCGCAGTACGGCATCGAGCTGTTCTACCCGTACGACAACGAACTGCACGTGACGAAGCGCGACGGGCGGGTGGTGCTGGACGGCGATTTCGGCCCC
>JAGWSV010000143.1 GCA_028869315.1 Rhodospirillales bacterium
ATGAACTGCCCGCTGTAGGCCTCGATGAGGCCGATTGCGAAGCCGCCCACCATCGCACCGGGCACATTGCCGATCCCGCCCAGCACGGCGGCGGTGAAGGCACGCAAGCCGGCCGTGAAGCCGATCATGAAGCTGGTGAAGTTGTAGTAGAGACCGAAGATCATGCCGCCCGCTCCGGCCAGCGCGGAGCCGAGGAAGAAGGCGGTCATGATGACCTTGTCGACCTCCACCCCCATCATCCGCGCGGCTTCGGGATCCTGCGCGGTTGCCCGCATCGCCTTGCCGAGGCGGGACTTCTGGACGAAGAACCACAGCCCCGCCATCAGCAGCGGCGAAACCATCCAGATCAGCAACTGCTGCAACGACAAGGTGGCGCCGTCGATCTTCCATTGCAGCGCGGGCAACGGATTGGGAAAGTTCAGGGTCTGCGCCTGGGTTGCCAGCAGCACGACATTGAAAAGGATATACGCAACCCCGATGGTGGTGATCATCGCCGCCGGGCCGGTGACGTTGCGCAATGGTCGCAACGTCACCCGCTCGATGACGACCCCGAGGACGCCACAGCCCAGCATCGTCACCGCCAAAGCGGCCAGCAAGACGCCGATCAACGGCAGTCCGGCCAGAATCACGGTCTGACCGGACAGGCCGAAGCTCTGCAGCACAACGAGAGCGATGAACGAGCCCATCATGAAGACATTGAAATGGGCGAAGTTGATCAGCTCCAGGATGCCATAGATCAAGGTGAACCCGAGGGCGAGCAACGCATACATCGCCCCCAGGCTCAGTCCGTTGATCGTCTGCTGGAGCAGCAGCGACGAGAAGGTCATGAGCTCAGCTTCAGACCTGCGGCGCCGCGCCGAGATAGTGGTACTGGTCGATCATGTTGTCCAGCGGCTTCGATTTGTCCTCACGGATCTGATAGACGCTGACCGTGTGGCTCTTCATGTCGCCGTACTTGTCGAATTCCACCACGCCCTGCAGGGTCGGCGTCTTGGATTTCTGGATCGCGTCGCGCATGTTGGCCTTGGTAATCGGCTTCTTCTCGGCCACCAGGGTCTTCACCGCGCCGACGATGATCAGGCCGGCGTCATAGGCGGTCAGCGCGTAGTCGTCCGGGCCGGCGCCGAATTTCGCCGTGTATTCGCGGATCACGCCCTGCGACTTCGGATCGCCCACCAGATGCGGCGCGGCGATGGTTGCATACCACCCGTTGGCGGCCGGGAAGCCAGCCGCAGTCAAGATTTCCGGCGCCACCATGCCGTCGCCGCCGCCTTTGATCATCTTCGGAATGATCTGGTAGGACTGCTTGACCAGCTTCACGCCCGCCTGGTCGACGCCGCCGTAATAGAGTGCCTGCGGGTTCATCGACTTGATTTTCGTCAGAATTGTGGTGTAATCGGCGTTCTTCGGGTCGAGCCGGTCGCGGCCCACCACCTTCATGCCGATCTTCTTCGCCTGGGCCTCGAACGCATCCGCCAACCCGACGCCGTACGCGCCGCTGTCATCGAGGATGTACACCGTCTTCACGTTGAGCTTCTTGGCGAAAAACATCGTCATTTCCGGACCCTGGTAGGCGTCTGTGGTGACGGTGCGGAAATAGATCGCCTTGCCGCCGGGCATGAACTCGGCGGCGAATTTCGGGCTGGTGATGTCGGCGTTGGTGGACGCCGGAGTGATGGTTGCGAGGTCGCCCTGGCTGAAGATCGGGGCCTCGGCCTTGCCGTCGCCGCTCATCTCCGGGCCGATCGCCGCGACGAGGTTCGGATCCGACACCATCCGGCGCGCGTTGGTCGCCGCCTGGGAAGGGTCGTACTGGCCAGCCGTCGCCGTCGCGTTGTCGAACACCTTCGCCTTGAAGATATAGCCGGGCACCGCGTTGGATGCGTTGGCCTGATCAAGAGCCAGCTGCGCCCCATGCAGGATGCGGGTCGCGCCCTGCGCGTCGGCACCGGTCAGTGGCAGGTGCACGCCGATCACGATGGTCTTGTCTGCCGCAAAGGCAGGCGCGATGCCCACTGCGGCGGCAGCAGCGGTGCCGGCGAGAAGCTGGGCGGCGGCCCGACGTGTAATCATTCCTGAGACCCCTTTGGCTCTTGTGAGTGACATCCGGTCAACCACGTGAACAATCCCCCGCGATCAAAGCAAGGTGCATGCCATCGGCCCCGAGGTTTTCCGGCGTCTGGGTGGCAATTTTGACGGGTCCTTGGCAGCAGCGCAATAGGGGCGATCAACATCGCGGCAACCCGGTTAGCAATTTATTCACGCTCGCACGGCTTGCTGCCGGCTTCGCCATGACCGAGCTACCCCTTCCTTCCGACCCGCAAGCCGCGCCCCGGCCGGCATTCCCGCCGTCCGTCGAGGCCGCATCCGCCAACGGAGGTCCCGCCGAACCGACCGACTGCCACCTGGCGCACCGGCTGTTCGCCTCGTTCGGCCCAGCCCTTTTCCGGCGCTCCGACGTGGACGACGCGCCGGTGATGGTGGTCCAGCTTGGCGAGCGGGAGGCGGCGCTGCCGCTGCGTTCCTTGCAGCGGGAATTCGGCATCCCCGACGCCTCGGAGGACGGGCGCATGCTGGCACGCATCGCCGAGTCCCTCGATTTCGTGTCGGTCCTGCGTCCCGGCGATCCGCTCCCGCGCGAGGTGCTGACCGGCGAAGCCAGTTGGGAGCCCGATCCGCTGCATCTCGAAATCGCCCAGACCCGGCTCAGGGTCAGCCTGGTCGACTGGCTGAACGCCGGCGGCGGGTCGGAGCGGGAGGCGCTCGATGCCGGGTCTCTGCTCGCGGTCGGGAACGACCCGCAATTGCGCCAGCAGGTCCATACGGCGCTGGCACGGGCCGCCGAGGCGCTCGGGCTGCAGACCCCGGCGGAAGTGGTCGGGCTGCTCGAAACCCTGGGCCGCGAACTCGCCTATATCGAGGCGCTGCGCGACAGGCTGCTGCGCCGGGTCCGCCTGATGGCGGGCAAGATCGAGCGGCTGTCGCGCGGCTGGCGGGGCGATGCCAGCCATATCGAGACCCTGACCCAGGTGAAGCGGCTGACCGGCATCGCGCTGCGCCAGATCCTGGGCCGCTTCGAGGAACTCGACGCGCAGACCGGGGAAGTGATGGCGGCGCTGCGCAACGTGGAGAGCCAACGCGCGTTCATCCGTTCCAACCGCGACTGGCTCTACCGCAGCCAGCGCGCCTGGGAACCGATCCTGGCGCAATGGGACACGGCGGCCGGCACGGTGGACAAGGGCACCCTGGCGCTGCTCGTGTGCACCTATCAGTTCCTGGCGCCGCGCTTTATGCCGGTGACAGAGTGGATTTCATCCACCCGCCCGGGGCAGCCGCAGCTTGTGAATCGCGCCCAGAGAATGATCTGGTAGCGAACGTGGTCAGGCGGCCACGCGCTCGGTCGGCGGGTAACGCCGCAGCAGCCGCAGCATCAGCGCCATTGCCGGCAACGCGGCGAACATCGCCACCGCGTAGAACGTGGTCCAGCCGGTCGCCGCTGCCAGGAACCCGGAAAGCCCACCCACGGTGCGCAACGCGATCGCCGCCAGCGAGGACAGCAGCGCGTACTGGGTTGCCGCGTAGCCCGGCGAACAAAGGCCGGATAGGTAGGTGATGAAGGCGGCGTCCGCCATGCCTTCGGCGAACGATTCTATTCCCACCGTCGCCGCCAGCACATGTACCTTCCCGGACGAAGCGGCGAGGATCAGATACATGCCCATCGAGACGGTCTGAACCCATCCGGTGACGAGCAGCGCCCGCCCGACCCCGATGCGCGCGACCAGCCAGCCGCCGAGCGCGGTGCCAGCGAACGCCGCGGCCAGCGACAACGGCCCGTTGGCGACCGCGATCGCCGCCCTGTTGAAGCCGAGATGCGTATAGAAGGGCGCGGTCATCACACCTGCCATCGCCTCGCCCAGCTTGAACAACGCCACGAAGGCCAGGATCGTCGGCGCTCCGGGGCGGGCCAGGACGTCCTGCAGCGGGACCACCACCGCGTCCTGCAGCCGGGCGCGGACCCGGGCCGACCACCGCGCCCGCGGCCCCCGACCCACGGCCCGCAGAACGGCGTCACCGCGCGCCACCTCCGGCTCGGGCGCCAGCAGGGTGACCAGCTGCGCTAGCGCGGCGAGCGCGGCCACCGCGCCGAGCGCGCCGTGCCAGCCAAGCCGCCCCGCGGCGGCGATCGCCCCGGCGCCCGAGATCAGCAACGCCACCCGATAACCCCAGACATAGGCCGCCATCGCCGCGCCCTGCGCGCGAGGCGGAAAGGTCTCGATCCTCCACGCGTCGATCACGATGTCCTGGCTGGCCGACAGGAAGGCAACGAGCCCGGCGGCCGCGATCGCCGCCGCCGGCGCCACCGCCGGACGCGCCAACGCCAGCAGCACCGCCGCCGCCGCCAGCGAGAGCTGGATTACGATCAGCCAGCCGCGCCGGCGCCCCAGCCGCGCGAACGGCCCGGGCGGCGGGGCGCGATCGAGCACCGGCGCCCACAGGAACTTGAGCGAGTACGCCAAGCCGACATTGGCGGTGAGCCCGATCAGAGCGAGCGAGACGCCGCCTTCGGACAGCCAGAGGCGGAAGGTGAAGCCCGACAGCGGCAGCGGCAGCCCGGAGAAGAACCCGAGCAGCGCCATCAGCCACAGCCGGCGATCGGCCAGCAGAGTGCCCAAAGTGGACCTGCCGGAATCGGAGTCGTCGTCGAGCGGGTCGCGGGAGGGCATGCCGCGTTCCTGCGGCGTCGCCCTGTCGCAGGCAAGGGGTGCGGTTCGGTCGCACGGAATCGTTTGGGACCGCCCCCCGCACGCCGCGCCGCACCGCCCCCCGTTCCGCTTCCCGGTTGCCGTCGTCGGTCGCGGCCGTGATCGGCACATTGACGCCGCGGGGGCGAGGTATGCTACTGATCAGTATGAAATTCGCGCGGCCACGCGCCAAAGGGAGGCCATCGATGAAGCTGATGTGGTTCCACCTGATGCCGTACACCGAGCTGCCGGACGATTTCCGCGACAAGAACCCGTCCGTTTGGGTCGATATCCATTCCAGCCTGTTCGACCCGAAGCGCGCGCATCATATGTACAACGATTTCATGGACGAGCTCGAATACGCGGCCGAGTGCGGCTTCGACGCCATCTGCGTCAACGAACATCATTCAAATGGCTACGGACTGATGCCCTCGCCCAACCTGATCGCCTCGTCGCTGGCGCGGCGCACAACCGACACCGCGATCTGCGTGATGGGCAACTCGCTTGCGCTCTACAACCCGCCGACCCGGGTCGCGGAAGAATTCGCGATGATCGACGTGATTTCCGGCGGCCGGCTGATCGCCGGATTCCCGGTCGGCACGCCGATGGACACGTGCTATGCCTACGGCACCAACCCGAGCCAGCTTCGCTCGCGCTACCTGGAAGCGCACGACCTGGTGATACGGGCGTGGCGGGAGAAGGACACCTTCGCCTTCAACGGCCGCTACAACCAGCAGCGCTACGTGAACATCTGGCCGCGTGCGATCCAGCGCCCGCATCCGCCGATCTGGATCCCCGGCGGCGGCTCGGTGGAAACCTGGCAGTGGTGTGCCGAGATGGACTACGTCTACTGCTACCTTTCCTATTACGGCTACAAGGCGGGCCAGGCGCTGATGGACGGATTCTGGGCCGAAATGTCCCGTATCGGAAAGGACCGCAACCCGTACCGGGCCGGCTTCCTGCAGTTCGTCGGCGTCGGCGAAAGCCGCCAGCACGCCTACGATCTATACTCCGAGGCCGCCGAGTATTTCTATGGCCGCTGCCTGCATGTCGATCCACGCTGGGCGGTGCCGCCGGGCTATGTCTCGGAAGCAACGCAGGCGGCCGGCATCAAGAGCCAGGTCCAGCAGGCGGCCGGCGCCGGCGCCATCGGCTCCACCACCGGCACCCGGTTCGCCGGCGTGGCGCGCGAGATGGAAGCGATCGTCGACCGCGGCTACGTCATCATCGGTTCCCCTGACGAGGTCGCCGAGCAACTGCGCGAAGTGGCGCGCAGCCTGAACGTCGGCCATCTGATGCTTCTGTTGCAATTCGGGAACATGGGCAAGCAGCTGTGCCGCTATAACACCAGGCTGTTCTCGGACGCGGTGATGCCGAAGCTGAAGGATGTATTCGGGGAGTGGGAAGACCGCTGGTGGCCGCAGCCGATGGATGCCGCGCAACGCGCCGAGGTGCCCGCCTTTAGCCCGCGGCTCGCCGCCGAGTAATTCCCCGCCCTGGAGATCAAGGTGAACGAACCTGCAACCACGACCATCCAAGACGCCGGTCTAGAAGAAACCATCATCGACATCAACGGCTTCGCGACGCGCGTGTGGCGCAAGGGCGTGGGGCCGAAGCTCGGCTTCCTCGCCGGGCTCGGCGGGTTGCCGCGCTGGATGCCGTTCCTTGATCGGCTGGCGGAGCAGCGCACCGTGATCGTGCCGTCGCTGCCCGGCTTCCCGGGCGGCGATCGCGGCCACAGCGTGCTCGATACCCATCTCGACTGGCTGCTCGCGGTGCGCGAGACGCTCGACAAGGCGGGGCTCGCCGGCGCCGATCTCGCGGGCAGCTCGGTCGGCGCTTCGCTCGCGGCCGAGATGGCGGCGGTCTGGCCCGCGCAGGTGCGCAAGCTGGCGCTGATCGCGCCGTTCGGCCTGTTCGACGAGAAGAACCCGCCGACCGATCCCTGGGCACAACGGGCGGACGCGGTGCCGGGCCTGATGTGTGCCAATCCCGAAATCTGGAAAGCGATGAAGGCGATCCCCGACGGGGCGAACTCGATCGAATGGCCGATCGAGCAGAACCGCGCGTCCGAGGCCGCAGCGCGCATCTTCTGGCCGCTCGGCAACACGCGGCTGGAAAAGCGGCTGAAGCTGATCCGCGCGCCGACCCTGCTGCTGTGGGGCAACGAGGACCGGATCATGCCGATCAGCTACGCCGACCGCATCTGCAAGGCGCTGGCGGGGCCGCACGATCTGCGGGTGATCGGCTGCGCCGGCCACCTGGCCGAGCTCGACCAGCCGGGAGCGGTGGCCGAGGAGATCCTCGACTGGACCGCCTGACCCCGGCGCCGACCCGATCGGGCGCGTTCGTCCCCCACGAGCGCGCCGGCCGTGCTGCAAACTCTGCTGACACCGCGTGATCCCATGGCTGGAGAAACACGACGATGACCACCCTCGATCCCGACGTGCTGCTGGTGCTGGAAATGATTCGCATGGCCGGCCGCCCGCCCTTCGAGCAGCTCAGCCCGACGGAGGCGCGTGAGGCCTACATGAAAAGCCGTGCCGTGCTGCAGCCGGAGCCGGAAGCGGTGGCCGAGACACGCGCCCTGAGCGCGCCCGGCCCGCATGGCGACATCCCGCTACGGCTCTACCGACCCGCCGGCGCCGGAAGCGCCGCTTTGCCGGGCCTCGTCTACTACCACGGCGGCGGCTGGCTGCTGGGCGGGCTCGACTCGCACGACGTGGTCTGCCGCCGCTTCGCCAACGCCGCTGGCTGCGTGGTGGTTTCGGTCGACTACCGCATGGCGCCGGAACACAAGTTCCCCACTTCCGTCGACGACAGCGCTGCGGCGACGAAGTTCGTGATCGAGCAGGCCGAGCGCCTCGGCATCGACCCGAATCGGGTAGCCGCGGGCGGCGATTCCGCCGGCGGCAACCTCGCTGCGGTGATGGCGCTGATGGCGCGGGACGGCACCCTGCCCCCCCTCGCCTTCCAGCTGCTGATCTATCCTGCCACCGACATGACCATGACCACCGTGTCCTCCCAGACGGTGGGCCCTGGCGTGCCGCTGACCTCGGCCACCATGAAGTGGTTCATCGACCACTACATGCGCGACGACGCCGACCGCATCGACTGGCGCGCCTCGCCGATCCGCGCCGCCAGCCTCGCCGGCACCGCGCCGGCGCTGGTGCTGACCGCCGCCGCCGACCCGCTGCGCGACGAGGGGATCGCCTATGCGCAGCGGCTGGAGCGGGAGGGCGTGCGGGTCACCACCCTGCACCTGTCCGACCAGATCCACGGCTTCCTCAGCATGGGCAAGGTGGTCCGGGCGGCGGATACGGCGATCGACATGATGTCGGCGGTGCTGCGCCGCGCACTGGCGGGCTGAGCCGCTCTGGGCCGGACAACCGCGGTCCGCCCGGCTCCGCCTCAAGCCGGCGTTGACCCGCCCGGCCCGGGCGGTGGAGGGTGAGCGCGCACTGCCCCAGCCCGGAGGCCCGCCCCCTGTTTGACCTGCAAGACCTCGAAGCCGCCGCCGACATCGTGCACGCGGCGATTCCGCCGACGCCACAATATGCCTGGCCGCTGCTGGCGCAGCGGGCGGGCTGCGAGGTCTGGGTCAAGCACGAGAACCACACGCCCATCGGTGCCTTCAAGCTGCGCGGCGGTCTCGTGTATCTCGACCGGCTGTGCCGTGAGCGGCCGGCGGTGCGCGGCCTCATCACCGCCACCCGCGGCAACCACGGCCAGAGCCTGCCCTATGCGGCGCGTGGGACCGGTGTCACCGTCACGGTCTGCGTCCCGCAGGACAACTCGGTAGAGAAGAACGCGGCCATGCGCGCCCTCGGCGCGGAGTTGGTGGAATACGGGACCGATTTCGACGCGGCCCGCGCGCACGCCGCGGCCCTCGCCGCCGCGCGCGGGCTGGAGATGGTGCCGCCCTTCCATCCCGACCTCGTGCGCGGGGTGGCGACCTACGCGCTGGAGCTGTTCCGGGCGGTCGCAAATCTCCACACGGTGTACGTGCCGATCGGCATGGGATCCGGCATCTGCGGGCTGATCCGCACGCGTGACCTGCTCGGCCTCGGCACCAGCATCGTCGGCGTGGTGGCCGATGCGGCCCCGGCTTATGCGCTCTCGGTCGCGGCGGGGCAGGTGGTGAGCACGGAGACGGCGGACACCATCGCCGACGGCATGGCCTGCCGGATACCGGATCAGCAGGCGCTGGCGATCATCCGCGCGGGCGCCGACCGCATCGTGCGGGTCACGGACGCCGAGATCGCGGCTGCCATGCGCACCTTGTGGACCGACACCCACAACCTGACCGAGGGAGCGGGCGCAGCCGCGTTCGCAGCCTTGATGTCGGAACGGGACGCGCTGGCCGGCAAGCGGGTGGGGGTAATCCTGTCCGGGGCGAATGTGGACCTCACGCTCGCCTTGCGCGTGCTGGCACATGACGAGCATCGGGCCGGGGGTGACGGGCGGGCCGGCGGATAGACGCGACTGGCAAGGCCTCCAGGGACCGGTCACCGGCGATCTGGGGGGTCAGGGATCTGGGGGCGCCTTCGGGTTCCGGGCGTCTTGCCGAGCGTGGGGTCAGCCCTGACCGACCGGCACCAGGGCCTCGTGCTGCTGGCTGCGCAGGATGGCCGCGAGCAGGCGTAGCGCGTCCGCCCCGCCGCGATCCGCCAAGTGCCCCGCCTCCATCTCCGCCGCCAGGGTTTCCGCCTGTCCGGCGATCGAGTTCGCGGCATGGCGCAACGCCGCGCGGGTGATCGCCAGCTGCATGTCGTCGGACAGAGCGTTCCAGTCGGCATCCATCGGGGCAGGTCCCGTGCCGCCGTTCTGGCAAGGCGATGCCGCGGAAGGACAGGCGCGCGCGGTCGGCGCCAGTGTCGCGGCCGGCGGTTAAGCGAAGGTGAACCGCATCTATACGAAAGTGCAGCGCACGGGCGGCAGCGGCGGGAAGGACACGGTGATCTCCCCCGGCGCCTCCAGCCAGAGCGGTGGGGTCACGCTGCCCAGGAGCACCACCTGCCCGGCCTTCAGCCCGCCAAACGCCGCCGCCACGGACGACCCCGCCAGCCAGGCGAGCCCGTTCATCGGGTGGCCGAGCAGATCGGCGGCCACGCCGCGGTCGCGCTCGGCCCCGTTCACCGAGAGGCTGCCGGCCAGGGCAGGGATGTCCAGGCTCCGCCAGTCGCCCGCCCAGCCCGGCCCGGTTGGCGCGCCGAGCACCGCGGCGGCGTGGAACACCTGGTCGGCGATCAGGCTCGGCGTGCCGAAGGCGGCAAGGTCGGAGTATCGGTTCTCCACCACCTCGATCGCGGCGAAGAAGTCCCCCACCGCGGCGGCGGCGGTGGCGGCGTCGCACGGGCCGGGCGGCAGGTCGCTTGCCAGCCGCACCGCGACCTCGCACTCCACGCCCGGCCGGTGGAAATCGGCGAAGCACAGCACCGCGCCGCTTGCGCGCAGGCCGGCGGCTGGCATGAAGCCGGCGGCGGGCCCCGTGAGGCCCAGATAGTCCTGCATCCGCTTCCCGGTGGCGCCGATCTTGAACCCCGCCGGTGGATCGGCCGCCAGGGTGCGGGCGAGCGCGCGCTGCACGGCGGCCCCCTCGGCTTCGTCGCGCGGCGCGAGGAAGGCGGGCAACGGGGCGAGCCCCCCGCCGGCGGCGCGGGCGGCTCGCAGCGCTTCGGCGGCGGGGACGGGATCGAAGCCAGGCCGGCCGGTCATTGCCATCTCGGGGCTCTCCTCCGTTCAGGGGCGTCCGTTCGGCAGCGCCCGTTCAGGGGCGACGCGTCAGTTCATAGAGCGCCACGGCGGCGGCGGCGGACACGTTCAGGCTGGACATGGCGCCCTCGGTCGCCAGTTCCGCCACCTCGTCGCAGGTCTCACGGGTAAGGCGCCGCAGGCCGCCGCCCTCGGCGCCCAGCACTAGCGCCACTCGCCGTCCCGCGAAGGATGGGCCGGACAGCGGGGCCGGCCCACCCGCGTCCAGCCCCACCACCCAGCGATCCGCCGCCTTCAGCGCGATCAGGGTGCGGGCGATGTTCACCGCGCGTAAGAGCGGCACCGTCTCCAGCGCGCCGGAGGCGGCCTTTGCCAGCGAGCCGGTTTCATCCGGCGCGTTGCGGTCCTGGGTGATCACGCCGGCAGCGCCGAAAGCGGCGGCGGAGCGCAGGATGGCGCCGACATTGCGCGGGTCGGTCACCTGATCGAGCACCAGGACCGGCCCCGGACGCTCCAGCATCTGCGCCAGGACCGGCGGCGGCAGCGGGTCGGCGAGCAGGGCGATCCCTTGGTGCACCGCGTCCCGGCCGAGCAGATGGTCGAGTCGGCTGCGCTCGGCGCGTTCCGGCGCCAGCGGCCAGGGTTGTGCCAGGACGGCCGACAGGGCAGCCTCGGCCTCCTCGGTCAGCACCAGGCGGCGCAGGCGGCGGGCCGGGTTGGCGAGGGCGGCGGTGACGGCATGGTGGCCATAGAGCCAGATGGTTCCCGCTGGTGCCGGCGGCGGGGCGGCGGCGGGGCGATGCGGGCCGCGTGGATGGCGCGGGTTCCGCTGGTGTTCGTCGCGCGGATGCTCGTCGCGCGGCCGATCATCGGGGGTGCGATGATCGCGGCGGCCGGGTCCCGGATGCCGCTCCTCGCGATGCCCGCCCTGCCGTGACGGAGCCGCGCCACGTGTATGGTACGGGGTTCCTTGGTCCGCCCCCCGATCCGTCGCCTGGTCGGCACGGGCACGATCCGATGCGCGCGAAAACGGCGCCGCAGCGCCGCCCCGCGATGCGCCGGATGGCGTCCATTCCCGGCGGGGCCGGTCCTCCCGGCGCGGCCAATCCTCGCCTCGCCCGCTCTCGGGGCGAGGCCCGCTGCCGTGTTGCTCGTGGCTGCGCGGCCCGCTGCCGCGCGGTCCGCCGCCGCCTGCCCCCTCCGGACGAGGGCCCGCCGCGACGCGACCTGGTCCGCCGCCGCCCCGATTCGAATCGGACGCGCGCGAGCCGAACCCGCCACCGCCGCCGCCAGAGCGGTGCGGGCCGCGATCGGCGGGGGGGCGACCGGAGCCGCCATGCCGGTTGTGAGGAGGTTTCATCAAGGTGCCTATAAGGGCAACCAGCGGCGCTGCACAGAGCGTCGCGCGGGCGGTGCTTCGCGGGCCGGGGTTCGTTGACAAGACTGCGGGGTTGGCATTAGTCCCGGCCCGGCGCGGAGGGGTGCCCGAGTGGCTAAAGGGGACGGACTGTAAATCCGTTGGCGCACGCCTACGTTGGTTCGAATCCAACCCCCTCCACCAACCCTGCGCGCCGGTTCGCCGCGTTGCCAGCGGTCGCGTCCGGTTGTGGCGGTTTTTGAAGTGTGGGCCATTCGATCTGTGGGCGCTGTGGTATTGCGGGACGCGCAGTCGATGCCGGTAGGTTTCGGCCACTGAAGCCTGCTTCCGGAGCCTGTTCACAGCTGAGGCGGCCGATGATCCCGTGTTCAACGAGACCGTGCCGCCGCCGATGCCGACCATTCGTGCCGGGCGGCCCGACCGGAGAGAGTGCCATGACCGTCCCCGCCCGCAGCCGGACCCACGCCGTCCCGCCGATCCAGCGCTGAGCCTCGCGGTGCGCGCCCTCCGGCATCTTCTGCCGCTGCTGCTGGTCGTCGCCATCGGGGTGACGCTGTGGAAGAGCGGACTGGCCAATGAGCTGAGCTGGGCCGCCGTCGCCCGCCACCAGGCGGCGCTGCGGGCGCTCGTCGCGGCGCATCCGCTCGCGGCCCCGGCCACCTATGTCGCCATCTATGCGGTGATCGTCGCCTTCTCGATCCCGGAAGCCGCACTTGTCACCGTGACCGCCGGGCTCCTGTTCGGGCCCTGGGTCGGCGGCGGTCTCGCCGTGCTGGGCGCCACGCTGGGTGCGGTCGTGCTGTTCCTGGTGGCGCGCACCGCGCTCGCGGGGTTCACGGCGCGTCGGGCCCAGGCCCTGCTCGGGCGGATCCGCCCGGGGCTGGAACGTGACGGGTTCAGCTACCTGCTGGCGCTGCGACTGTTGCCCATCGTGCCGTTCTGGCTGGTCAACCTGGGCGCGGCGCTGTGCGGCATGCGGCTGTTTCCTTATGCAGCGGCGACGCTGATCGGCATCATCCCGGTCACCCTGGTGTTCTCCTGGATCGGCGCCGGGGTGGGCGACGTTCTGGCGGTCGGCGGCACGCCCGACCTGTCGCAGGTTTTTTCGCCCGCGATACTGGGACCGCTGCTGGCCCTGGCGGCGCTGTCGCTCGCCCCGGTGGTCTGGCGCCGGCTTCGTCGTCGATCACCCGAAGGGCTCTGAGCGCATGCCGGCGTCGCACCAGCGGCCGCCTGCGACGCCCCGCCCCGATGGTCGGACGGCCCTGACTCCGCTCTCGCGCCGCGGTGTCCGGCGGTGCGCCGGCACTGGCGGGCGCGGATGAGGCCCGACTACGACCTCGCAGTGATCGGTGCCGGCGCCGGCGGCCTGTCCGTCACGGCGGTGGCCGCCCGACTGGGGCTGCGGGTCGCGTTGATCGAGCGCGCAACGATGGGCGGGGACTGCCTGAACACCGGCTGCGTCCCCTCCAAGGCGCTGCTCGCCGCGGCGCACGCGGCGGTTTCCGCTCGCAGGGCCGGCCGCTTCGGGGTCGCCCTTTCCGCCCCGGCGATCTCGTGGGTGGCGGTGCACGC
This sequence comes from Rhodospirillales bacterium, assembly GCA_028869315.1. GTDB lineage: Bacteria > Pseudomonadota > Alphaproteobacteria > Acetobacterales > Acetobacteraceae > JAJZVS01. The sequence continues at coordinate 13,411 of JAGWSV010000143.1, forward strand.
GCATGTGCGCGACACGGTCGCCAGCATCGCGCCGGCCGATTCCGCGGCTCGCTACCGCGCGCTCGGCGCCGAGGTGATCGTCGGCGAGGCCCGCTTCCTCGATCCGGCCACCCTCGCGGTGGGGGCGCGACGGATCACGGCGCGGCGGATCGTGCTCGCCACCGGCTCGCGCCCCGCCGTGCCGCCAATTTCCGGGCTGGAGCACGTCGCGTTCCTGACCAACGAGACGGTGTTCGACTTGCCCGCCCCCCCTACCCACCTGATGATCCTCGGCGGCGGGCCGATCGGGCTGGAGATGGCTGACGCCCATGCCGGCCTCGGCATCCCCGTCACCGTGGTGGAGGCCGCCAGGATCGCCGGCAAGGAAGATCCCGAACTGGCGGCCGGGCTGGGCGCGGCACTGCGCGCCCGCGGCGTGACGATCCTGGAGGGGGTGACGGTCGCCGCCGTCGAGCCCGGTCCGGTGCTGGCGCTGGCCGATGGAAGGCGGATCGCCGGCAGCCACCTGCTGGTCGCCACCGGCCGCCGCCCCGACCTCACCGCGCTGGCGCTGGAAGCCGGCGGCGTACGCGCCTCGCCCGCCGGTATCGCCACCGACCGGGGACTGCGCAGCCTGACCAACCGGCGGGTCTTCGCGGTGGGCGACATCGCCGATCCTGCCGGCATCGGCCCGCGCGCATTCACCCATGTCGCCAGCCATCACGCCGGCGTCGTCATCCGCCGCGCGGTTTTTCGCCTGCCGGCACGGGTGAGTGGCGCCGCGCTGCCGCGAGTGACCTTCACCGACCTTGAACTGGCCCAGGTCGGCCTGACGGAAGCGGAGGCGCGCGCCGCCGGGCACAAGGTGCAGGTGCTGCGCTGGCCGCTGGCAGAGACCGACCGGGCCCGCGCCGAGCGCGACCCTGCAGGGCTGGTCAAGCTCGTGGTGGCGCGCGGGCGGGTGCTCGGTGCGGGCATCCTGGCCCCGCAGGCCGGGGAGATGATCGGCACCTGGACCCTGGCGATCGCCCGGCGGATGAAGCTGTCGGCGCTCGCCGGCATGATCGTGCCCTACCCGACCCGCTCGGAAGCGGGACTGCGCGCTGCAGGGAGCTTCTACCTGGAACGCCTGTTCGCCCCGCGCGCAAGGCGGCTGGCCGCGCTGCTGGCTCGATTGCCCTGAACGGACCAGCGGCGACGCGAGGCGAAGCGGATGCCGGCCGCCCCCGCGCACGACATCGTGCCCGGCTTTGTCGGCCGGTCGCCCTCCGCCCGCAGTGGATACGTACAATTTCTTAGCGCGAAATTCAGTTTTCCGCGCTACATTCCAACGATGACGACGGAGCGGACCGCGATGGCAAGGTTTCCGTTGATCGGTGCCGTCGTCCTGCTGTTGGGCATCTATGTGGTTGCACCCGGTCTGGCCTTGTTCCGGCTCGATCGGGCGGTGCGGCAGGGCGATACGACGACCGTTGCGCGGCTTGTAGATTTCCCCTCGGTGCGCCGCGGCCTGGCGCAGGAGGTCGCCGGCGGCGTCCTCGGCGGATCGCCTGCCCAGGCTGGCGACGCGACTGGCAAGGCCAAGGTCGCCGGCGGGCTGCCGCCGTTCGGCTTCTCCTTCGTCTCGGGGATTGCCGAGCACGAAATGGCCCCGCACCTGACGCCGCGCGGACTGATCCGCCTGGCGCGCGCCGGCGGACCGGATCAGGACGGCACGCCACCGGCAGGCGTCAAGCCGGCCGGCATTCGCCTGGCAGGCCTGTGGCTTGAAGGGCCGCGCTCGGTCCTGATTCGGCTGCGGATTGCCGGGCAGCACGAGCCGATCCGGCTGCGGTTGCGGCTGGAACACGGCGCGTGGGAACTGGTGCGGGTCTGGCTACCGCCCGCGTTGCTGCGCCGCGCCGCCGCAGACGGCGGGGGCGCCGAGGGCAGGCACGCGGCGGCGCCGCGGATCAATCGCACGACCGACGCGGGGGGCAGGGCTCCGGCCCATTGACCCGTCCCGGCGCGGATCGACGCGGGCTGCCAAGCCAAGGTATCGACAACCGCGTTTCGGATGCCGTGTGATAAAAATGCTCTTTTTGATTGATCCGCCGATGGTGGCGGCCCATGAAGATCGGGCGCGGTCGGTTGCGGTGCCGACATTCGGTGTTGGCTCCTGTCAGGCCCCCTTCTGGGGGAGGCTTCTTTCGGTCGCGTGCCCGCCCCTCGCCTTCGGGACTTTCGTGCATGTCGTCGGCCCCTGGCCCCAAGAGCCTTCTGCACGATAGCCGGCGGCGTACCGCTGCCCGGCGCCCTCAGGTCCGGCGCCACCGGTTCGCCGATCGCGTCCATCATGCGCCACAGGTGCTGCGGGCGCTGGTGCGGGTGGACGAAATCTGGCTGCTCGCCCTTGCCGCCTGGGTCGGCGCCTGTGCAGGCGTCTTCGTGTTCCTGATGACGGCCGCTGCCCAGGTCCTGCATCAGGTACTGTTCGCGATTCCGACCGGAGCGCATCTCAGCGCCATGGCGCGACTGCAGGTCTGGCGGGCGCTGCTGGTGCCGCCGCTCGGCGGGCTCGCGCTCGGGCTGTTCGGGGTGCTGATGGGCCGGCTGCACCCGCGCCGGGCGGTCGACGCGATCGAGGCCAACGCCCTCTATGGCGGGCGGATGTCGCTCAATTCCAGCCTGATCGTGGTGGCGCAGACGATCATTTCCAATGGCGTCGGCGCCTCGATCGGGCTGGAAGCGGGCTATGCCCAGATCGGCGCCGGGGTCGCTTCCCGCTTCGGGCGGGAATTCCGGTTGCGGCGCAACGACATGCGCCTGCTGGTAGGGTGCGGCGCCGCCGGCGCCATCGCCAGCGCCTTCAACGCGCCGCTGACCGGCGCGTTCTACGGCTTCGAGCTGGTGATCGGCACCTACACGCTCGGTACCTTCGCTCCGGTGGCGGTGGCCTCGCTGGTCGCGGTCGCGGTGCTGCACACGTTGGGACGCGCACCGTTCGAGCTGTTCCTGGTGATGCCGGCCCTGTACCCGGAGGATTACGTCCCGATCCTTGCCACCGGCCTGCTCTGCGCGCTGATCGGCATCGCGATGATGCGCGGCGTCACCCTGACCGAGGCGGCGTTCCGCCGCAGCGGCATTCCGCTCTGGCTGCGTCCGCTGGTAGGCGGGATCGCGATGGGGGTGATGGCGCTCGGAACGCCCGCCGTGCTGTCCTCCGGCCACGGCGCCATCGGCATGATGATCAAGGCCGCCTACCCGCTGTGGTGGGTCGGCGTGCTCGTGGTGCTGAAGGCGTGCGCTTCGGCGATCTCGATCG
>JAGWSV010000144.1 GCA_028869315.1 Rhodospirillales bacterium
CCGCCGGGCAATGCGAGCGTCCGCTCCCCACCCCTCATCGCCCCACGGACCATGCGCCGGAGCACCCGCTTCGTCGCGACAACTCCAACCGAGCGATCGACCGCAACGGGCGGATTCTGTTGAAAAAGTCTGGTTTGGGGCGAAGTTTGTTGGCGCCCCAGGGACCGCCGAGTGTGCCCCTCCCCGTCAGGCGGGACCCGGCAGGGGCGGCGTGGGGATCAGCTTGGCGAGCTTGCGGAGGTTTTGGGCGGTGGCGGCGAGCAGGAATTCGTCTTTTGCTCCGTTCGGACCTCGGAGGCGGAGTCGATCGAGCTTCAGGATGCGTTTGAGGTGGGCAAAAAGCATCTCGATCTTTTTTCGTTCCCGCCTTGAGGTGGCATAGGCATCGGTCAAGGCCAGATCGCGTGCCATGTCGCGCGCGCCTTCGTGGATCGAGCGCGGGATTTTGCGGGCCGGCTGGCCTGGGCAGCATCGGGGTTTGAGCGAACAGGCATCGCAGTCCCGTTTGCTCGCGCGGTAGCGCATGAAGCCGTCCTGGTCGACACCAGTACGCGGCGTCGAGAAGCCGCGCTGATACAGCCTTAGCTCGTTGCCGGCGGGGCAGATATATAGGTCGCGGTCTCGATCATAGGTGAAGTCGGAGCGCGCAAGGCTGCCGTCGCTGCGCGCAGACTTGTCGAAGACCGGAATGTGCGGCTCGATGCCGCGTTCATGCACCAGCCAAGCCAGGTTCTCCGCTGATCCGTATCCGGCATCCGCCGCCAACCGCTCGGGCCAAAGGCCGAACCGATCCTGCATCCGCTCGATCATGCGGTGCTGGGCCGTAACCTCGGCCTGCCGCACTGCGGTGGTCGCCTCGACGTCCAAGATAACCGCGCATTTCAGGTCGATGAGGTAGTTGGTGCAGTAGGCGAAGAAGGCCAATCCACCGTTGGCGCCTGTCCAGCGTGCCGCCGGATCGGACGGGGAAATGAACTTGGGCACGACCGGGGTCGCCCCACCGAACGCGGCATCGTCGAGCACCGCGAGATACTCACATGCGGCGCGATTGGCAGCCTCGGGCGGCAGGCCCTCGCTCCCCGGCACGCTGCGCTGGCGGTTAGCGTCGGCTTTGATCATGCTGGCGTCAACGGCGAAGCCGTCGCCGCCCACCAAGCCCTCGGCCATGCAGCGCCGGACCGTCGTCTCGAATACCTCGCGGAGCAGGTCGCTGTCGCGGAACCGGCCGTGCCGGTTCTTGGAGAAGGTGGAATGGTCTGGCACCACTCTCTGCAGTCCCAGCCGACAGAACCAGCGATAGGCAAGGTTGAGGTGGACTTCCTCGCAAAGTCGCCGCTCCGAACGGATACCGAAGCAGTAGCCCACCAGCAGCATTCGGATCATCAGTTCGGGGTCGATCGAGGGGCGCCCAGTCTCGCTGTAATAGGGCCGCAGGTGCGCGCGGATTCCCGACAGGTCGACGAAACGGTCGATCGAGCGCAGCAGGTGATCGGCCGGGACATGCTGCTCAAGGCTGAAGTTGTAGAGCAGCTCCTCCTGCATCACCGCCCGCTCGCCCATCATCCCGGTGTCCTCCTTGCTTCAGAGGATTGAATCAGGACTCCAGGGCAGCCGCAACTCGGGCTTTTTCAACACAATCGGCGCACAGCCGTCGGACATCGGCGTCGCGGAACGTCCGTTTCCGGAATCGGCTATTGGGGCAGGCTTTGTCCAAGTTGGGTCGAACCCGGCTGTAGGACCTCTTCACCGGTCCCCGACTTTCAGTCGACCCACCATCGGCGACGAGGCAAGCGGCGGCGTGCCCGCCGTATCCTGTCGTCTCCGACTCGCCCCGGAAGCCCGCCCCAAGGCGATCCCCCTACCCCACCCGTATCCCCCTCTCCGGATCGGCCAGTTGCTCCCGGTCCCGCCAGTCCGCCCGCACGTAGTTGATCTCCATCAGCCGCCGCACCCCGATGATCGACCGTTTCTCGAACCCGTGCCACGTCGCCGGCCCGGGCACGAAGATCACGGCGGAATCGAATTCCGCCGCCGACCGCCCCACCCAGCGCCGGTCGGCGTCGTAGATGTCGGTGCCCCACTCGGCCGCCTCCGGCCCGGTGCACAGATAGATCACCATCGAGAACAGCTTTTCGGGAATGTCCCGGTGCGGCTCCAGCCAGGCACCGTCGGTGTCCTGCATGTATTCCATCCGCAGGTAGCTGCCCTCGGCCGGGATGGCGCAGGTCTCGGCCAGCAGCCGCGCTACGTCGGGGCGCTGCAGCGCGTCGGTCAGCCCGGCGCACACCGCGTAGTCCCGCCGCATCGCCGGGGTGATGAAGCAGCGGCGGTCGTTGTAGCTGTTGCGGGTGCCGTCGGTCGGGCCCAGCATCGGCGGCACGATCGGCATCGCCAGCAGCGCGGTGCACACCGCCTCCGGCAGCACGTCGGTCAGCTTCCAGTGCCGGTACGGCCAGTCGTCCCGGCGGGCGGCGCGCAGCGCGGCGGAGAAATGGGCGGCGATGGTCTCGGGCGCGGTGACCGGCGGATAGTGCATGCGGGACCCCCTGCCGCTCAGCGCGGCGCGTATTCGATCAGTTTCCGCAGCACCGGCACCGATTTGGCGAAGGCGCTGATGCTGTGGCGCCAATACTCGCTCCGCACGTACCAGGCGGAATCGGCGTAGCAGAGCTGCAGGCTCATCCGCTGGCCCTTCTGCGGCAGGAAGCCGTGCCAGGAATGGTCGCACACGCGGAACATCAGCATCCGCCCGAACTCCGGGGCGAACTCGAACGCGTAGTCCTCCCGGTCGGCGCTGCGCAGCACCCGCAGCCGGCCGCGCTCGTACGGCCAGGCGCGGGAGAAGCCGAGCAGCACCGTCACGATCTTGTGCTTCGAATCCGGGTGCGCGTGGCCTTCGTTGTAGTGTCCCGTGGTGTTGCCCATCATCACGATGACCGGGGGATACGGGCTCAGGTCCATGTCGAACTTGCGCTCCACCAGGCGGCGGAAGCGCGGGCTCAGCAGGTCGCGGACCACCGCGCCGAAGCGCGGGCCGTAGCGCAGGTCGGGCAGGCCGTAGCTCCCGCGGTCCGGGATGCGCGGGGCATGCTCCAGGATCGCGTCCTTCAACGTCGCGGGGATCGCCTGCTCCACGAAGGCGAAGTCGTACGGATCGCGGCGCAGCGGGGCGTCGGCGATGGCGGCTTCGTCGATCATCGCAAGCGGCACTTCGTCGGCGTCCATGGCCGCGTCACTCCCTGCCCGGCCCGGCGGCAGGCCGGGCGCCTGCGCGCAGGCGTGGGCGGGCGCCGGGCGGACGGCATTGACCTGGATCAATCCGCTTGCCAACGACATTGTTCCGGACCCATGCGGCGCTACCGCCCCGTCCGCCCGCGGCGCCTGCCGCCGGGTTCGGCGCCGGCGCGCCCGATTTGCCCTCGGCCCCGTCCGCTTGCACGATGCGCCCCGACCACGGAGGGACCATGGACCGAACGACCTGGCAGCCGGCCGTCTACGCCGCGCTGAAAGCCGCCCGCATCACCCAGATCGGCTATGTGCCCGATGCCGGCCACGCCCATCTGATCGAGGCGGCGCATGCCGACCCCGAGATGGCCGCGATCGTGCTGACCACCGAGGAGGAAGGCATCGCGCTCGCCGCCGGCGCCTGGCTCGGCGGGCAGCGCGCGGCGCTGCTCATGCAGTCCTCCGGCGTCGGCAACTGCATCAACATGCTGTCGCTGCCGATCAACTGCCGCCTGCCGTTCCTCACCCTGGTGACGATGCGCGGCGAGTGGGGGGAGTTCAATCCCTGGCAGGTGCCGATGGGGTCCGCGACGCCCGGCGTGCTGGCCGCGGCCGGCGTGCATGCCCGCCGCGCCGACCGGCCCGACGAAGCGGCGGAAACGGTGGCCGCCGCGGCCTCGCTCGCCTTCGATTCGGCGGTGCCGGTGGCCGTGCTGTTCTCGCAACGCCTGATCGGCAGCAAGGTGTTCGTGAAATGAGCCCCGACCGCATGCACAACGAAGGCACGCTCGACCGCCGCGCCGTGGTGGCGGCGCTGATGCGGGACCCGGGCGATCTCCTGGTGGTCAGCGGCCTCGGCTCCGCCACCTACGACGTCGGCGCCGCCGGCGACCGGCCGCTCAACTTCTACCTGTGGGGCGCGATGGGCGGCGCGGCGCTGATCGGCCTCGGCCTCGCGCTCGCGCAGAAGCAGCGGCACGTGCTGGTGATCACCGGGGACGGCGAGATGCTGATGGGCCTGGGCGGGCTGGCCACCATCGCCGCCGCCCGGGTGCCCAACCTGTCCGTGGCGGTGCTGGACAATGCGCGCTTCGGCGAAACCGGCGCCCAGCGCAGCCATACCGGCCACGCCACCGACCTCGTCGCGGTCGCCGCCGCCTGCGGCTGGGGCGCGACCGCGACCGCCCGCGACATGGACGAGGTCGCGGCGCTGCGGCCCCGCCTGCGGTCGGAACCGCTGTTCGCGGTGTTGAAGATCGCCCCCGCCGAAGTGCCCCGCCACCTGCCGCCGCGCGACGGCGCCCATCTGGCCGACCGCTTCCGCCGCGCCCTCGGCGTCGCCGAGGACTGACCGGACCGCTCCCTCCTCCCGGACGGAGGAGGGACCGTGGCGGGGGAGCGTGTGTCCGCGCCGGCTTGCCGCTATGCTTGCCGGATGCCCGCCCTGTTCCTCGAAGACCTCCGTATCGGCCAGCGCTTCACCAGCCTGAGCCAGACGATCGACGCGCCGGCGATCAAGGCGTTCGCCGCCGCGTGGGATCCGCAGCCGTTCCACCTCGACGAAGCGGCGGCGGCGAAGACCCTGTTCGGCGGCCTCGCCGCGAGCGGCTGGCACACCGCGGCACTGACGATGCGCCTGCTCGTCACCACCGGCCTGCCGCTCGCCGGCGGCATCATCGGCTCGGGGGGCGAATTGATGTGGGAACGTCCCGTCCGCCCCGGCGATACCTTGCACGTGGACTGCGAAGTGCTGGAGATCGCGCCCTCCCGCTCCCGTCCCGACCGCGGCACGGTGCGGGTGCGCTGCCTGACCCTCAACCAGAACGGCGAGACGGTGCAGAGCTTCACCCCGAGGCTCGTCGTCAGCCGCCGACCGACCACGGAGACGCCGGATGTCTGATCCTTTGCTCGCAGGCGAGACCGCGTTGGTGACCGGTGCGGCCTCCGGCATCGGCCGCGGCATCGCCCGCGCGCTGGCCGCCGAGGGCGCCCGCCTCGTGATCACCGACATCGATCCCGAACGGGGCGGCGCGGTGGCGGCCGAGCTGGGCGCCGCGTTCCTGCCCGCCGACCTGTCGCGCCCGGACGGTGCCCGCGCGCTGTTCGACGCGGCGCTGGCCGCCGCCGGTGGCCGGCTGTCGCTGCTCGCGCACAGCGCATCGCCGCGCCGGCCCGAATCCCAGCACGTGCTTGCGGTGACGGAGGCGGAGTGGGACGCGATGGTCACCACCAACCTGCGCTCCGGCTTCGTGCTCGGCCAGGCGGCGGGGCGGCACATGATCAAGGCGGGCATTCGCGGGCGGATGGTCTTCGTCACCTCCCTGCACGCCGAGACGCCACGCAACCTGCCGCATTATTCCGCCGCCAAGGCCGGCGAGACCATGCTGGTGAAGGAACTCGCCCGCGCGCTGGGTCCGCACGGCATCCGGGTGAATGCCGTCGCCCCCGGCGCGATTCCCGGCGGCGGGTTCGCCGCGGACGTTGAATCCCTCGAACGGATGATCCCGATGCGCCGCACCGGCACGCCGGAGGACATCGCGGCGATGGCGGTGGCCCTGATGTCGGAGCGCTTCGCGGCCTACGTCACCGGCACGACCGTGGCGGTGGACGGCGGGCTCGCGCTGTACAACTGGATCACCCCGCCGGAGGCGTGACCGGAAGCGGCCGCCACCGATGCCGGACCCGGTTGCCCCGGATGTGCTTCCGCCCTGGCCGCGGCAGGAAGGGATCGCGCTGTGGCGCCAGATCGCCGAGCGGCTGCGGGCGGAGATCGCTTCCGGCACGCCCGCCCCTGGCGCGCGCCTGCCGTCGGAAGTCGTGCTGGCACACCGCTTCGGCGTCAACCGCCACACCTTGCGCCGGGCGTTGGAGGAGCTGGCCCGTGCGGGACTGATCCGGATCAGCCAGGGGCGGGGCAGCTTCGTGGCCGATGACGTGCTGGAATACGCGATCGGCCCGCGTACCCGGTTCTCCGAATGGGTCCGCCGCCACAACAGGGAGCCGTCCGGGCGAGTGCTGCGGCTGGAGGAAGTCGCGGCGGAGGCGCAGGTGGCCCGCGGCCTCGGCATCGCACCTGGCGCGGCGGTGATCCTGCTCGAACGGCTGGGCCTGGCCGACGACCGGCCGGTGAGCCTGACCGCGCATTACTTCCCGGCCGGCCTGGGTCCGGGGCTCATGGCGACGTTGCGCGCGGGCGCGGGCATTTCCGAGGCGCTGGCCGCGATCGGCATCGCCGACTACCGCCGCGCCGTCACCCGGGTCGGCGCGCGCATGCCGACGCCGGAGGAAGCCGTGTTGCTGCGCGTCCCACGCTCCCGCCCGCTGCTCGCGGCGGAGAACGTGAACGTCGATGCGGCCGGACGGGTGGTGGAGTTCGGCCTCGCCCGCTACCCCACCCCGCGCGTGCAGCTCGTGTTCGAACCCTGAAGGGAATGCGATGTCCGACCTGACCCTTATCGGCGGCGCGGTGCTGGTGCCTGGCGCCGGGCTGCGGCGGGCGGCCCTGCAACTGAGCGACGGCCAGATCGCCGCGATCGACGCCGCCGGCCCGGGGCGGCGGTTCAATGCCACCGGGCTCTGGGTGCTGCCCGGCCTGATCGACCTGCACGGCGATGCGTTCGAACGCCAGTTGCAGCCGCGTCCCGGCGTGGATTTTCCGGCCGCGCTGGCGATCGAGGAGACCGAAGCGCAACTGCTCGCCAACGGCATCACCACCGCCTATCTCGGCGTCACCCTGTCATGGGAGCCTGGGCTGCGCGGAATCGAGACCTGGCACGCGCTGCTGGCGGCATTGGCGGCGCATCGCGGGCAGTGCGATCTGCGGGTGCACCTGCGCTGGGAAGCCTACAACCTGGAGGCGCTGGAGACGGCGGAGGCCGCCATCGCCGCCGGGCAGGTGCACCTGCTCGCCTTCAACGACCACACCCCGGGGATCCTGGCGCGGCTGGACGATCCGGCGGCGGCGGCAAAATTCATCGAACGCGCCGGCGTTTGCCCGGAGGCGTTCCGCGCCGTGGCGGCGCGGGCGGCGGCCCGGGCGGCCGCGTGCGCGGCGGAAATACCTGCGGCCCAGGCGAGGTTGGCCGCGGCCGCGCGGTCGGCCGGCATCCCGCTTGCCAGCCACGACGACGCGAGCCTTGCGGACCGGGAGCGATTCCGTGCCCTGGGCGCGCGCATCTGCGAATTCCCGATGGCCGAGGAGGTCGGGCAGGCGGCGCGCGCCGCGGGGGACGCGGTGGTGATGGGGAGCCCGAACGTGTTGCGCGGACGCTCCCATCTCGGTTGGGCCTCCGCGGCGCGGCTGGCCGAGGCGGGAATCTGTTCGATCCTGACATCGGACTATTACTATCCGGCATTGGCCCGGGCGGCGTTGGTCCTGGCCGGGCGCGGCGTGCTGGACCTGGAACAGGCCTGGGGGTTGGTTTCGGCGGCGCCGGCGGCGGCCGCGGGCCTTGCCGATCGCGGCACGATCGCGCCCGGGCAACGGGCCGATCTGGTGGTGCTCGCCCCGGCCGACGCACGGGGCCCGGCGCGGCTGGTCGCCACGATCGCGGGCGGGCGGATCGCCTGGGCCGGCGGCGAGGGCCACGCCCGGCTCACGTAAACGTTGTTCGCCTGCCGCAATGCTTTCGGCCAAACTGGGGTGTCGCTGCTCATCGGAGGAACTCCGTGACCCGGAACAGCACCCGTTCGGCCGCCCGATCCCGGGCGCGACGGATGGATTTGCACCTTGGCCCGTGGGGCGTCCTGGCTCTGCTTTTGCTGGCGGGCTGCGCCGGACCCGCCACCGCTTCGTCGGCGACGGCGGCCGCGGCGGCGCCCTCCCCCGGCTACGCGCCGCGGCAGGACGTGCACATCGTTGCGAACGCATTGAACCAGAAACTGGACGGCATGCTGGCCGCGGAGGGCCGGCCGGCCGCGCACTGAATGGTGCTTCGCCTGCCGGCGGCGCGGGTGCCGGATATCCTGCGGGGGAAGCGCGGATGGGGACGCGCGTCACGCCGCGGACGATGGGGTTGGGTGAACGGCCTGGACGGTGTCGCGGGATGTGATGCGTTTCGCGTTGCACGGAACGCAGGTTAACCTTCGGCAAAGCATTACGGCAGAGAGTGCGGAGCGCCTTGAGAGGAGGCCTCCATGCGTCGATCCTTTCCGCGTTCCGCCGCGCCGCCGCCCTCCTGCGATCGATGCGGTCGCCAAAGGGGCGGCCGGAGGGGTGGCCGCCCTGGAAGGGCCGGCATGTTTCGGCCAGCCGGGTGGCTCGCGCTGTTGGCCGTGGCCGGTTGTGCCGCGGTGAGGCCCGTTCCCGTGAATTCCGCCGCCCTGGCGCAGCTTGCCTACGCGCAGAACGGGGTCGTGCGCACGGTGTCGGATGCGCTCGACCAGAAACTCGATCTGTTGCTGGCAGCGCGGCCGCCGGTGCAGGAAGCGGCAGCGCGTCCCGGCCGCTGGAGCGTGCCGACCGCCGGCGGAATCGCGCCGGACGGACAGGAACATGCAGCGGGGCTTGTGAGTGCAGGCGAACCCATCTCCCGCAACCTTTAAGGTTGCCCTCAAAACCAGCCGCCATACTGTTTTATGATCCACAGAGGCCAAAACCGATAATCGCCTCATGAATGCGAGGATTTTGGTGCTCTCATTGGGACAGCCATGCGGTCCTGGTCTGGCCGCGGCGCGGATTATCCCTTGCGCAATGGGGGGGCACGGCGATATTTATGTCGTGTCAATAAATGGACATTGCGCGATGAATGCAACGCTTGCTGCCGGTGCCCTCCTCGGCCTCGCCCTGCTTCTGCCGGCGGCCCCCGCGTCCGCTGCGCTGTCGGCGCCGGACCTTGCGTTGGACGGCCCCGTCCTGAACCAGTTCAACGCCATCGCGTTCGGTGACTACACTGCCGGGAACGAGACGGAGGGGCGGATCGCGGTCGGCGGCAATTTCGCCGGCGGGGGACACAATATCTGCTTCAACGGGTGCGGCGGGGACACCACCGCCACCGCTCTCGGCGCCACCTATGGCTCGCTCACTGTCTGGGGGAACGTGACCGGTCTCGGCGCCGCGTCGGGCGGCGGCGATTTCTTCATCCAGGGCGGCAACGCTGCCGGCAGCACGCTCAACATGAACTACAACGGCGGTGTCAGTCTCGCCGGGCAGAATTCCGGCACGATTCAGGGGGCCACCTTCGTCCGGACCAGCGCTGCCAACGCCGGCAACACCCAGAACCTGCGGCCAGCGACGCCGATCACCACCGGCGTGCCGACATCGACCAGCTTTCCGTTTGCAGCCACGATGCCGTTCGAAGGGGCGCTTCGCGATCTGGCGACCGGCATCGCCGCCGATGCCGCGGCGACGACCGCGCAGACCCTGGGTGCGTACGTCCAGAATGGCCCGACCCAGATAACGGCGACGGCAGCGCCCGGCAGCTATGGCGGCAAGCGGTATGGGTTCATCACCACCACCGCGGCCGATCTCGCGTCGTACCAGAACTTCTTCGGCGTCAACACCAACGGGTTGGACGCCGTGTTCGTGGTCGTGACCGGCCAGCCCGGCGCGGCGCTGCCGACGCTGAACAGCAACAACAACGAGACCAACGTGATCTGGGACTTCGTGGACGCCACGACGCTGACGTTCAGCGGCAGTTGGTACGGCCAGATCCTGGCGCCGAACGCGACGGTAACGAATAACGGCGATCTCAACGGCGCGGTGATCGCCGAGGCGATCGACCAGAAGGCGGAAATCCATCAATACACGCTGTCGGCGGATGCGCTGGGTGGTCTTCCGGTCACGTCGTCGATCTCGGGCCAGTCCGGCTCCTCGGCGGTGCCCGAACCTTCGACCGTCACGGTTCTCGCGGTCGGAGTTCTCGGGATCGGACTGCTGCGGCGGCGCGCACGGCGCGCCTGATAGGAAGCGAGCCGGCTCGGCTCAGCCGTTCAGAACCCGTCCTGCGACCGCTTCCAGGCGGGTGACCGACGCCGGGTCGCGCATATGCGCGGCGGTGATGATGGCGTTGTCCAGGGCGCGGTCGCAGCCGCATGGGCAGGTGCCCCGGCTCTGGCCGAGTGACGGGACCGCCGCGCGTACCAGGGATCGTGCGCGGTCGGCATTTTCCAGCAGCACCTTCACCACGGCTTCCACCGTGACGTGGTCGTGGTCCGGATGCCAGCAGTCGAAATCCGTAACCATCGCCACGGTGGCGTAGCAAAGCTCCGCCTCCCGGGCGAGTTTCGCTTCCGGCATGTTGGTCATGCCGATCACGCTGGCGCCCCAGGCCCGGTACAGCTCGCTCTCCGCCTTGGTGGAGAATTGCGGGCCTTCCATCACCAGGTAGGTGCCGCCGCGGGTCACGTTCAGGCCGACATCCCTTGCCGCGGCTTCCAACCCGTCGCCGAGTCGCGCGCAGACCGGATGGGCCATCGAAACATGCGCCACCACGCCTTCGCCGAAGAAGCTCTTTTCGCGGGCAAAGCTGCGGTCGACGAACTGGTCGACGATCACGAAGCTGCCCGGCGGCAGGTCGGCCCGCAGGCTGCCGACCGCCGAGAGCGAGACGACGTCGGTCACGCCCGAGCGCTTCAGCGCGTCGATATTCGCCCGGTAGTTCAGATGCGTCGGCGACAACGGGTGCCCGCGCCCGTGCCGCGGCAGGAACACGCAGCGCACGTCGCCCAGCCGGCCGAACAGCAGCGCATCCGAAGGCTGGCCCCAGGGAGTGGGCACCTGGCGCCAGACCTTCTCCTCCAGCCCCTCGATGTCATAGAGGCCGGAGCCGCCGACGATGCCGATGACCGGCTGGATCGCAGTCATGTCCCGCCGCTTAGTGGTGGACGTCGGCCCAGACCTTGCGCTTCAGCGCGTAGGTCAGGCCGGTCAGCAGGACCAGGAACAGCACCACGCGGACACCCATCTGCTTGCGTTCCACCGCTTCCGGGTTGGCCGTCCAATAGAGGAAGGTCACGACGTCATGCGCCATCTGCGGGATGGTGGCCTTGGTGCCGTCGGCATAGGTCACCAGCCCATCGTGCAGCGGCGGCGGCATGGCGATCAGGTGGCCCGGGAAGTACTCGTTGTAGTATTTCCCGGCCGGCACCTTGAAGCCCGCCGGCGGTTTCACGAACCCGGTGAGGATTCCGTAAACGTAGTTCGGCCCACCTTCCCGCGCGTTGACGATCAGCGACAGATCGGGCGGCAGGGCGCCGTTCAGCGCCGCGCGCGCCGCCACGTCGTTGGGGAACGGGGACTTGAACTGGCTCGCCGGCGTGGCCGGGCCGGTCACCGGCTCGCCCTGGCTGTTCAGCCCTTTCGGCACCGTGACCGAGGCGGCGATCGCCTTGATCTGTTTCGGGGTCAGGCCGATGCCGGCCAGATCCCGGTAGTGCAGCTGGTGCATCGAATGGCAGTTCGAGCACACGTTGTAATAGACCCAGAACCCGCGTTGCGCGGCGGCGAGGTTGAGCCCGCCGAACAGGCCCGAAAAGCTCCACTGCTCATTCGGAAGCGGCGGGGTGCCGGCGTCCTGGGCCAGCGCGGGGCCGGCCGCGACGACGGCGAACAGCAGCGCGGCCAGAAGCGAACGAAGCGCGCGCATCATGCCTTCTCCATCGGCTTGGCTGCGGCGCCGCTTGGCACCGGTCCTCCGCCCTTGCCCAGCACCGCCTGGCTGATGCTGTCGGGGAGCGGCCGCGTCTTTTCGATCACGCCGAGCAACGGCATCAGCACCAGGAAGTGGAAGAAATAGTAGATCGTGCACAGCCGCCCGAGCGGCACCCAGAAGCCGAGCGGCTTGTGCGCCCCCACCACGCCGAGGACCACGGTGGCCAGAACCCACACCCAGATCAGCATGCGATACATCGGCCGGAACCGCGCGCTGCGCACCTTGCAGGTATCCAGCCAGGGCAGGAAGAACAGCACCAGGATCGAGCCGAACATGGCGCACACGCCGCCGAGCTTGTTCGGCACCGAACGCAGGATCGCGTAGAACGGCAGGAAGTACCACTCCGGCACGATGTCGTTCGGGGTCTGCAGCGGGTTGGCGTGGATGAAGTTGTTCGGGTCGGCCAGCAGGTTGGGGGTGAAGAAGACCAGGAACGCCCACACCGCGAGGAAGGCGCAGATGCCGACGCTGTCCTTGATCGTGTAGTACGGATGGAAGGGCACCGTGTCCTGCGGGCCTTTGACGTCGATGCCGAGCGGGTTGTTCGAGCCGGTGATGTGCAGCGCCCAGACGTGCAGGAACACCACCGCCACGATCACGAAGGGCAGGAGATAGTGCAGCGAGAAGAACCGGTTCAGGGTCGGGTTGGAGACGCTGAACCCGCCCCACAGCCAGGTGACGATCGAATGGCCGACCACCGGGAAGGCCGAGAACAGGTTGGTGATGACGGTCGCGCCCCAGTAGGACATCTGGCCCCAGGGCAGCACGTAGCCCATGAACGCCGTCGCCATCATCAGCAGCAGGATCACCACGCCCAGGATCCACAGCAGCTCGCGCGGCGCCTTGTAGGAGCCGTAGTACATGCCGCGGAAGATATGGATGAAAGTGACGATGAAGAACATCGATGCACCGTTCTGGTGCACGTAGCGGATAAGCCAGCCGTAGTTCACATCCCGCATGATGTGCTGCACCGAGCCGAAGGCGAGCGCGGTGTTCGGCTGGTAGTTCATCGCCAGGAAGATGCCGGTGGCCATCATGATGACCAGGGTCACCATCGCCAGCGCACCGAAATTCCAGAAATAGTTGAAGTTCTTCGGCGTCGGGAACGCCGCGTACTCCTTGTACATCAGCGACGGGATCGGCAGACGGCTGTCGATCCAGTTGAGCAGCGGGTTCTGGAATTGGCTCTTGTGCAAACCGGCCATGGGGGATCCTCGTGACGAAAACGGACCGGCGTCAGCCGATGCGGAAGTCCGGAGCGGGCGGAAAGGAAACGGCGGAGGACAGACCGGGCGTGTCGGCGCCACGCTGGGCAGGCTGCGCCATCCTCACGACGGCGCCGGGCGGCTTGGGCATCGGTCCCCTCGATCCTGTTGTCGTCTCCGGGCACCTCATGGCGACGCGCGCATGCGCGCGCCGGAGGCGGCGCCCGGCGGTAGGCGCGGCATATTAGGAACCCTTCCGAGGCCCTGCAACATACCGCGCAGCCCGGCTAGACTGTCCTGCCCGCCGCTACAAGCCCTGCGGCAAGGCCGCGCGCGAAAAATTCGCCACTCCCCGGCATAAGCCGCCTGACGTAAGGACTGCCCCGACCATGTCTTCTCCACCCGCCCATGTGGCCCTGCAGCCAGCCGCCCAGGCCTGGTTCGAGGCGCTGCGTACCCGGATTTGCGCCGCCTTCGAGGCGATCGAGGACGCCGCGGCGCCGCTCGAAGCCGACGCGGACAGCGTCCCGGGCCGCTTCGTCGCCACGCCCTGGGCGCGCCCGACCGCCGACGGCAGCCCCGGCGGTGGCGGCGAAATGCGGCTGATGCACGGGCGGGTGTTCGAGAAGGTCGGGGTCAACGTCTCCACCGTCTCGGGCGAGTTCGCGCCCGAGTTCCGCGCCCAGATCCCCGGCGCCGCCGAGGATCCGCGCTTCTGGGCCAGCGGCATCAGCCTCGTCGCCCATATGCGCAGCCCCAAGGTGCCGGCGGCGCATTTCAACACCCGCATGCTGGTCACCACCCAGGGCTGGTTCGGTGGCGGCGGCGATCTCACGCCCATGCGGCCGGAGACGCCGGCGGCGCAGGAGGATGCCGCCGACTTCCATGCCGCCTTCCGGGCCGCCTGCGACCGCCACGACCCGGGCTACTACGCGGACTTCAAAGCCTGGTGCGACCGCTATTTCTACCTGCCGCACCGCGGCGAGCCGCGCGGCGCCGGCGGGATCTTCTTCGACCACCACGCCACCCGGGACCCGGACGCCGATTTCGCCTTCGTCCGCGATGTCGGCGAAGCGTTCCTGGAGGTGTTCCCCCGCATCGTCCGCCGCCGCATGGCCGCGCCGTTCACCGCGGAAGACCGCGCGCACCAGCTGGTCCGCCGCGGGCGCTACGTGGAGTTCAACCTGCTCTATGACCGCGGCACGTTGTTCGGGCTCCGCACGGGGGGCAATATCGAGGCGATCCTGATGAGCCTGCCGCCGGTGGCCCACTGGCCCTGAGGCCCGCCTGTGGCGCCCGAGCGTATGCGGGGGCCGGTGGCGCGGCCTCCCGGCGGCCTGGTCGGCGCGGTCGTGCCCGGCGAATCATATGCACGGTCCGCCCCGCGGCGGCGCGGCCTGTCGCTGGCCGGGTTGCTGTCCCTGACCCTGCACCTGCTGCTGCTCGCCGCGGTGATCCTGCCGCTGCTGCTGCGGCGCCGGCCGGCCCTGGTGCCGCCGCCGCAGCAGGCGGTGCGGGTCGCGCTGGTGCTGAAAGAGCAGAAGGGCGCCGGCCACCCCAACCTGGCGCGAGCGGTGCCCGCCCCCCCTTCGGTCCGAAAGCAGCCGCCACCGCCACCGCCGCTCCCCGTTCCGCCCGAAACGCCGCCGCCGGCGGCGGCCGGGGTACCGTTGCCGCCGCCTGTTCCGCATCCGCCGATCGCGGCGCCGACGAAGCCGCCGCATCCGGCGCCGCCTGCCCCGCAGCCGGCTCCGCCGACCCCGGCCGCGCCGCACGGGTTCCAGTTCAACCTCGGCGGCAACAACCCGGAGACGAATGCCATCGTCACCGGCGGCGACATCGTACCGGCGACGCCGGACGGACGCTTCCGCAACCGCGAGCCGGCCTATCCGCTGGCGGCGGCGGAGCGAGGCGAGCAGGGCACGGTGGTGCTGATGATCCATGTCGGCCCGGACGGAAGGCCGACCCGGGTGGAGGTGCAGCGAAGCTCCGGCTTCCGGTTGCTGGATCGCGCTGCCCGCGATGCGGTGGCCGGGTGGCATTTCCTGCCGGCGATCCGCAACGGCCAGCCGGTGGCCGCGGCGATGCCGCTGCGCGTCGTGTTCAGCCTGGATTGAGCCGTCGCGCGCGGTGCGCCCCGGCTTGACAGGTCGCGCGCCCCGCGCCGATGCAAGCCCCGACCGACCCTGAGGAGGTGCTGCATGACTGCCCTGCCGCTCGACGGCCTCACCGTGCTCGAATTCACGCACACCATCATGGGGCCGAGCTGCGGCGTGGTGCTGGCCGATCTCGGCGCCGACGTCATCCGGGTGGAGCCGGCGCCGCAGGGCGACCACACGCGGCGGCTGACCGGCTTCGCCTCCGGCTTCTACGTGTATTTCAACCGCAACAAGCGCGCCGTCGCGATCGACCTGAAATCCGACGCCGGCAAGGGCGTGGCGGCCGACCTGCTGCGCCAGGCCGATGCGCTGGTGGAGAATTTCGGCCCCGGCACGATGGAGCGCTTGGGCCTCGGCTGGGAGCAGGTCCACGCGATCAATCCGCGGCTGGTCTACTGCGCGCTGAAGGGGTTCCTGCCGGGGCCGTATGCGCATCGCCCGGCGCTGGACGAGATCGCCCAGTTCATGTCCGGTCTCTCCTACATGACCGGCCCGCCGGGCCAGCCGCTGCGCGCCGGCGCTTCGGTGGTGGACATCATGGGCGGCGTGATGGGCGTGGTCGCGATCCTGGCCGCGCTACGCCAGCGCGACCGCGACGGCCAGGGTCGCAAGGTCACCGCGTCGCTGTTCGAGGCGGCGGCTTTCCTGACCGGCCAGCACATGGCGGGCGAAGCGGCCACCGGTACCGCGCCGCCGCCGATGCCGGTCCGGCGCAGCGCCTGGGGGGTGTATGAGACCTTCGCCACCAAGGGCGGAGAGCGGCTGTTCATCGGCATCACGTCGGATCCGCATTGGCGCGCCTTCTGCGCCGCGTTCGACCGGCCCGACCTGCTGGAAGACCCGCGCTTCGCTTCCAACGCGCTGCGGGTGGAGAACCGCGCGGCCCTGCGCGAGATCGTCGCCGCGCTGGCCGCCGGCCAGGAGATCGGGGCGCTTGCGGCGATGATGGATCGGGCCGGGATCCCGTTCTCCCCGGTCAATACGCCGTCCGATCTGTTCCACGATCCGCAGATCGCGGTGCGCGCGCTGCCGGTGCGGATGGCGGATGGGCACACCGCGAACTTCCCGGCGCTGCCGATCTGCGTCGATGACGAAACGCCCGGCCTGCGCCGCCAGCCGCCCGCGCTTGGCGAGCACACCGGGGAAGTGCTGCGAAGCCTGGGCTACGACGATGCGCGGATCGCCGCGCTGCGCGCCGCGGGCGCGGTACGCTGACCATAACGAACGACCGACAGGAGCACTCGGGATGTCCGACTCTCTCACCACTCTCGCGATCGGCGAGGACTACCCCGAACTGCGCGACAGCGTCCGCCGCATCTGCGCGGGCTACCCCGGCGCCTACTGGCAGAAGCTGGAGGAGACCGAGGCCTACCCGACCGAGTTCGTCAACGAACTGACCGCGGCCGGCTTCCTGGGCGCGCTGATCCCGGAGGAATATGGCGGCTCCGGCCTGCCGCTGCGCGCCGCCGCGGTGATCCTGGAAGAAATCAACGCCGCCGGCTGCGTCGCCTCCCAGGGCCACGCGCAGATGTACATCATGGGCACGCTGCTGCGCCACGGCAACGAGGTGCAGAAGCGTCGCTACCTGCCGGAGATCGCCGCCGGCCGGCTGCGTCTGCAAGCGTTCGGGGTGACCGAGCCCACCACCGGATCGGACACCACCAAGCTGAAAACCCGCGCCGTGCGCGACGGCGATCATTACGTGGTGACCGGCCAGAAGGTCTGGACCTCGCGCGCGCTCCATTCCGACATGATGCTGCTGCTGGCGCGCACCACCCCGGCCGACCAGGTGGCGAAGCGCACCGACGGGCTGTCGGTGTTCCTGGTCGACCTGCGCGAGCACCGCGGCCAGGGGCTGGAGATCCGCCCGATCAAGGCGATGATCAACCACAACACCACCGAAGTGTTCTTCGACAACCTGCGCGTGCCGGCGGAGAACCTGATCGGCGAGGAAGGCAAGGGCTTCCGCTACATCCTCGACGGCCTGAACGCCGAGCGCATCCTGGTCGCCACCGAGGCGCTGGGCGACGGCCGCTGGTTCGTGAAGAAGGCGACGCAATACGCCAACGACCGGGTGGTGTTCGGCCGCCCGATCGGCGCCAACCAGGGCGTGCAGTTCCCGATCGCGCGCGCCTGGGCGGAACTGGAAGCCGCCGACATGGTCTGCCGCCGGGCCGCCGCGCTGTTCGATGCCGGCAAGGAGTGCGGCGCGGACGCGAACATCGCCAAGCTGCTGGCGTCCGAAGCCGCATGGAAGGCCGGCGAGGCGGCGATGCAGACCTTCGGTGGCTTTTCCTACGCCAAGGAATACGAGATCGAGCGGAAATGGCGGGAGACGCGGATCTATCAGATCGCGCCGATCTCCACCAACCTGGTGCTCGCCTATGTCGGCCAGCACATGCTGGGCATGCCGCGCTCGTATTGATCGGCGGCCGGACGATGCAGCGGCCGAGACCCGGCCGGGTCCGCTACCAACCCGGCCCGGCCGCGAATGGCTGCCCGTCCCTTCCGGGGGGCTTTCCGACGGCGCCGGCCGGGGGTGGCCTGGACATCGGATAGCCCCCTACCCTATACGGCGGCATGACCCATACGGTGAAGGAAAAGCAGAAGCTGCTCGCCCGTGTGCGCCGCATCCGCGGCCAGGTGGAGGCGATCGAGCGGGCCCTGGTGGCGGAAGCCGGCTGCGAGCCGGTGCTGCACCTGATCGCCGGCGCCCGCGGCGCCATGGCCGGCCTGATGGCGGAAATCGTGGAGGATCACGTGCGCCACCATCTGGTCGATCCCGTCGCCCATCCCGGCGCACTGAACGAGGCCGGGGCCGAAGCGCTGCTCGACCTGATCCGCAGCTATCTGCGCTGAAGCCGCCATGAGCCGCGGCACCGCCATCCACTCGCACGTCTTCCTCGGCGCCGGCCATGCCGAGGCGGAGCGCCGCACCTGGGCGGTGATCGTGCTCTGCACCGCGATGATGATCGCGGAGATCGTCGGCGGAAGCCTGTTCGGCTCGATCGCGCTGGTTGCCGACGGGCTGCACATGTCCACCCATGCGGGCGCCCTGCTGCTCGCCGCGCTCGCCTACCGTTACGCCCGCACCCATGCGGAGGATCGGCGCTTCGCGTTCGGCACCGGGAAGTTCGGCGACCTCGCCGGCTATACCTCGGCGATCGTGCTGGCGCTGATTGCCGCGCTGATCGGGTTCGAGGCGGTCCGCCGTTTCATCGCCCCGGTGCCGATCCACTTCCGCGAGGCGATCCCGATCGCCGCGCTCGGGCTGGTGGTGAACGTCGCCAGCGCCTGGCTGCTGGTCGGCGGCGGCCACGACCATCACCACGGGCATGGGCATCATCACGGCCACGACCATCATCACGGGCACGCGGATGCAGACGCGCCGCGCCTGATCGCCACCGGGACCGGCACGATCCGGCTCGACGTCTGGGAAGACGGGGTGCCGCCGGTGTTCCGCCTGCGCGGGGCGGCGCTCGATCCCGCCGGCGTCACGGTGGAAACCGAACGTCCGGACGGCACCCGCCAGAGCTTCGCCTTCGTCGCGGCGCCCGGCGATCCGGCCTGCCTGATCAGCCGCGAGACGATCCCCGAGCCGCATGAATTCACCGCCGTGCTGCGGCTGCCGGGCGGGATCGAAGCCCGCCACCGGTTCCTGGAGCACGACCACGCCGCCCATCGCGACAACAACATGCGCGCCGCGGTGGTGCACGTGCTCGCCGACGCCGCGGTGTCGCTGATGGTGATCGGCGGGCTGGGCGCGGCGGCCGCGTTCGGCTGGCGATGGATGGACCCGCTCGCGGGCCTCGTCGGCGCCGGCGCGATCCTGAGCTGGGCCTACACCCTGCTGCGCGACACCGGCGCCATCCTGCTCGACATGACCGCCGACGCCCGCCTGGAAGCGGCCATCCGCGCGGTGGTGGCGGACGAGGGCGACGAGCTCGCCGACCTGCATCTGTGGCGCCTCGGCCCCGGCCATCTCGGTGCCATCCTGGCCGTGCAGACCGCCGGGCCGCGCGACGCCGGGCATTATCATGCGCGGCTGGCGGGGTTCGCGTCGCTCTCGCACGTGACCGTGGAA
The DNA here is from genome assembly GCA_028869315.1 of Rhodospirillales bacterium. Classification (GTDB taxonomy): domain Bacteria; phylum Pseudomonadota; class Alphaproteobacteria; order Acetobacterales; family Acetobacteraceae; genus JAJZVS01. The sequence continues at coordinate 19,325 of JAGWSV010000144.1, forward strand.
GTGCGCCCCGGCGGCTGACCTGCGGCGCCGTCCCCGGTAGCATGTCGGCCGTTGCGGCGTATGTAAGGGGCATGTCCCTCGCCCCCCTGCCGCCGTCGCCGCCCAGCCACCCCGCCGCCGGCCCCGGCCCCGGCCCTGGCGGCAGGATCCCCGCCCTGGCGGCGAACGTGATGCATTTCGCCCGCCTGTTGCGCCGCGCCGGGCTGCCGGTCGGACCGACGGAGACCCTGGCGGCGCAGCAGGCGCTCGGCCTGATCGACATCGGCAGCCGCGACGAGATGCGCACCGCGCTGCGCGCCGCGATGATCCATCGCCACGAGCACCAGGACGTGTTCGACCACGCCTTCGCCCTGTTCTGGCGCGACCCGAACGCCGGCAAGCAGGCCGCGGTCATGGCGCTGATGGAGGCGGAGAAAGTCCGCAAGCCGGAACGCCGGCCGCCCGCCTCCCGCCGGGTCAACGAAGCCATGACCCCGCCGCGCGCGCCGAAGCCGCGCGACGAACCGCCGCCGCAGATCGACGTGACGTTCAGCGCCAGCGCCAGCGAACGGCTGCAGCAGATGGATTTCGAGGCGATGTCGGCCGAGGAGATCGCCGCCGCCAAGCGGGAGATCCGCCGCCTGACCCTGCCGCTCGACCTGCGGCGCACCCGCCGCGCCCGCCCCGACCCCACGGGGCCGATCACCGACCTGCGCCGCACCATCCGGGCGAGCCTGCGCCAGGGCGGGGAGATTTTCGACATCGCCCGCGCCCGGCGCACCACCCGCCCGCCGCCGCTGGTGGTGCTGTGCGACATCTCCGGCTCGATGGCGCGCTATGCGCAGATCCTGCTGCATTTCCTGCACGCGGTGACGAACGACCGCGACCGCGTGCAGGTGTTCCTGTTCGGCACCCGGCTGACCAACATCACGCGGCAGTTGCGCCACCGCGACCCGGAAGTGGCGTTCCAGATGATCGCCCACGTGGTGCCCGACTGGTCCGGCGGCACGCGCATCGGCGAGGCCCTGGCGCGGTTCAACAGGCTGTGGGCGCGCCGCGTGCTGGGCCAGGGCGCGATGGTGCTGCTGATCACCGACGGGCTGGATCGCCCGCGCGAGCAGGAGGGCACGCGGGAGCTGGCGGAGAACATGGACCGGCTGCACCGGTCGTGCCGGCGGCTGGTGTGGCTCAATCCGCTGTTGCGCTGGACGGGGTTCGAGCCAAAATCCCAGGGGATCCGGGCGATGCTGCCGCATGTCGACGAGTTCCGCCCGGTGCACAACCTGGCGAGCCTGCGGGCGCTGGTGGCGCTGCTCTCGCGCCCGGTGTCGCGCCGGCCCATACTGTCTCGCGAAGCGGACGAAAGGATCGGGGCATGAGCGTAAATCCGGAAGACGTGCTGGCCCAGGCCGCGCGCTGGCGCGCCGAAGGCGAACAGGTGGCGATCGCCACCGTCACCGAAACCTGGGGCAGTTCCCCGCGCCCGGCCGGCAGCCAGCTGGCGGTGACCAAGTCGGGCCGCATGGCCGGCTCCGTCTCCGGCGGCTGCATCGAAGGCGCGGTCGCCGACGCGGCGCTCCGCACGATGGAAACCGGCGCACCGCAGCTGCTCGATTTCGGCGTGACGAACGAACGTGCCTGGGAAGTTGGCCTCGCCTGCGGCGGTAAGGTGAAAGTGTTCGTGGAGGCGCTGGCATGACGCCGGACCTGCTGGCGGCGCTGACCGCGGCGCGGGCGGCGAAGCGCCCGGTGGTGCTGGCGACCCGGCTGCCGGACGGCGCCCAGTGCCTGCTGCCCGACCCGGCACGGCCCGCGCCGCTGAACGCCGCCGCCGCGCAGGCGCTGGAGGAGGACGAAAGCGGCACCGTCAAGATCGACGGCACCGACTGGTTCCTGCACGCCTACACCCCGCCGCTGCGGCTGATCGTGGTGGGCGCCGTGCACATCGCGCAGGCGCTGGTGCCGTTCGCGAGCGAGGTGGGCTTCGCCGTCACCGTGGTCGATCCGCGCCGGTCCTTCGCTTCCGACGAGCGGTTTCCCGACGTGACGGTGCGCACCGACTGGCCGGACGAGGCGATGGACGCGCTGGCCCCGGATTCCCGCACCGCCGTCGTCACCCTCACGCATGATCCGAAGCTGGACGATCCGGCGCTGGACCGGGCGTTGCGCTCGGACGCGTTCTATATCGGTGCGCTGGGCTCGCGGCGCACCCACGCCGCGCGGCTCGGCCGGCTGCGCGCGCTGGGACATGACGACGTGACCCTGGCGCGGATCAAGGGTCCGGTCGGGCTCGACCTGGAAGCGGTGACGGCGCCGGAAATCGGTCTGTCCATCGCCGCCGAACTGGTGGCGGCGCGGCGCGGCTCCCCGCTGGCGCCCGCCCGGCCGGCGGCCCGCGCCGCATGAGGTTCGGCCCGGTACCGCTGGCAGAGGCGAAGGGTGCGATCCTCGCCCATTCGCAACGCCTCGCCGACCGCATGCTCCGCAAGGGCTCGGTGCTGGACGAGGCGGCGCTGCACGCGCTGCGCGAGGCGGGCCGCACGCAGGTGATCGCCGCCCGGCTGGAACCGGGTGACGTGCCGGAGGATATCGCCGCCGATAAGCTGGCCGCGCCGCTGGTCTCCCCCCTGCTGTCGCGGACCCGGGCCGCCACCGGCCGGGTGAACCTTGTCGCCGACGTCGCCGGCCTGCTGCGCGTCGACGCCGCCAAGGTCAACCGGCTGAACGGGGTCGACGAGTCGCTCACCCTCGGCACCCTGGCCGACGGAGCGGTGGTGGCGGCGCGCGACCTCGTTGCGACCATCAAGGTGATCCCCTTCGCGGTTCCCGGTACGCTCGTTTCCGTGGCCGAAGCGGTGGCGCGGCATGGCGGGCCGGCGCTCAGCCTGCATCCGTTCCGGCCGCTCAAGGTCGGGCTGGTGGCGACCGAACTGCCCGGCCTGAAGGAAAGCGTCATCGAGAAGACGGTAGCGGTGACCGAGGCGCGGGTGGTCGCGCTGGGCGGCAGCCTGCTGCCGCCGCTGCGCGCGCCGCACGAGGCTTCGGCGGTTGCCGCCGCGCTGGAAAGCCTGATCGGCCACGGTGCCGACCTGCTGCTGGTGGTCGGCGCCTCCGCGGTGGTCGACCGGCGCGACGTGGGGCCGGAAGGCATCGTGCGGGCCGGCGGCCAGATCCTGCATTTCGGCATGCCGGTCGATCCCGGCAACCTGATCTGCGTCGGGCGGATCGGGGCGCGCCCCGCGCTCGTGCTGCCCGGCTGCGCGCGCAGCCCGAAACAGAACGGCATCGACCTCGTGCTGCCGCGCCTGTTCGCCGGCCTCACCGTCGGTCCGACCGAGATCATGCGCCTGGGCGTCGGCGGCCTGTTGAAGGAAACCGATGTCCGCCCGCTGCCGCGGGAAAAGGCCACTGCCGAGGCGCGGGTGGGGCCGGCGCCGCGCAGCGCGCCGGTGATCGCCGGCGTGGTGCTTGCCGCCGGCCGGTCACGGCGGATGGCGCCGCTGAACAAGCTGCTGCTCGCCGATCGCGCCGGCAGGCCGATGGTCGCGCGGGTGGTGGACAACGTGCTGTCGTCCAAGGCCCGCCCGGTGGTGGTGGTGACCGGGCACCAGGCCGAGCAGGTGGCGCACGCGCTGGGCGGCCGCCCGGTGCGGGTGGTGCACGCGCCCGACTACGCGGACGGCCTGTCCGCCAGCCTGCGCGCCGGCATCGCCGCGGTGCCGCCGGAGGCCGCCGCCGCCATCGTCTGCCTCGGCGACATGCCGCTGGTGACCGGGCGGATGATCGACCGCCTGCTGGAGGCCTACGACCCCGACGAAGGCCGGCTCATCGTGCTGCCCACCTTCCGCGGCAAGCAGGGCAACCCGATGCTGTGGGACCGCCGGTTCTTCCCGGAGATCCTGCGCATCACCGGGGATTCCGGCGCCCGCTTCCTGCTCGGCCAGCACATGGAGCACGTGGCGGAGGTGGAAATGGCCGAAGACGCGGTGCTGCGCGATTTCGACACCACCGAATCGCTGGAAACCCTGCCGCAACGGCTTCGCCCCGTGACCCCGGGCGGCTGAGCAACGTGCCGGTCTGCGAGCCCGATCCCTGGCGGACGCAGTATTTCGCGCCCGTGCCGTGCCCCGAAACGGTACGCATTCCAACCAAGGACTACGATGCGTGGGAGTGGAACCCGGCGCATCGCTGGATCTACGACAAGCTCGCGGTGGCGCTGTCGCAGGGGCTGGAGGCCGGGCCGCACGGCGTGATGCCGCCGTTCTTTCCGGTGTTCTCCAAACCGCTCATGAACCTGCGCGGAATGGGAACCGGCAGCCGGGTGATCGCCTCGGCCGAGGAGTACGCCGCGGCGCTGACCCCCGGGCATTTCTGGTGCCGGCTGCTGACCGGGCGCCACGTCAGTTCCGACGCGGCAGTGGTGAACGGCGTGCCGCGCTGGTGGCGCCACGCGACCGGGGCTGCGGCCGAAGGCGGCACGTTCGACCATTGGCACGTGCATGCGGAGGCGATACCGGAGGTCGAGTTGTGGTGCGGCGCCTGGGCGCGCACGCATCTGGCGGGCTACACGGGCCTGGTCAACTTCGAAACGATCGGCGGGCGGATCATCGAGGCGCACCTGCGCTTCGCCGACCAGTGGCCTGACCTTTACGGTCCGGGCTGGGTCGCGGCGCTGGTGCGGCTCTACGAAACCGGGGTCTGGGACTTCGCAGACCAGGACCGCGCGGACGGGTTCAGCGTCGTGCTGTTCGCGCCGCACGGACGGCGATACCGCCATCCGCCGGCGGCGGTGGTGGACCGCGCACGGGCGCTGCCCGGCGTGTCCAGCGTGCAGATCACCTTCCACGAGGCCTGGACGCCGGCGCAGCACGCGATGCCGCCGGGCGGGTTCCGGGTGGCGACCGTGAATGCGTGGAGCCTGGAGGCGGGGCGGGCCGGACGGGACGCGCTGGCGCAGGCGCTGCTGACGACTGGTTAGGGACGCGCGGACGGCTTGCCGCGGCCGACGGCCCCGGCAATGATGCCCCGAGACGGCAAATCCGCCCCGGGGCGGCGGACAACAGGGAGCGCGTCGCCCGCATGCCGCAAAACGGCAACGCCGCCTGGTATTTCCTGTATCGCCATCTGAACGAGGGGCGCGGGGAGCGGCTCGCCTTCCAGGATCCGCATCGCCGCCTTCGCTATGCGGACCTCGCCGCCGCCGCCGGGCGGTTCGCCGCCGCGTTGACTGCCGCCGGGATCGGGCGGGAACGGCGGATCGCGCTGGTCATGCTCGATACCGTCGATTTCCCCGTCGCGTTCTGGGGCGCGCTCGCCGCCGGCGTGGTGCCGGTGCCGGTGAACACCATGCTGACCCCCGAACAGACCGCCTATGTCCTGGCCGACAGCCGGGCCGAGGCGGTGGTGGTCGCCGCCCCGCTCGCGCCGCCGCTGCGCCCGCTGCTCGCCCACCTGCCCGCGCTGCGCCACGTCATCGTCGTTGCGCCCGATGGCGCGGCGGCGGCGACCGAGGGGTCGAACGAGGTCGCCTGGGATGCCTTCCTGGACATGCGGACCGGCCTGCCGGCGCCGGTGGAGGTGTCGCCCGATGAAGTTGCGTTCTGGCTCTATTCCTCCGGCTCCACCGGCCTGCCCAAGGGCGCGCGCCACGTCCATTCCAGCCTGCGCGCCACCGCCGACACCTACGCCGCCCAGGTGCTGGGCATCGCCGCCGACGACCTGGTGTTCTCCGCCGCCAAGCTGTTCTTCGCGTACGGCCTCGGCAACGCGATGACGTTCCCGATGTCGGTCGGCGCCGCGGCCGTGCTGCTGCCCGAACGCCCGACGCCGGACGCGGTGCGGGCCGTCATGACCCGCTTCCAGCCCAGCATCTTCGGCGGCGTGCCCACCTTGTACGCGGGCCTCCTCGCGCAGCCCGGCCTGGGCCGCGGCGCCGGCTCCGCCCGGCTGCGCCGCTGCATCTCGGCCGGCGAGGCGCTGCCCGAACCGGTCGGCCGGCGCTGGGAGGAAACGGTGGGGGTCGAGATCCTGGACGGGCTCGGTTCCACCGAGATGCTGCACATCTTCCTCTCCAACTATCCCGGCGACGTGCGTTACGGCACCTCCGGCCGCCCGGTTCCGGGCTACGAGGCGCGGATCGTCGATCCCGAGGGCAACGACGTGGCGGACGGCACCGCAGGCGAACTGGTGGTGCGCGGCCCGTCCGCCGCCGAGGGCTACTGGAACCAGCGCGACAAATCCCGCCGCACCTTCCGCGGCGAATGGACCCATACCGGCGACACCTATATGCGCGAGCCGGACGGCAGCTACCGCTACCAGGGCCGCGCCGACGACATGATGAAAGTGGGCGGCATCTGGGTCTCGCCGTTCGAGGTGGAAGCGGCGTTGCTCGTCCACCCCGCGGTGCTGGAAGTGGCCGTGGTGGGCGAGCAGGACGCGGACGGGCTGACCAAGCCCAAGGCGTTCCTGGTGCTGCGCCAGGATGCCGCCGATACGCCGGTGGACCGGTTGCGGGACGAATTGAAGGCCGAGGTGCAGCACCGGATCGGCGTCTGGAAATATCCGCGCTGGATCGAGGTGGTGGAGAGCCTGCCGAAGACCGCCACCGGCAAGATCCAGCGCTACAAGCTGCGTCGGCAGGATCCGTGAAGGAAAACCGCCTCGTCCTCGACGGCCGCCACATCGAGGCGGCCTGGTGGGGGCCGCCGCCCGACCGGGCGCCGACCCTCGTGCTGCTGCACGAGGGCCTCGGGTCGGTCGGCCTGTGGCGCGACTTTCCGGCCCGCCTGGCCGCCGCCACCGGCGCCGGCGTGTTCGCCTGGTCCCGCTTCGGCTACGGCCGGTCCGCCCCGATCGCCCGCCCGCGCCCGCTCGACTACATGCAGCGCGAAGCGCGGGACGTGCTGCCGCGCGTGCTCGATCTGGCCGGGATCCGGCGCGGGGTGCTGGTCGGTCATTCGGACGGCGGGTCGATCGCCGCCATCGCCGCAGGCACCCGGGACGACCCGCGGCTGCGCGGACTGGCGCTGATCGCCCCGCATTTCTTCGTCGAACCGCTGTCGATCAGCAGCATCGTCGCGATCCGCCGCGCCTACGAGACGGGCGGCCTGCGCGCGCGGCTCGCCCGCCATCACGACGACGTCGACGGCGCCTTCTACGGCTGGGCGGATGCGTGGCTGGATCCCGGATTTCCCGCCGCCTTCGAACTGACCGCGGAATTGCGCGGGATCGCTCTGCCCACCCTGGTCGTGCAGGGCGCGCAGGACCCGTACGGCACCGACGCGCATGCCAGGCGGGCCGAGCGGGAAATCCCCGGCGGGTCCCGCACCGTCATGCTGGACGCCGGGCACGCCCCGCATGAAGAAGCACCCGAGGCCACCCTGGCCGCCATCGCCGCCTTCGCCCGCGAGCTGCTGCAGGAGCCGCAAGATGCGGATTGATTTCCAGACCGACCCGTCCCGCTACCGTCACTGGCGCCTGTCGACCGCCGGGCCGGTGGCGGAGCTGGCGATGGACGTCGATCCCGCCGCCGGATTGTTCCCCGGCTGCGAGCTGAAGCTGAACTCGTACGATCTCGGCGTGGACATCGAACTTGCCGACGCGGTGCAGCGGCTGCGCTTCGAGCATCCCGAAGTGCGCGTGGTGGTGCTGCGCTCGGCCAAGCCGGGCGTGTTCTGTGCCGGCGCCAATATCCGCATGCTCGCCGCAGCGAGCCACGGCCACAAGGTGAACTTCTGCAAGTTCACCAACGAGACCAGGCTGGCGATCGAGGATGCGTCGGCGCATTCGGGCCAGCCCTGGCTCTGCGCCGTGCACGCCTCGGCCGCCGGCGGCGGCTACGAGCTGGCGCTTGCCTGCGCGCATATCATGCTGATCGACGACCGCCGCGCCGCGGTTTCGCTGCCGGAAGTGCCGCTGCTCGGCGTGCTGCCGGCCACTGGCGGGCTGACCCGGCTGACCGACAAGCGCCGGGTGCGCCGCGACCGCGCCGACCTGTTCTGCACCACCGAGGAAGGCGCGCGCGGCCGGCGCGCGCAGGACTGGCGGCTGGTCGACGAGCTGGTGCCGCCGTCGCGCTGGGATGCGGCGGTGGAGGCGCGCGCCGCCGCGCTTGCCGCCGGGTCCGACCGCCCGGCCGGCGCGCAGGGCATCGTGCTGACCCCACTCGTACGTGATTTTGGTGACGATATTATCACGTATTCGCACCTTCGTGTCGCGCTCGATCGTGATGGCAAGCGCGCCACCCTGACCTTGCGCGGACCCGCCGGCCACCTGCCCGCCGACCTGGCCGGCATCCACGCCGCCGGCGCCGGTTTCTGGCCGCTCGCCGCGGCACGCGAACTGGACGACGCGATTTTGCACCTGCGCACCAACGAGCCGGAGCTGGGTCTCTGGCTGCTGCGCACCGAGGGCGATCCCGCTGCCGTGCTGGCCGCCGACGCGGTGCTGGCGGCGCACGCGGACGACTGGCTGGTGCGGGAGATCAGGCTCTTTTGGAAGCGCGTGCTGAAGCGGCTGGACGTGACCTCGCGTTCCCTGCTCGCGTTGATCGAACCGGGCAGTTGCTTCGCCGGCACCCTGGCGGAGCTCGGGTTCGCCGCCGACCGAACGGTGATGCTGGCGGGGCCGGACGA
>JAGWSV010000145.1 GCA_028869315.1 Rhodospirillales bacterium
CCAACCCGGCGCGCGATACCAACCCGCTTTGATGTTGACCCATGAAGGATGGGTCAACGCGGGCTGGTATCGAGTCTTTTTTTGGCGCGCCGCCGCCCGCCAACCCGGCGCGCGATACCAGCTTGCGGAACGGCTGGAAGGGTCAGCCATTCCGCAAGCTGGTATTACACCCGCACCAGCCGGGCGGCGAAGAACCCGTCCATGCCGCCACGCTCCGGCCACAGCGCCGGGGTGGTCCGCAGATAGCCTTCCGGCGTGCGCGCCTCCGGCAGCATTCCCAGCTCCGCCGGCGTGAACGGATCGAGCCGCAGGGTCCCGCCGGCCGTCGCCGCGGCGATCCGAGGCGCGCCTTCCTCGGGCTGCAGGGAACACACCGCATACATCATCCGCCCGCCCGGGCGGAGCAGCGCGCCCGCGGCGGCGAGCAGCCGGTCCTGGGCTTCGGCCAGCGCGGCGATGTCGCGGGGGCGTTTCAGATAGGGCACGTCCGGATGGCGGCGGATGGTGCCGGTGGCGCTGCACGGGGCGTCCAGCAGCACCGCGTCGAACGTCTCGCCCGGCGCCCAGAGCGCTGCGTCGGCCTCGATCGTCTCGGCCGTCAGCCGGGTGCGCGCCAGGGTCTCGCGCAGCCGGGCAAGCCGCGTGGGCTCGCGCTCCACCGCCACCACCTTGGCACCGGCGGCGGCGAGCTGGGCGGTTTTGCCGCCGGGCGCGGCGCAGAGATCGGCGATCCGCTCTCCTGGACGAGCGCCGAGCAGCATGGCGGGCAGGGCGGCGGCGGCGTCCTGCACCCAGGCATCGCCGGCGGCGAAGGGGGCTATGTCGGCGACCCGGGTTCCGGGCGGGAAGCGCAGCGACCCGGTGGGCAGCAGGGTCCCTGCATCCGGCAGCGCGGCGCCGGGGCGCAAGGTGAGGTCGAGCGGGGCCGCTGCGAGATGGGCGAGGGCGATCGGCCGCGCCGCCGTCCCCCACGACGCCCAGAGCCAGGCCGGCGTGTCGAGCCGCGGTCCGTCCAGCCCGTCCAGCACCGCCGTCCCGGCAGTCGCCACCCGCCGCAGCACTGCGTTGACCAGCCCGGCGAAGGGCGTGAGGCCGCGCGTGCGTGCCAGCGACACCGCGGTCGCCACCGCCGCATGGCTGGGCGTGTCCAGCAGCAGAAGCCCGGCGGCGCCGAGCCGCAGGATGTGGCGCACGGGATCGGGTGGCGCCTTGCGCAGGAACGGTTCCAGCACCGCGTCCAGGGTGCCGAGCCGCCGCAGGGTGGTCGCCGCCAGGCGGTGCGCCGCCGCGCGGTCGCGGGCGTCGAGCCGGGGCAGGGCGTCCAGCGCCCCCTCCAGCGGGCGGCAGTGGTTGAGGACCGAGGTCAGCAGGTCGAAGGCGGCGTCGCGGGTCGGGTCGGGCATGCGCGGGTTCATGCCCCGTTGCGGCGCGGAAGCCAAATGCCGCCGCCGGCGGCCGGGCGATCCCGCGCGATCAGGCCGCGGGGACCCAGGCCATTCCTTCGCGCCCGTGCAGGTAGCCGTTGATGAACGGCACCGGTCCCACCATCGCCCGCAGCGCCGCTTCCGCCTCGGCCGGGTCCCGCGCGCCATCGGCCACGGCGCGGACCAGCGCCGCGACCCCGACCATGTCCGTTCCGGCCTGCGGCGAAAGCCGGAAATGGCTCACCCCGGCGTCCCGCAGCCCGGCCAGCTCCCGCAGCAGCACCAGGTAGCCGTGCGACAGGGTCTGGGTGCCGTTGATCGACAGGAGGCCGCGCCCGTCCATCTGGTCCGCTGGCAGCCCGTCCGGATCGCGCTCGCAGACGAACTGGCAGCTGTCCTTGTGCAGCCCGTAGGCGCGGGCGTGGTAGCAGCGCATCGAGATCGCCAGTGGCTGGCGGCCGAACACCTGCACCTCCGTTTCGCCGTCGCGGTTGTGCGCCGCCAGGATGGCGATCGACCGCTCCGACAGCTCGACGGGCAACACCACCCGGGTCGCGCCCTCGTGCAGCAGGAACTCCAGGCTGCCCTCGTTGAACAGGTTGATCAGCGGCCCGGCGACGAAGGGCTGGCCGGCGAGCACCCGGACCGCGGTGACGTCGTTGGCCTCCACGGTCATCCCGGCCGCGGCAAGTTCACCGATCGCGGCAAGCTCGCGGGGCGTGGTGAGAAGCGCGAGGGTCGCGATCACCACCTGTTTCCCGGCCGCCTGCAGGCGGTCGATCACGCCAGGCAGGCAATCGGCGAAAAACGGTTCGCGCTTGGCGCAGACGACCTCACCCAGGGTGACGACGTCGAGGTCGGCCTCGTCGGCGATGCGGTAGTAGAAGTCGCGCCGCCGCTCCGCCGGCCAGTGGTACAGCAGCGGTCCCAGGCTGAGCTTCGGGGTGGATGGCTGCGCCGCGCTCATCGCCAGCCGCTCCGATAGGCGCTCAGCGTTTCCTGCCCGCCTTCGTTCAGCGCGTGCAGGCGCGCCGCGGCTCGCGGCGGCGGGCGGCCCTCGGCCAGTGCGTCCAGGATGGCGCGGAACGCGCTCACCACCTCGGTTACGTAGGCGCGGCCGCGCTGGCGGCCTTCGATCTTCAGCGCCGTGACCCCGGCCGCCTTGAGATCGGGCAGGATGGCGCTGGCATTGAGGCCGATCGGTTCCTCGAACAGGTAGGACGGGCTGCCGTGGGTCACGAAGCGCCCCTTGCACGGCGTCGGGTAGGAGCGCGGCTCGTCCGGGCCGAACCGGTTCATCATCGCTGTGCCGAGGCAGGCGCGCAGCCCGTCGCCGTCTTCCTGGTAGGCGACGCACTCGGCCGGCGCGCAGACGCCGTCGCTGCTCGGCGAGCGGCCGGTCATGTAGGAGGAGAGGTAGCAGCGCCCTTCCACCATCGTGCCGAGCGAGCCGAACGCGAAGACCTCGGCTTCCACCTTGAGCTGCGCAACCAGCGCCGCCACTTCGCCGACCGCCAGGACGCGCGGCAGCACCACCCGGCTGATGCCGAACCGCTCCCGGTAGAAGTCGATCGCCAGCGGATTGGCGGCGGCGGCCTGCACCGAGAGATGCCGCCGCAGGGTCGGATGGCGGCGGGCGGCGTAGTCCAGCACGCCGAGATCGGCCAGGATGACCGCGTCCGCGCCACAGTCCGCCGCCGTGTCGACCGCCTGGTGCCACAAACCCGTTTCGCCGGCGCGCGGGAAGGTGTTCACCGCCACCAGCACCCGCCGGCCGCGCGCATGGGCATAAGCGATCCCGGCGCGCATTTCCTCACGATCGAAATTGAGCCCGGGGTAGTTGCGCGCGTTGGTGGCGTCGCGGAAGCCGCAATAGACCGTGTCGGCGCCGGCATCGACCGCGGCGCGCAAGGCGGCCGGGGTGCCCGCCGGGCACACCAGTTCCAGGTATTTCGGAGCCCTCACGCCGCGGGTTCCTCCCGCTCGTGCCGCCGCTTGCCTTCCAGTCGCGCCAACCGGGAGGCCAGCCGCCGTACCTCGTTGCGCAAGCCTGTCAGCTCGGCCGCTTCGGCGGCCGGTGCGGCGGGGGGCGTCCGGTGCAGCGCCGCATGGGCTTCCGCCAGCGCGGCGCGGATACGGAGGGACACCGTCTCCAGCCGACGCGCCGTGCGCCGTGCCGGTCCGGCCAGCGGGCCGAGCAGCGCGGTGGCCTCGGCCATCACCTCCAGGCCGTCGCGCTCCAGCGTGTTGCGCAGACCCACGACGGCGGCAGTATCGCCGGTGACCGTGATGGCGCGCGAAAAGAACGCGGTGTCGCTGTCCAGGCGGCCTTCCAGCAACGCGACCAGCGACTCCAGCCGACCCTTCACGCAGCTATCGGCCGGCGTATCGCCATCGCGGTCGATGCGAAGTCGGGGCGGGCCGCCGCCGATGTGGAGCAGGAACCGGTGCGGCAGGTCCGTAGGCGCGATACGGAGCGTGGTGGGCGGCAGCGCCGCCAGATCGCGGAACAGGGCCGGATGGACGCGGCCCATGCGCCGCAGCAGCAGGGCGGCGCCGGCCCCGAGCAACGGCGACGGCAGCAGGCGCATTGCGCCGGTCGCCAGGGTCGCGGGGAATGCGGTGTCGGCCATTGCCTCCGCCTCGGGCTGCTTCCGGGCCGGGACGGCTCGAAAATTCACATCCGAGGTAGGGGGAGCGGCGGGGCGGCGCCATTGACGTGGGTCAATGGGACCGGAGCGGCCCGGCAAGGTCGGCCCCGCCGCTTGCCGGCGCTTGTCGCTTGTCGGTCCTTACCGACGCCAGCGGCGATGAAACCACAGCCATTGCTCGGGATGCTCGCGGATCCAGCCTTCCACGATCCCGGTGATCATCTGCATGCTTGCCGCCACGTCGATCTGCCCGGCGGCATCCCGGGGCAGCTCCAGCGGTCCGACCGCCTCGATTCGAAACCGTCGCCCCGGCACCCGGATGACCCGTACGCCGATGACCGGGCATTCGAAGCGTCGCGCCAGCCGCGCGATCGTCGGGTTCGCCGTGCAGGTTCGGCCGAAGAACGTGACCTCCACCCCGCGGCCGAAGCGCTGGTCGACCAGCATGCCGAGATGCTCGCCGCGTTCCAGCGAGCCGGCCATCTCGAACGCCGCTTCCGCGCGGGTGCGGATCAGCCGACCCATGAGGGGCGCGCGGATGCGCATGATCTCCGCCGCCACCGCCCGGTTGTTGGGCATCCGGTACACCACCGCCGACGGCAGCCCGTGCGCCGCCGCCGCGACCGCCGGCAATTCCCAGTTCCCGAGATGCGCGGCGAAACAAAGCGCCGGCTTGCCGTCGTCGGCCAAGGCGTGGAACAGCGGCTCCGCATCCGTGACGATACGGCCGAAATTCGGTTTCTCGGGATCGTAGTCCCACAACTGGTCGAGATGGCCGTACTCGCCGCCCACCCGGCCAAGGTTGTCCCACGCACCGCGCAACGTCGCCCGGATCCAGGCCGGATCGGCGTCCGGATAGGCTGCCTGCAGATTGGCCCTCCCGACGCGATGCGCCGGCAGCAACGGACCCACCAATCGCGCCACGGCCGCGCACAGATCGGCGACGAGGTCGGGGTTGCCTGCCGAGAGCATCCGCAGCAGCGCCCACGCGGCGGCGCCGGTGAGCCGGTCGCCCAACCTGCCCAATCTCGTGCGGCGGCTCATGTGGCGGTGCGGGCGGGTGGGATCAGAGCGTCACCAGGATCTTGCCGAATACGTCGCGGCGCTCCAGCCGTTCGAGCCCGGCATGCACCTCCGCGAGCGGATAGGCGCTGTCGATCACCGGTCTGACCCCGGGCCTCGCTCCGCCGGCGATCCGTGCCAACGCCCGCGCGGTGGCCGACAGCGGCGAGCCGAAGGAGCCGATGATGCGATATTGCTGCTGGAACAATTGCATCAGGTTGATGCTGCCGGATGGGCCGGAGGTCGCGCCGCAGGTGACCAGCCGACCGCCGCGTTTCAGGGACAGCAACGACCCTGCCCAGGTGTCGGCGCCCACGTGCTCGAACACCACGTCGACGCCGCGCTTGCTGGTGAGCTTGCGCACCACCCCCTCGAATCGATCCGCTTTGTAGTCGATCACGTGATCGGCGCCGAGGGCTCTCGCCTTGGCGGCCTTCTCCGGACCGCCGACGGTGGTGATCACGGTGCAGCCGAGCGACTTTGCCACCCGGATCGCGATGCTGCCGATGCCCGACCCGCCGGCATGGACCAGGATCCACTCGCCGGGTTCCAGCCGTGCGTTGTCGAACAGCATGTGCTCGACGGTGGCGTATGCGACCGCGACGCAGGCCGCGTCCTCGGTCGCCACCGCGGCCGGGACCTTTACCACCAGGCGGGCGGGATGGTTGGTGAACTCGGCGCCGAACCCGTCGATATGGAAGCCGCGCACGCCGGTCGGGTTCTCGCAAAGATTTTCCCGCCCCTCGCGGCAGGCCCGGCACTGGCCGCAGACCATGGCGGCGTAGGGCACCACCCGGTCGCCGGGGGCGAAGCCGGCCACATCCGGGCCGATGGCGGCCACCTCGGCGACCGCTTCGGCGCCTACCGCGAGCGGAAAGCGGCGCTTGGCGAACGCCATGCCGCGATAGCCCCACACGTCGATATGGTTCAGGGCCATCGCCCGCACGCGCAGGCCGAGTTCGCCCGGGCCGGGTGGCGGCGGCGGAGCTACCTCCTCCAGCGCGAGGTCGCGGTCCGCCCGCAGCAGCAGCGCGCGCATCTCAGCCGGGCTCCCGCGTCAGCACCAGCGACACATTCTGTCCGCCGAAGCCGAATGAGTTGGAGAGCGCCGCCGCCACGTCGGCGGGCCGGGCGAGATTGGGCACGCAGTCGATCGGCAGCGCCGGATCGGGGATGTCGTAGTTGATCGTGGGCGGCAGCACCCCGTTGCGCAGGGTGAGCAGGGTGAAGACCGCCTCGATGGCGCCGGCCGCCGACAAAGTATGGCCGATCATCGACTTGTTGGAGGAAACCGGAACCTTCCCGGCCCGCTCGCCGAGCACCGCCGACAGACCGAGCCATTCCATCTTGTCGTTTTCCGGCGTGCCGGTGCCGTGCGCGTTCACGTAGCCGATCTCGTCGGGTACGAGGCCGGCATCGGCGATCGCCCGGTTCATGCAGGCGATGATCGGTTTGCCGTCGGGGGAGGAGCGGGTGCGGTGGAAACTGTCGGCCATTTCGCCCAGGCCGGCGACCACGCCCAGGATCGCGGCGCCGCGCGCGCGGGCATGGGCGCGGCTTTCCAGCACCAGCGCGCCGGCGCCCTCGGCCATCACGAACCCGTCCCGGTCCTTGCTGAACGGTCGCACGGCGGCCTCCGGCGGGTCGTTGCGGGTGGACAGGGCGGACAGCAGGGAGAAGCGGACCACCGCCTCCACGTTCACCGAGGTGTCGGTGCCGACCGAGAGTGCCACTTCGGTCTCGCCGCGGCGGATCGCCTCGACCCCGAGTTGGATCGCGGTGGCGCCCGAGGCGCAGGCGGTGGAGACCTCGATCGGCACGCCGCTGGTGCCGAACCGGTCGGCCAGGGTTTCCCCAACCGAGGCGAACAGGAACCGCCGGTAGGTCTCCTTGAAGGCGCCGCCGGACGCGGCGCGCAGCAAGTCGGAATAGCCGATCGCGCCCTGGGATCCGCCAGCACACCCGGAGGCGGCAGCGAGGGCGCGGCGCTGCGGCCACTCCAGTTCCACCGGCGGCAGGGCGAGGAACAGCGGACCAGGAAACGCGCCCTTGGCGCCGATCGCGGCCATCCCGATCGCTTCCTCGATCGCGCTGGAGGCGATCGCCTCCGACAGGGCCGGGGTGGAGAACTCCGTCACCTTCACAAAGTCGATCGTACCGGCGATGGTGGTGCGCAGCCCGTCGACCGGGAACCGCGTGATCCGCCGAATGCCGGAGCGGCCGGCGGTGAGCGCGCCCCAATTGTCCGCCACGCCTTGCCCGAGCGAGGTGACGACCCCGATTCCGGTCACCACCACGATGGGCCGGCCCTGGCTGTCCGTATCTGCCGTCATCGCGCCTTCCTCAACTCTCGTCTCCACGGCACGTGCGCTACCCGGGTCCACGCTTCCCCGGGTCAGCGGGAAGGGGCCCACGCACGATCCCGTGGGCCGGACCACTCTAGCCGCTGGTGCTTGGACTGATTCGGATGGTTCAGCATGTGTCCGAGCACGATTTTGATTTTGTGGGCCGATTCGACCAACGGGCGGAAGTGCCCGTTGGCATCGGCCCACTAGGCCGGCGTGACCAGTCCCAACGCCTCGCCGCGCCAGTGG
This sequence comes from Rhodospirillales bacterium, assembly GCA_028869315.1. Classification (GTDB taxonomy): domain Bacteria; phylum Pseudomonadota; class Alphaproteobacteria; order Acetobacterales; family Acetobacteraceae; genus JAJZVS01. Next base: position 7,732 of record JAGWSV010000145.1, read on the forward strand.
CCCCAGCCGGTGACCAACGCGGCGCGAAGCGGGGCCGGCATCGGTGTCTCGGCGGCTTCCAGCGGAGGGAACAGGCGGCCTTCGCGCACCGCGATCGCGGCGATCGCCATCGCGGCCGGGAAGGCCGGTTCCATCGTGTGGCCAACGGCCGTCGCCACGGCGCGCACCGGCATGCCGAGGCCGGCGAGCCAGTCGCGCTCCTCCTGCGTCGCCGCTGCGGCGCCGGACGCGCCGGAGATCACCGCCGTCGCCGCCGGGTCGATGCGCCCGTTCAACGCCGCAAGCTGGCGGGTGGCGTTTGCGGTCGCCTCTCCTGGTTGCCGGCGGCAGCGATCGTTGGCGACGGACGCGATGGCGGCGACCGGCGTCATCCCGCGACCCGCGGCATGGGCCCGGCTTTCGATCACCAGGAAGCAGCCGAGCGTTCCCAGCGCCATCCCGCCGCCGTCGGCCTGGCGCGCCCAGACCGGCGCCCAGTTTCGCTTCCGCAGCAGGCCGCCCATTTCGTAGTGCAACAGGACTTCCGGCCGCACGGGCGCGGCGGCGGCGCCGACCAGGAACAGGTCGCCCTGCCCGGCGGCGATGCGGGCCACCGCCACCCGCACGGCATCCACCCCGGCGGGTTCCTCGCCCATGAAGCTGCGCGAGCCGCCGACGACGCCGTGTACGATCGAGATGTTGCCGGCGAGCAGGTTGGAGAGCTGGGCCAGGAACAGGGTCGGCCGCAGGTCGGAAAGCAGGCGCTGGTTCAGCAGAGATTCAGGATCGGCGGCGGCCGGCAGGTCGGTCAGGATGCTCACGTCGGCGGCCGGATCGCGTTCCCCACCGCCGGCGGCGACGATCAGTTCCGTTCGCTGCAGGAGATCCGGTTGACCCTTCAGCCCGGCCTCGTCCAGCGCCAGTCCGGCGGCGTAGGTGCCGAGCCGTTGCCAGGTCTCCATCTGCCTCAGGTCGCCACGCTTCGGGATCTGCCGCTCGAAGGCGATCGGCGGCAAGGGGTGCAGCGGGTAGGGCGGGAAGCTTTCGGTATCCAGCACCGGCCGGAACGCGTCGCCGGTCAGGGCCGCCCAGTGCGCGGCCATTCCCTCCCCGAGCGAGGAGACGAGGCCGATCCCGGTGATCACCGCATCGCGCTCAGCCGCCATGAAACCACTCCTCCGCCACGCCGACCCGCTGGGCCACGTCCAGCATTTGTCCGCGCAGGTCCGGATTGGGGAAGGGGACGACGCGATAGGTAAGGTCGGCCTCTGCCACCGTCTTGCCGTCCGCCTCCAGGCGCCCCTCCATGACGGCGTAGCCGGAGCCGTCATGGACCAGCCGGGCGCTGGCGACCAGGGCCCGGCCTGGGGTGACGAAGGCACGCAGCTTCGCTTCCCGCACCTGGGCGAGGAAGGCCATCCGCGTGAACCGCGCCCGGGCGAGCAGCAGCCAGCCGCCCGTCTGCGCCATCGTCTCGACCATCAGCACGCCGGGCAGCAGCGGATAGCCGGGGAAATGACCTTCGAACACCGGACTGGCGTCGGGCACCTTGCAGTCGGCGCGGACGCTGCCGGCGTCCGGGTCGAGCGCGACGAGGCGGTCGACCATCTGGAAATACTCAAGCCGCATGACGGGCGCCCCCTGGCACGGCGGCGGGGGAAGATCCTGCGACGCACGCCGCTTGGTGGGATGAAGCCGGGCCGGATGCGGCCGGCGCCGCCTGCGCGCGCGCGATCAAATCCTCAGGCCGCCTTCGCAGCGACCAACTGGTCGATATTCGCGCACAGCCCCTTGAGCACGAAGTAATTGTCGGACGAAACCTTGCCCTCGTTCACCTCCGCAGTCCATTGCTCGAGCGGCATCTTGATGCCGAACGCCTTGTCGATGGCGAACGCGACATCGAGGAAGTCGAGGCTGTCGATACCGAGGTCGTTGATCGCATGGCTGTCCGGCGAGATCTGCTCGCGCGGGATGTCGCAGGTTTCGGCGATGATATCGGCAACGGTGTCAAATGTGGACGCCATCGGTGGGGGACCCCGGTCTCAGTTTGCTGCTTATCACCACAGGCCTTCCGGCGCCGCAAGGGCGGACCGGAACGGGCCGGAGGGGTGGCCGGCCGCGGGGCCGGTGGGTTAGAACGCGCGCGGGCTGCGCCGGCGTGTGGCGGCTTTGGCGACCGTCTTGCCGGCGACCTTGGCCCGGCCGGTCGGTTTGAGCCACCATTTCACCGGTTTCGCCGCAGGGATGGGCTTGGGTGCCGCCTTGACGGTCCGCGGTCGGCCTGGACCGCGCCGTGCCGGGCGCGCCGGCTCTTCGGGACCGTTGGGCAGCGGCTCCGGAATCCCAGCGTCAGGCTCTCCTGTGGCCGCGGTCACGGCCTTGGCCGTCCGGCGCCCGACGGCGGGGGTCTTGGTGGTACGGCGTTGCGTGGCTGGGCTTGGGGCGGCCGGTTCTGGGGCGAGCGCGATCCTGGGCGCCCGGGCCGCCGCCTCAACCTCGACAGCTTCGGAGCCCGCGGTGTCCGCGAAGGCGAAGCCGGCCCTGGGGCGGCCGCGCCGGCGCGCGGGGGCGGCCGGGCGCGCACGGCTTGCTTGCAGCGCCTCCTCGGCTGCGGCCACGGAGGCGTGTGCCGCACCAAGCTCGGTGCGCACCGCCGAAAGCTCCAGGCGCAGTGCGGCGACGGCATCTTCCGCCTCCGCACGGGCCAGTTCGGCGTGGCCCTGCTTCGTGCGCAGATCGAGGATCGTCGCTTGCGCGTCCCGGAGGAGGCGTTCCGCGTGTTCGCGGGCAGACCGTTCCGTGGCGAGCGCCGCCTCCGCCTTTTCGGCGCGCTCCAACGGGGAGACGCCGGGGCGTGGCGGGCCGAGCGCGTCGATCCCCTGGCGGGGGCGCGGATGGATCACCGTGACCGGCACTTCGCCATCCTGGACGAAGCGGCGCCGCGGCCGATCGAATGAAGAAAACAAACGCTGCCGTCCGCTGCCGCTCAACGACGATGCTCCATGCTGACTGGGCGTCCCCGCGTCCGGTCAAATCAACCGGGGCGGAGTTAGGTCGCGACGGCGACCACGAATCGAATATCCGCCAATGCAACGCCCTACCTGAATAGCTTCCATCCCAAACTCTGCGCTGCACGGCAAGCCCCTGGCGCGGCGGGGCAGCAATTCCGGTGACGCGACACGGCGGGCGCCCGAGCCGTCTCACAACCGCGTCACGCCTGGCCACATGGTATCGCCCCAGGCGAGGTGCATCATCGCTTGCCGCGCAAACCGAATTTCGAAGGATCTGGTCACGCCCCAAGGATCCGGTCGCACCACAGAGTATCGCCCGCTCGTGGTCAATCGCTTAACAAGTCAATAGCATGACGGCCAATCGACGAGAGGAGACAACGGATGTTGCCGTCGCAACGCGCCTTGTTCGCAATCCCGCGCGAGGTTTGCTACCTGAACGCTGCGGCTTGGGGGCCGCTGCCGCTGCGCAGCCAGGATGCCGGCCGGGTCGGCGTGGCACGCAAGGGCCAGCCCTGGACGCTCGAGCCGGACTTTGCCGCCCGCCAGTTTGCGCGGGCGCGGAGCGCCGCAGCCCGGCTGATCGGCGCCGATCCTGATGACGTGGCGTTGATCTCCTCCGTCAGCTACGGCGTCGCCACGGCGGCCAAACTGCTCCGGCTGCCCGCCGGAAGCCGCATCCTGTTGCTGGAGGACGATCACTCCTCTCCGGTCCTGGAATGGTTGACCCGTGCGGAGGAGGCCGGTCTTGCCATCGAGATCGTGCCGCGACCCGCAGACGGCGACTGGACCGCGGCGTTGCTGGAAGCGATCGCCCGGCCGGGCGCGCCGCCGGCATTGGCCTCCATCTCCTCGGTGCACTGGTCCGACGGCGGTGCGATCGATCTCGCGGACGTGAGCGCGGCGCTGCATGCCTGTGGCGCCGCGCTGCTGGTGGACGCCACGCATGGCGCCGGGGTCATGCCCCTCGATGTCGGCGCGCTCGATCCCGACTTCCTGGTCTTTCCAACTTATAAATGGGTCCTGGGGCCCTATGGTCGTGCTTTCCTTTACGTGGCCAGGCGCCGACAGGAGGGCGTCCCGCTGGAGCAGACCGCCTATGGGCGCCGCGGCGTCGACGCCGCGCAGACAAAGTATCTTGCCGACATCGGCTTCGTCGCCGGCGCGCGGCGGTTCGACATGGGGGAACGGGATCATTTCATCTCCCTCGAGATGGCATCGATCGGGATGGAAATGGTCGCCGAGTGGGGTGCTGCTGCGATCTCTGAACGACTGGCCGCGTTGACCGGCCGGCTCGCGGACGGTATTCGCGACACCGGCGTCGCACTGCCTGACGTGAGGGTGCGGGCGCCGCATATCCTGAGCCTGGCGTTCCCGCACGGCTTGCCGGTGGACCTGATGGAGCGGCTCGCCGCCGGGAACGCGCATGTGGCGGCCCGGCTTGGCCGGATGCGGATCAGCCCGCATGTCTACAACGACGAGGAAGACATCGATCGCTTCGTGACGATGTTCCGCGCCCTAATGCGCACCTGACCGGCGGCGGCGTGTCTGTCGGCACGTTTCACGTCTGTGGCCTGCCTGCCTGCGACGATCGCGTTCTATTGCACCCCGACCGCCGCGCCCAGGGTCTCCCCGATGTCCCTGTGCAGCACGAGGTCGGCCAGCGGATCGAGGTCGGTCTCGTCACGATTGACGATTGCCAGCCTGGCGCCGTTCTCCTTGGCGAGCCGAGGAAAGCCGGCGGCCGGGTAGACCACCAGGGACGAACCGATCACGAGGCACAGATCCGCCTCCAGCACCGCTTCCTCCGCCCGGACCATCGCCGCTGGCGGCATCGCCTGGCCGAACGAGACGGTGGCCGTCTTCACCAGCCCGTCGCACGCGTCGCAGCGCGGCGTCGCGCCGGTGGCAACGAACCGCGCGTGCAGGTGGTCGATCTCGTAGCGTGCCGCGCAGTCGAGGCAGGTGGCGTAGGTGGTGTTGCCGTGCAGTTCGATCACCCGGCCCACCGGCACGCCGGCGGCCTGGTGCAGCCCGTCGATGTTCTGCGTGATCACGGACGACACCTTGCCCGCCGCCACCAGCGCCGCCACCGCCACATGGCCGCGGTTGGGACGGGCGGCACGCAGCACCGGATCCATTTCGAAACGGCGCCGCCAGGTCTCGCGCCTTGCGTCTTCCGATGTCAGGAAGGCGTCGAAATAGATCGGGGCCTGCCGCGTCCAGACCCCACCCGGGCTGCGGAAGTCGGGAATGCCGGACCCGGTGCTGATGCCGGCGCCGGTGAACGCCACCACCCGGCGCGCGTCTTCGATCAGGCGGCGGAGCGCCGCAACTTCGTGATCCATCGGTCCTGTCCTGCCTCGATCGCCTCATCGTTCGAACCGTGCCGACCGGACCCGCGCGGCGGTTCCGTCCAGCGCGCGCCTCGTTCGGCTCGCCCGCCCCCGTTCTGGTCGCCATGGACCAGTGCCCCGGGCTCGGTTAGCCTGCCGTAAACCCGCGGGAGTGGAAACGCCGGCATGATCGATAAATTCGTGCGCTCCGCTGCGGAGGCGCTGGATGGCGTCCCTGACGGCGCCACCGTACTGCTCGCCGGGTTCGGCGATGTGGGCATGCCGATGGCGCTGCTCGAAGGCCTGATCGAGCAGGGGGCCAAGGACCTCGTCCTGGTCTGCAACTCGGGAGGGCGGGACGGCAGCCCGGTGGCGCGATTGCTGACCCTCGGGCGCGTGCGCAAGCTGGTCTGCACCTTCATCCGTGCCGCCAGCGATGCCGGCCGTCTGCTGCTTGCCGGCAAGCTGGAAGTGGAGGTGATCCCGCAAGGCACCTTGGCGGAACGCTTGCGCGCCGCGGGCGCGGGCATCCCGGCGTTCTACACGCCGACCGCGGCGGACACGGTGCTGGCCGAGGGGCGCGAAGTGCGGGACATCGGCGGCCGGCGCTGCCTGCTGGAATATCCGTTGCCCGGCGACGTGGCGCTGATCGACGCCTGGCAGGCGGATCGCTGGGGCAACCTGACCTACAGGGACACGCAGCGGAACTTCAACCCGGTGATGGCGATGGCGGCGCCGCTGACGGTGGTGCAGACCCGTCACGTGGTGGAACTCGGCGCCATCCCGCCGGAGCAGGTGATCACCTCGGGGATTTTCGTCAACCGCGTTCTGCATGTACCCGGCTGAGCAGGAGCAACGGATCATGGCGGACAGTTTCACCCCCCTCGATCGCGACGGCATGGCGGCGCGCGCGGCGCGCGACATCCCGGAAGGTTGGGTGGTCAATCTCGGCATCGGTATCCCGACCGAGGTGGGAAATTTCATTCCCGATGACCGGGAAGTGATTCTGCATTCGGAGAACGGCGTGATCGGCGCCGGCCCGGCGCCGGCGCCCGGGCAGGTGAACCCCTACCTGGTCAATGCCGGCACCCAGCCGATCACCTTGCGCATCGGGGCGGGATACGTGCACCACGCCGACAGTTTCGCGATCGCCCGCGGCGGGCATCTCGACCTTACGGTGCTGGGCGCGTTCGAGGTTTCGGAAACCGGCGACCTCGCCAACTGGGCCCGCGCGGCGCACGAGCCGGTGAAGCAGATCGGCGGCGCGATGGACCTGGCGATTGGCGCCAAGCGGCTGTGGGTCATCATGGAGCACACGACGAAGGACGGCGCTCCCCGGCTGCGCCGCCGGTGCTCCTACCCTCTGACCGCGAAAGGCGCGGTGAAGCGGGTCTACACCAACCTCGCGGTGCTGGACGTCACCCCGGGCGGCTTCGTCGTGCGCGACATCATTCCCGGCCTGTCGTTCGAAGGGTTGCAGGCGCGCACGGAAGCCAGGCTCTCGCGGGAGTAGGCCGATGATCACCGGGATCGAGCTGCGCAACCGGCGGCCGTTCCTGGACGGAGCGGCCTTCGGCGAGACCGGCGCCTACGAGTGGGTGGATGGGCTCGCCACTGGCGAGATCGACCCAACGCGTCCGGGCAATGCGGTGATCGACGGCATCGACCTCGCCTCGCGCAACCGGCGTGGGATGGTGGAGTACCGCACCGATTTCGTCGTGCTGCGTCCGGCCGACCCGGCACGCGGCTCCGGCCGGCTGCTCTACGAGGTGAACAACCGCGGCCGGAAGATGATCTTCGCCAGCCTGTGCGCCGGCTCGGCGGGAAACCTGCCGAAGCAGCCCGGCGACGTCGGCAGCGCATTGCCGTTGCGGCGCGGGTTGACCCTCGCCTGGTCCGGCTGGGATGCAAGCGCGCCGCGGGCCAATGGCGGTCTCGCCATGGACGTGCCGGTGGCGCTGGAGAACGGCGCTTCGGTGACCCGGCAGATCCGCGCGGAATTCATCTCCGGCACCCGTCTCGGCGTGATGGAAACCTTCCGCCTGCCCTACCAGGCCGCCGGGACCGACGGCGCGCGCCTGACGGTGCGCCGGACCCAGACCGCGCCGCGGCAGGAGGCGGCGTTCGCCTTTGTTGATGCACGTACGATCAGGTTGCTGCCCGAGGGGACGTTGCCGGAACCAGGCTCGATCTATGAGATCCATTACCTGGCGACCGGGCCGCTTGTGCTGGGTCTCGGCTTCGCGGCCACGCGCGATTTCGTTAGTTATCTGCGCGGTCCGGGCGCCGCGCTGGCCGGGCGGCCGGTGCCGCGCGCCATGGCGTTCGGCATTTCCCAGGCCGGGCGGTATCTGCGCGATCATATCGCGCTCGGCTTCAACCGCGACGAGCAGGGGCGGCGGGTCTTCGACGGGGTGCTGACCCATGTTGCCGGCATCGGCCGGCTGTTCCACAACGCGCTGTTCGGCCAGCCGGCCCGCACCCGCAGCTGGCACGAGGACCACGACTTCCCCGAAGTCGCGTTCCCGTTCTCGGCGAGTGCGCTGACCGACCCGATCTCCGGCGCCACCGCGTCGTTGCTGCGTGGCGACGACAGCGACCCGGTCCTGATCGAGACCAACACCTCCACCGAATACTGGCAGAAGGGCGCCAGCCTGCTGCACACCGACCCGGCCGGGCAGCGCGATGTCGGGCTGCCGGAAACGGTACGCGGCTACCTGCTCGCCGGCACGCAGCATGCCGGCAAGGCGGGCATGCCACGTGATCGCGGTCCTTGTGCCAACCCGCGCAACTGGCATGACCCGATGCCGGCGGTGCGCGCCCTGCTCGTCGCGCTGGAGGCATGGGTGGCGGAGGGTGTGGTGCCGCCCCCCTCCCGCCTGCCGCGGATCGATGACGGCACCCTGGTGCCGGCGGAATCGCTCGCCTTCCCGACAATCCCCGGCGCCGCCCCGCCGCCGCTGCCCAACGACGTGGTGCCGCTGGCCGACTGGGTCGATCCCATCGTCCCGCCGCGGGCCTGGGTGGCGCTCGTGCCGCAGGTGGACGCGGACGGCAACGAGATCGCCGGCGTGCGGCTGCCCGATATCGCGGTGCCGGCCGGCACGCATACCGGCTGGAACTGCTACGCGGCCCCTTATCCGGAGGGCGAACTGGCCGATCGGGACGGCAGCTTTCTCCCGTTCGCGGTCACGCGTGCGGAGCGGGAACGGAGTGGCGACCCGCGGTTGTCGATGGAGGAACGCCCGTCCGGCGCCGCCCGAGCCGCGGCGGCCGCCGCGCTGCTGCGGGACCGGCTGCTGCTGGAGGAGGATGCGGCCGCGTTCGCGGAGGGATAGGCGGCTGCGCGCCGCGCGCCCGGCGCCAGGGCCGAAACCCGGCCGGCTCAGAACCCTGTCCGCGTCTCGGCCACCACGTAGCCCTTGCGGGGAAACTCCTCCCAGTACTGCCGCAGCCCCTTGCCGCCCATGTCCCGGTAGGGCCGCTTGCGCAACTGGTCGACATCGAGATCGATCCCATGGCCGGGCACGGTCGGCAGGTCCACGAACCCGTCCTGCACCACGAGCGGCGCCACCGCGATGGCGTCACAGGCCGGCTTGAGGTTCACGAAGCACTCGGC
>JAGWSV010000146.1 GCA_028869315.1 Rhodospirillales bacterium
CGGCCGGCGCGGCGGCCGGCACCGGAACCGGCGCGGCGGCGGCCTGGAACCCGGCCAGGTAGCCGCTGAGCCACTGCATCTGCTCGGGGCTCGCTGCGCGCAGCAGCCGCTCGATCAGGTCCAGCTGGTCTTCGGCGAACGGGGCGGCGGCGCGCAGCGCGGGGGGAGGGGCCATCGGGCGGTTTCCTAAGCGAAGAGGACGGCTGGGGCGGATGAAACGACGGGAGCGGGCGATGCGGCGCGATCGGTGGCGGCGGTCATCGGCGCGCTGGCGAGCAGCGGCGCGAGCACCTCGCGCAGCGCCACGACCGGGCCGACGACGATCAGGGTGGGCGCGCCGCGGGGAAGCGTGGCGGCAACGCTGGCGGCGGTGGCGAGCGTCGCCAGGGTGACGCGCTGGCGCATGGTGGTGGCGTCGGACAGGAACGCGACGCCGTCATCGGCGCGGCGGCCGGCCGCCAGCAGCGCCGCCGCGATCGGCGCCGCCTGGCGCAGCGCCATGTAGAACACGAGGACGTCGGCGCCGTGGGCGAGGGCGGCGAGGTCGAGCCCTTCGGGCAGCGCGCCGCGCTGGTCATGGCCGGTGACGAAGGCGACGCTGCGGGCGAGGCTGCGATGGGTCAGCGGGATCGCTGCCGCTGCGGTCCCGCCGATGCCGGCGCTGATGCCGGGGACGATGCGGAACGGGATGTCGGCGGCGACCAGCGCCAGCGCTTCCTCGCCGCCGCGGCCGAAGACCAGCGGATCGCCGCCCTTGAGCCGCAGCACGCGGCGCCCTTGCCGGGCCAGCGCGATCAGCCGCTGGTTGATGCGCAACTGGGCGGTGCGCATGGCGCCCGCCCGCTTGCCCACCGGTTCGAGATGCGGGGTGGCGGCGAGATCCAGGATCTCCGGCGGAACCAGCGCGTCGTGCAGCACCACGTCCGCGGTCGCCAGGGCATGCGCCGCGTGCAGGGTCAGCAGCCCCGGATCACCCGGTCCGGCGCCGGCGAGCCATACCGAACCGGGGGCGAACACCGGCGCCCGCAACCGCGCCGCGGCCCGGGCGAGCGCCGGCGGCTCGGCAGCGTCGCGGCGGGGGACGGCGGTCATGCCAGCCAGCCGGAGTCGGACAGGGAAGCGGCGGTCAACCGGGCAAGCTCCGGCAGGCTGCGGCCTTCGGCGCGCCAGGCGCGGCGGCGCGCGCCCAGCGCGGCCACCCGGTCCGCCCAATCCGGCCCGAACAACGCGCCGATCCGGTCGCGGATCGCCCCCGCGAGCCCCGGGCTCTGGCCGCCGGTGGAGACGGCGACCAGCAGGTCGCCGCGGCGCAGTTCGGCCGTGTTGCGGAAGTCGCACAGCTCCGGCCGGTCTTCCACGTTCACCAGGATGCCGCGGTCATGCGCGGCGGCTGCCAGGCGGGCGGCCGCCGGCTCGGCCATATCGGCGATCCACAGCAGATCGAGCGGCGGCCAGGCGGCCGGGTCGCCGCACAGGTGCAACGGGCTGGCGCCGGCCGCCGCAAGCAGGCGCAGACGGCGCGCCACGGCGGGGCCGTCGCCGGCAACGCCGAGGCGAAGGCGGATCGGATCGAGGGTCACGGGGATCATCGGCGTGGCGGCTCGGGACCAGGCAGGAGGACGAGGCAGATCCGAAGGGATCGCTCCGTCAAGAAAAGGATTTTTTTCAATACGGCAATACGTCCGAGAAAAAAGCGAACATATCCTAGATGGAGGTCGTATTTGTGCGTATATTTTCCAAATCTCCGGTGGCTTGGTAAATCTCCCCTCTACCGCGATGGGGTCGGGCGGCCGCCCCGCGGCGGGCCTCCCGCCCGTCGCTTCCCCCAAAGGGGTCGATTGCGGGTTCGATGGCGGGTTCGATGGCGGGGTCGATGGCGGCGTCGATCGGGGCGTCGGCCGGGGCGGCCGCGCGAGCCGGCCGGGACGGTGCGCCTTTGCGTGATTCGCGCCGGCCGGCCGCACGAACCGCTTGCCCGTTTCGCCGGCAATCGTCATGCAGTGAGCCAGTCCACACTGTTGCGGAGTCCAGCCGTGCTGCGCCGTCGTTCCTTCCTGCCCTTGCTCTGCGCCCTTGGCCTCCTGCTGCCGCCGGCGCTTGTCGCCGCGCGGGCAGCGCCCTGTCCGTCCCCGTCGGTGCTCGACGTGACCGCGTTGCAGAGCGAGCTCATGGTGCTCGCCACCACCTGCCACGACGGCCCGGGCTACAACGCGTTCATGCGCCGCTACCGGCCGTATCTTTTCGATACCGAGAAGTCGCTGGCGACCTATTTCCGGCGCGCCTACGGGCGTGGCGGGCAGGCTGCGCACGACCGCTTCGTCACCGCGCTGGCCAACGACCAGTCGGAGGTCGGGCTGCGCCAGGGCACCGATTTCTGTCCGCGCAACCAGGCCTTGTTTTCGGAGGTCATGTCCTTGCGCGGCGCGTCCGAGCTGCCCTATTACGCCGCGGGCAAGGACATCGTGCCGGTTTCCATGAGGGCCTGCCAGTCCGATCCGGCACCGGGGCGGCATATCGTCCGCCGCCGCTCCCGCCGGTAGGCCGCGCCGCCCATTCGCCGCCCTGCGCGCCAGAGGTGCCGCGATGGACCTGTATCATGTGTGGTGCGATCTCAAGCAGGGCGTGGCGGATCTCGAGTTTTCCGCCCGGCTGGAGGCGTTTCTCGGGCGGCTGCGCGAACGCGAGCTGATCGCCGGCTGGCGGCTCACCCGGCGCAAGCTGGGCCTGGGTCCACCCGGCCTCGGCGAGTTCCACCTGATGATCGAGGTGCGCGACCTCGCCCAGCTCGATGCAGCCTTCCGCGAGGTCGCCAGCCGGACGGAGCCGGTGGAGGGGGTGCATTTCGGCGTCAATTCCCTGGTCCGCAATGCGGTGTTCGGACTGACCCGCGATTTCCCCGACCCGGAGCGCCGTCGCGGAGACGAGCGGTTCTGACCGCGGTGGAGCGGGTTCCGGATTGCGGCGCAGCGGAGCAGGCACGCCGCATCCGCCTTGCCACGGCCCGGCTGTGCCTCCGCCTCGGCTGGGCGCCGCTGCACGAAGTGGCGCTGCCGAACGGGCGGCGGGCCGACATCCTGGCCTTGCGCGGCGACGGCGGCTTCGCCTGCATCGAGGTGAAATCCGGCCCGCGTGACTTCCTGACCGACGCGAAGTGGCCGGAATACCGGGATTTTGCCGACGCGCTCTATTTCGCGGTGGCGGATAATTTCCCGCTCGACCTGCTGCCGCCGGAGACCGGGCTCATCGTGGCGGCCGGGCTGGAAGCGGAGTTGATCCGCCCGGCCCCAGGCCACGCGCTGGCGCCGGCCCGCCGGCGCGCGCTGCTGCGGCGCTTCGCCTGGCTCGCCGCCGCCCGACTGAGCGCGGTCGAGGATCCGGCCGGCGCTGCCGATCTGCGCGGCGCCCTGCGGGCGGAATGATCCGGCGCCGGGCGGCCCGCAGCCTGCGGTCCCTGCCGCGATGTCCGGCTGGCCAGAAAACCGGTGCGACGTCAGGCGGTCGGAGCGATGTCCGGGTGCGGCTCAGTCGAGTTCGGCACGCAGATCCTCGAGGGCGCGCAGGGTTTCCCGGAGGACGGCGCGCAGGCGGGTGGACTCGGCCTCGGCGCGCGGGGAGGGCGGGCGCGGCGCGGGCGGCGCGGTGAGTTCGGGGATCGGCAGCTCCGGGTCACGCCGCGGCGCCGCGTGCTCGGCGGCGGCGGCGGCGCGTTCCTCGGCGGCGGCCGGCGGGATGTCGTCGGCGAGCTTGCCGCCGCCCTCGCGCAACAGCCGCTGCACGCCCTTGATCGTGTAGCCTTGGACATAGAGCAGGTCCGAGATCCGCCGCAGCAGAACGATGTCGTCCGGTCGGTAGTAGCGTCGCCCGCCGCCGCGCTTCAGCGGGCGCACCTGGGCAAATTTCGTCTCCCAGAAGCGCAGCACGTGCTGCGGGATGTGCAACTCGTCGGCAACCTCGCTGATGGTGCGGAAGGCGGCCGGGGCCTTGCGGGTCCGCGGCCGGGCGTGGCCGCCGGACGGGTCGTCGTCGGCGCCCGCGTCCTCCGTCGGGTCGTGGAGCATGCCGGTATCGCCGGAGGCCGCGGTCGGGTCGGACGGTCGGGGCTGGCCGGGGGCGGCGGGCAGGCTCGCACCCGGACGGCCCGGACCCGGAAGACTCGCACCGGGAAGGCCCGAACCGGGCCCACGCGGGGGGGCGGCCTGCGGAGCCGGCTGCGTGCCTGGCGTGGCGGGGTCCGGTGGGGGGCGGTCCTTGTTCGCAGGCATCACCCTTCGTCGCCCGCTTCGGCGTCGGGGGTCCGGCCGTTCACCCGGGCACGCATGGCGTGGCTGGGGCGGAACACCAGAACCCGCCGCGGCAGGATCGGAACCTCGTCGCCCGTCTTCGGATTGCGGCCGATGCGGCGGCCTTTCTGGCGCACAGAAAAGGTCCCGAATCCACTGATTTTTACAGATTCACCGGATTCCAGCCGATCCGAGATCCGCTTGAGCACCGTCTCCAGCAGGGCATTGGATTCGTTGCGCGACAGGCCGACCTCGGCATAGATCGTCTCGGCCAGTTGCGCGCGCGTCACGGTTTTCATCACCGCACGCTAAAGACTGCCCCCGATCGCTGTCAAGATCGTCTGATTTCAGCGGCTTGCGTCTGCGCCTTCGGGCGCCGGGAAAGTGGGTGCAAACCGCCGATCGTTCCGGGCCTCGGGCGCACCTGCCGCTCGCTTGCGCGGTGCCGGCGATCCGGTCCATCACGGTGGCCATGCCGCCCGTCGCGCGCACCTGACCATGACCGTCCTTGCCTGGCTGCTGGGGCTGCTGCTGCCTGCCTGCGCGGCGTCCGGCGCGCACGGCCTGCCGGCTCCGCGGCCGATGGACATGGCCCATATCGTCCGGCCGGCGAGCCCGAATACGGCTTTGGCGGCGCCGGCCGATTTCGATCCGCGGCCCGATCTCGTCACCCCGACCTATCCCGTGCCGGCTGGCACGCTCTTCGTCGAGCTGCAGCGGGTCGCCGCCGGGCAGCGGCGGGTCTTTCTGGCCGCAGCCTATCCCGATCGCCTGCAGCTGCACTGGGTGGCGCGCAGCGCGGTCTGGAACTTCCCCGACCTCGTGACCGGCCAGGTGCTGGCAGACGGGCCCGCTGCAGCGCGCCTGATCCTGTATTCCCGCAGCGTGTACGGCTATGGCGATTTCGGCGTGAACCGCCGGCGACTGGACGCCTGGCTCGCCGCGCTGACCCATGCCCTGGCCGCCTCCACCGCACCCAAGCCCCACACATGAAGAAGATTCCGGGATGAAGAAGATTCGGTTCTTCCTGCGCGACGTCTGGCGTCTCTCGCGTCCGTATTTCCGTTCCGAGGAGAAGTGGTCGGCCTGGATCCTGCTGTTTTCGATCATCGCGCTCAACCTTGCGATGGTCGGGATGAACGTGGTGCTGAACTTCTGGAACCGGCGCTTCTACAACGCCCTGCAGGCGCATGATTTCCATGCCTTCATCCAGCTGCTGTTCACCTGGCAGGCGAGCCCGGGCGGCGGGCTGCCGATGCCGGGCTTCACGGAAGTCGTGGCCGTCTACATCCTGGTCTTCGTCTACGCGACCTACCTCAACCAGTGGCTGCAAATCCGTTGGCGGCGCTGGATGACCGACCAGTTCCTGAACGAGTGGCTGGCCGACCGCGCCTATTACCGGATCAGCCTGACCACCGACGAGCAGGCGATCGGCACCGACAACCCCGACCAGCGCATTTCCGACGACCTGCGGGACTTCGTCGGCACGACCCTCTCGCTCGGGGTCGACTTTCTGTCCAACATCGTCTCGATCTTCAGCTTCATCGGCATCCTCTGGAGCCTGTCGGGCGACCTGACCCTCTGGGGGGTGACGATTCCCGGCTACATGGTCTGGGTCGCGCTGATCTATGCCGTCATCGGCACCTGGGTCACCCACCTGATCGGCCGCCCGCTGATCGGGCTGCGGTTCCGCCAGCAGCGGGTCGAGGCGGATTTCCGTTACGCGCTGGTGCGGCTGCGGGAGAACGTGGAAGGCGTCGCGCTCTATGGCGGCGAGCCCGAGGAGCGGGGCAACCTGGTCCACCGCTTCCACAACGTGATCACCAACTGGTGGGGGATCATGCTGCAGACCAAGCGGCTGAACGCGCTGGTCTCCGGCTACGGGCAGGTCGCCGTCATCTTCCCCTTCGTCGTGGCGGCGCCGCGGTACTTCTCCGGCCAGATCCAGCTGGGCGGGCTGACCCAGACCGCCGGCGCCTTCGGCCAGGTGCAGGGCAGTCTGTCGTGGTTCGTGAACGCATACGGCACCCTCGCGCAGTGGAGCGCCGTCGTCGAACGTCTGAGCACGTTCCACCGAGCGATCGTGCTGGCCCGCGCGGCGGCCGGACACAAGGAGGCCGAGGCGGCGATGACCGGATTGGGGCCGGCCGGGCGCGGCGGGGCGGCGGCGAACCAGCCGCCGCCGTCGGGGCCGGTGCTGGTTCCCGCATCCGACGGGTCGGTTCGGCTCGACGACCTGACCCTGGCCTTGCCGCGCGGCGAACCGCTGGTCGCACACGCCAACCTCGTCCTCGAGCCCGGGGTTTCCGTGGTGGTGACCGGCCGGTCCGGTTCCGGCAAGTCCACCCTGTTCCGCGCGCTGGCCGGCATCTGGCCGTTCGGTTCCGGCAAGGTCGCGCGCCCGCCGGCGGATCGCTGCCTGTTCCTGCCGCAGCGGCCGTACATCCCGCTCGGCACCTTGCGCCACGCGGTGACCTACCCCTTGCCACCGGAGACGGTGCCGCGGGACGTCGTGGCGGCGGCGCTGGCGGATGTCGGGCTGGACACCCTGGTCGATCACCTCGATCAGGACCGCAACTGGCCGCAGGTGCTGTCCGGCGGCGAGCAGCAGCGCCTGGCGCTGGCGCGCGCGCTGCTCGCCAAGCCGGACTGGCTGTTCCTGGACGAGGCCACCGCCAGCCTGGACCCCGAGGCGGAACGAGCGCTGTACCGGCTGCTGAAGGAGCGGCTGCCGGGCACCACGATCGTCTCCATCGCCCACCGCCCGGAACTGGCCGCGTTTCACGACCAGCGGCTGGTCCTGGAGCGGCCGAACGGACATCCGGGGCGGATCCTGGCTGCGGCACCGGCCGCCAGCCCGGCCGAGTAGGCGGGCGCGCCGTCGCTGCCAGGCGGTGGACGCTCCGCACCGGCAGCCCACGTGATCAGCGGCCGAGACCGCCCGTGGACCCGGCTTCCTGCCGCAGCCGGGTCCATGAGAATGATCGTGACGCTTCCGTGATGTTCGTACCGGCCGACGCCGGGCCCGGATGCGCCCAGGCCCGCCGCGCGTTCAGCGCCGCTCGCGTGCGACCCGCAGCAAGGTTGCGGCAATCCGCCATCCCGCATGCAGCGTGCCGCGCAGCGAACCGGCAACCTTCGACTGCCCGCCCGCCCGGCGGCGATAGGGCAGCGGCACCTCCATCACCCGCAGGCCGGAGCGGGCGGCCAGCATCTGCATCTCCAGGTTCC
>JAGWSV010000147.1 GCA_028869315.1 Rhodospirillales bacterium
AGCCTGCGCCTGCGCGCCCGAAAACATGCCAAACGCGAGCATGCCGGCGGCGACAGCACGGCGAACGGTGATACGGACCATGCGGCGGGACGATCTTTTATGGTGTGATTGTCGCTTCATAGCGCGAATCGCCCTCCGCTGCAATTGTCCATTCCGGCCGAAACATATCCCACTGCCGCATTGACACCGCGCCCCGCGCTTCGCACCCTCCGGCCCCGCCGCGTCCAGGAAATCCCGCCATGACACATGATCATCCGGCCCCCCGCCTGCGCTCCCGCCGCTGGTTCGACAACCCGGCCGATCCGGCGATGACCGCGCTCTATGTCGAGCGCTACCTCAACTACGGCATCACCCGCGACGAACTCCAGGGCGGCAAGCCGATCATCGGCATCGCCCAGACCGGCTCCGACCTCTCGCCCTGCAACCGCCACCACCTCGACCTCGCCACCCGCATCCGCGACGGCATTCGCGACGCCGGCGGCATTCCGCTCGAATTCCCGCTCCACCCGATCCAGGAAACCGGCAAGCGCCCGACCGCCGCGCTCGATCGCAACCTCGCCTATCTGGGGCTCGTGGAAGTGCTGCACGGCTATCCGCTCGACGGCGTCGTGCTCACCACCGGCTGCGACAAGACCACCCCCGCCTGCCTGATGGGTGCGGCCACGGTGAACATCCCGGCGATCGTGCTGTCCGGCGGGCCGATGCTGGACGGGTGGTGGCAGGGGCGGCTCTCCGGCTCCGGCACGATCGTCTGGGAGGGACGCAAGCTCTACGCCGAGGGCAAGATCGACTACGAGGAGTTCATGAAGATGGTGGCCTCCTCGGCGCCCTCGGTCGGCCATTGCAACACCATGGGCACCGCCACCTCGATGAACTCCCTGGCGGAAGCGCTCGGGATGTCGCTGCCCGGCTGCGCCGCGATTCCGGCGCCGTACCGCGAGCGCGGGCAGATGGCGTACGAGACCGGGCGGCGCATCGTCGGCATGGTGCACGAGAACCTGCGCCCGTCCGACATCATGACCAAGGCGGCGTTCGAGAACGCGGTGGTCGCCGCCGCGGCGCTCGGTGCCTCCTCCAACTGCCCGATCCACATGGTCGCGATCGCCCGGCACATGGGCGTCGATCACACCTTGGACGACTGGCAGCGCCTGGGGCCGGAGATTCCGCTGCTGGTCGATTGCCAGCCGGCCGGGCGCTTCCTCGGCGAACGCTTCCACCGCGCCGGCGGCGTGCCCGCGGTGCTGCGCGAACTGCTCGCCGCCGGCAAGCTGCACGGCGAGGCGATGACCGTGACCGGCAAGCCCGTGGCCGAGAACCTGGCCCAGGCGCCGGAGCCGGACCGCGAGGTGATCCGCGCCTACGCCCAGCCGCTGAAGGCCGCCGCCGGCTACGTCGTGCTGTCGGGCAACCTGTTCGATTCCGCGGTGATCAAGACCAGCGTGATCGACGAGGCGTTCCGCGCCCGCTTCCTTTCGGACCCGAGCCGGCCGAACGTGTTCGAGGGCAAGGCGATCGTCTTCGAGGGGCCGGAGGACTACCACGCCCGCATCGAGGATCCGGACCTTGGGGTGGACGACCAGTCGGTGCTGATCATCCGCAACTGCGGCGCGGTCGGTTACCCGGGCAGCGCCGAGGTGGTGAACATGCAGCCGCCGGCCAGCTTGCTGAAACGCGGCATCGATGCGCTGCCGACGATGGGCGACGGCCGGCAATCCGGCACCTCCGGCAGCCCCTCGATCCTCAATGTCTCGCCGGAGGCGGCGGTGGGCGGCGGGCTCGCATTGCTGCGCACCGGCGACCGCATCCGCATCGACCTCAACACCCGCAAGGTGGACGTGCTGCTGGCGGACGGCGAACTCGCGGCGCGGCGGGCGGCCTGGACGCCGCCCAGCCTCGTCAACCAGACCCCATGGGAGGAGATCTACCGCTCCATGGTCGGGCAGCTGGGCACCGGGGCCTGCCTGGAACCGGCCACGCTCTATCTCGACGTGATCGAAACCCGCGGCGAGGCGCGCAACAACCACTGACGACCGGCGCCTCGGGACGGGCGCCGGCGAAGCGCCCGGCCGGCGTGCTACGCTCGCGCCGCCATGCCCCCGAGCCTCGACCCGCCCCGGCGCCGCATCCTGCATATCGACATGGATGCGTTCTACGCTTCGGTCGAACAGCGCGACGACCCCGCCCTGCGCGGCCGGCCGTTGGCCGTGGGCGGCAGCCGGGAGCGCGGGGTGGTCGCGGCGGCGAGCTACGAGGCCCGCCGTTTCGGCGTACATTCGGCGATGCCCTCCGTCACCGCGCGGCGCAGATGCCCCGAGCTCGTGTTCGTGCCGCCGCGGTTCGACGTCTACAAATCCGTCTCCCGCCAGATCCACGCGATCTTCGCCCGCTACACGGCGCTGATCCAGCCGCTGTCGCTCGACGAGGCGTATCTCGACGTCACCGCCCCGTTGCGCGATCGCGGATCGGCCACCGCCATCGCCGAGGAAATCCGCGCCGCGATCCGGGCGGAGACCGGCCTGACCGCGTCCGCCGGCGTGTCCTACAACAAGTTTTTGGCGAAATTGGCCTCCGACCACCGCAAGCCGGACGGATTGTTCGTGATCACCCCGCGCCAGGGACCGGATTTCGTGGCCGGGCTGGACGTCGCGAAGTTCCACGGCATCGGGCCCAAGACGGCGGCGCGGATGGCGGCGCTCGGGATCCGGACCGGGGCCGACCTGCGGGCGCGGCCGCTGGCCGTTCTGGTGGCGCAATTCGGCAAGGCGGGGAGCTTCTATTACGGCCTGGCACGGGCGGAGGACGATCGGCCGGTGAACCCGGACCGCCAGCCGAAATCGCTCGGCGCGGAACGAACCTTCGAGCGCGACCTGACCGGCTGGGAGGAGGTGCCGCCGATCGTCGCCGCGCTTTCGGCCCGGGTCTGGGCGGCCTGCGAACGCGGCGGGCACGCGGCGCGCACGGTCACGGTGAAAGTGAAATATGCCGATTTCCGCCTGATCACCCGCAGCCGGTCGGGGCCGGAGCCGGTCGGCTCCGCCGCCGAACTGGAACGGGTCAGCCTCGACCTGCTGCACGCGCTGTTCCCGCCGCCGCGCGGGGTGCGGCTGCTCGGCGTTGCGGTGTCCGGCCTGGAACGGGACGCGGCGGGGCCGGGCGCGCAGCTTCGCCTCGGGTTCGGCTGAGCGGTTTGCCTTGACGGCGCGGCCGGCCGGGCCAAGCCTAGGGTCATGAACGACATGCTCCCCACCGACCCGGTCAGCCTGCACCAGGGCCTGCTGACGATCGACACCCATATCGACATCCCCTGGCCGCCCGGGCCCGACCCGTTCACCGACGGGCCGCGCAAGGTCGACCTGCCCAAGATGCTGCGGGGCGGGCTGTCGGCCGCCTGTTTCGTCGCCTACGTGCCGCAGACCGCCCGCACCCCGGCGAACGAGCTGGCGGCGTTCGAGCGCGCGGTGGCGATGCTGGAAGCGATCCGTCGCATGGGCGCCGGCGCGCCCGGCCTGCCGGCGCGGCTCACCGTGACCGCCGCGGAGATTGCCCGCGCCTGCCAGGACGGGATGCTGGCGGTGATCCCGGTGGTGGAAAACGGCTTCGCCATCGGCACCGACCTCACCCGGCTCGCCCGGCTGCGCGCGCTCGGCGCCCGCTACATGACGCTCACCCATAACGGCCACAACGCGCTGGGCGACTCCGCCATCCCGCGCGCCGATCTCAGCGAACGCGCCGCCGAGCACGGCGGCCTCAGCGCCTTCGGCCGCGCCGCGGTGGCGGAGATGAACCGGCTCGGCATGCTGGTCGACGTCGCCCACGTCTCCCGCGCCACCATGCTGGACGCGGCGGAGGCGTCGCGCACCCCGGTGTTCTCCAGCCACTCCTGCGTCGCCGCCCTGTGCGACCATCCGCGCAACATGGACAACGGCCAGCTCGATACGTTGCGCGACGTCGGCGGCGTGATCCAGATCACCGCCGTTTCCGCCTTCCTCAAGCCTCGCGCCCGGCCGGAGGAGGTGACGGTGGCGGATTTCGCCGATCATGTCGACTACGCGGTGAACCGGATCGGCATCGATCACGTCGGCATCTCCTCCGATTTCGACGGCGGCGGCGGGTTCCGCGACTGGAACGACGCCGGGGACTGCCCGAACGTCACCGCCGAGCTGGCGCGCCGCGGCTACGACCGGGCGGCGCTGTCGCTGCTCTGGGGCGGCAACTTCCTGCGCCTGCTGCGCCAGGCCGAGGCGGCGGCGGCATGATCCCCACCCTGCGCCTGCCGGACGGCACCGCGGTTCCGGCGCTCGGCCAGGGCACCTGGCACATGGGCGAGAGCCGCGCCCGGGCCGCGGCGGAAGCGGCGGCGTTGCGCGAGGGGATCGAACGCGGCCTGACCCTGATCGACACCGCCGAAATGTACGGCGACGGCGGCGCCGAACGTGTGGTGGCGCAGGCGATCGCCGGCCAGCGGGACAGGGTGTTCCTGGTGAGCAAGGTCTACCCGCACAACGCCTCCCGCGCCGGGGTGGCGAAAGCCTGCGCCGCCAGCCTGCAGCGGCTCGGCACCGACCGGATCGACCTCTATCTGCTCCATTGGCGCGGCGGCCACCCGCTGGAGGAAACCGTTGCGGCGTTCGAACGGCTGCGCGGCGCCGGGCATATCCGTTATTGGGGCGTGTCGAATTTCGACACCGACGACATGGAGGAGCTGGCGGCGCTGCCGGCGGGCGCCGCCTGCGCCACCAACCAGGTCCTGTACCACCCCGACCGGCGCGGCATCGAGTTCGACCTGCTGCCCTGGTGCCGGGCGCGGCGCATGCCGATCATGGCCTATTCGCCGCTCGGGCAGGCGGGGCGGCTGCTGCGGTCGCCCGCGCTGGCGGCGGTCGCGCAGCGGCACGGGGCCACGCCGGCGCAGGTGGCGATCGCCTGGAGCCTGCGGGACGGCAACACGATCTCGATCCCCAAGGCGGCAACGGCGGAGCACGTCGCGCAGAACGCGGCGGCCGCCGCGCTCCGGCTGACGGCTGCGGACCTGGCGGAGATCGACGCCGCCCACCCGCCGCCGCGGCGCAAGCAGGCGCTGGGGATGCTGTAGGCGCCGGCCTCATGCCCAGACCGGCGGATGCGTGCCGCGCGGCATCGCGGGCAGGGCCCAGTGCGCCGGCGTGGCCGACAGCACCGCGGCGTGGCGCACCGCCGAGAGCCGCCCGAAGCCGCTTTCTGATTCTTCCAGGAAGTCCGCGATGTCGGCGCGCTGCGGCGCCGGGCCGGCGAGGCCGTTCGCCACCCGCCCCAGGCCGCGGATCCAGTGCCCGGTGCGGGCCAGCGACACAAGCACGTGCCAGCTGCCGCCTTCGCGCGCGCGCCGGGCCAGCGCCGCCAGCGCGCCGGCGGCCAGCAGGTAGCCGGAGGCGTGATCGAGCGCCTGCACCGGCAGCGCGCGCGGCTTCGTTTCGCCGGCCGCTGCGGCCTCCGCGGTGTTGAAGCCGCTGGCGGTCTGCGTCAGGCTGTCGAAGCCGCGCCGGTCGGCCCAGGGGCCGGTGAAGCCGAAGGCGCAGAGCGAGACATAGACGATCCCGGGCCGCAGCCGGGCCGCGTCCTCCGGCCCGAAGCCGTGCCCGGCGACGGCGCCGCGGCGATAGCCCTGGACGAAGACGTCCGCCTCCCGCAGCAGGCCCGCCAGGGTCTCGCGCGCCGCCGGGACGCGCAGATCGAGGAACGCGGAGCGCTTGCCGCGCCCGGAATCGATCTCCAGCGCGCGGGGGTTGAACAGATGCGGCGGCGTGATCAGCAGCACCTCCGCGCCGTGCGCGGCCAGCGTCCGCCCGCAGACCGGCCCGGCGATCACCCGGGTGAGGTCGAGCACGCGCAGCCCGGCGAGCGGCCGGTCGGCGGCCGGCGGCAGCGGGCGCGGCGGCGCGTCGCCGATGCGCTCAATGGCGACCAGCGGCTCCGCCTGCACGGCGATGCCCTGGGGATGCGCGTCCCATTCCGCGAAGCTGCGCTGCGCGGTGACGCAGAGGCCGGCGTCCGCCGCCGCGTCCTCGAAGGCGATCGCCTGCCAGGCTTGCAGGGCGCTCGCCACCTCGGCGCGGTCGTAGCCGCAGCCGAGCAGCTTCA
Organism: Rhodospirillales bacterium; assembly: GCA_028869315.1. Taxonomy (GTDB): domain Bacteria; phylum Pseudomonadota; class Alphaproteobacteria; order Acetobacterales; family Acetobacteraceae; genus JAJZVS01. Next base: position 6,118 of record JAGWSV010000147.1, read on the forward strand.
GGACGCCTTCGCGGTGGTGCGGGAAGTTGGTGTGCAGCCGCACCCAGCGCCCGTCGCCGCAGGGATAGAGGCCGGCGATGCGGTCCCAGCCGTCGCCGCGCGCGGTGCCGTCGACCGTCAGCCAGTGTTCGGAATGGAAGTCGGTGGCGGCGTGGCGCATGTCGACCGCGACCTGCTGGCGCGGGCCGCCGCGCAGATGATGGATCGTGACGGCGGCGAGCCCGCTGGCGGCGATGCTCGCCTGCGCCGCGGTGCCGAGCGCGAAGGAGGACGGCAGCACCGGATCGGCGCCGGTGAGCCGGGCCGCGTCAAGCTGGTCGGGCGGCAGGCCGAGCGTGGCCCAAAGGCCGGCCAGCGCCTGGGACGGGGTCATGCGCGCGCTCCTTGGTTGCGGGGGGCTTGCGGCGGGGCGGGCACTATGCCGCGATCGGCCTGGTCGTAGGAAGGTCGCGTGGGTGAGGGCAGGGGCGGATCGCCGCGGGCCGGAGACGGGGCGGCTGCCGCTGCCCCTGGCGGCGCGTGGGGGCGGGGTGGTTTTCCGAAGCGGGATCGCGGGGCCTTGGTTCGCGGGAACGGCCGCCGGTCCGGCTGCGGGACGGGGACATGTTATTTAACCGGAACAAATAGGACATGCGTCCGCGCACTGGGCCTAGAAGCGGAAAAGCGGCGGCCGGTCATCCTTTGGACCGTGGCGGCGGATCGCCGCGCGCTCGGCCAGACGAAGTTGGGCGCGCCGGCGCCGGCGGGCGCGGGCGATGTCCGCCGCCGCCGCGCGCTGGGCGGGCGCGGGTTCGGGTGGCGGCGGGGCGTCGTGCGGGGTGATGCCGAGCATCCGGCAGAGCGGGCGCAGCACGCGCCACAGGCGCGGGGCCGCGGTCAGCAGCTCCGTCATTTCCGGCTGCGCCAGGAGATAAGCGAACTGGACGGCGAGCGGCACCGTCTGCGGCGCCATCCGCACCAGCCAGCCATGGCCCCTGGGCAGGGTCCGGCGCGGCGCGAAGGGGCGGGACAGGGGCGCGTTCTCGGGGAATTGGGCCGGTTCGTGGGCGGGTTCAGCTTCCGGCGCGGGGCGGCGGGACCGCGCCGCCGGTTTCGCGGCGATGGCGGCGAAGCGCTCGGCGGCTTCGGTAAGGCGGTTCCACAGTCGCGCCGCGATGTTCATCAAGGCCGCATTGTGCCCAGCGTCGATCCCCATGGCGTCGCGCAGCCCGGCGATGAAGCCGGCGAAGCGCTCGGCCAGGGCCCAGGGGGCTGTGGCCGGGAGGGAGGGGGCGGCGGCGGACATGAACATAACAGGAACATATATCGGCTGTCGTGTCAAGTTGGTCGTGGGGGGTGGGTCGGTTTGGATGTCCGATTTGGACGGGCTTGTGCCGGTCCGCTTCCGGGTGCCCCAATAGGATATCGGACATGCGGGTCATGACCGGGGCTGGCCGGAAGCGGACGGGCGGCTTTCGGGAGGGCGGCACGGCAAAGCCGGCGCGGCGCCCTGCGAGGGCTCCAACAACTGCCGCTCCAGAGCAGCGACAAATCGCCCTGAGCTCGACTTTGGCCGATCAGGCGGCATAGCAGGCGACGTTTACCAAGCTGTTCAAGGTCGTGGTGTGGATTTTGAGGAAGTCCAATGAGGACGCGGAGGTTTGGAAATTCTTTGGCGTCCACAGCTCGCGGCGCACGGCG
>JAGWSV010000148.1 GCA_028869315.1 Rhodospirillales bacterium
GCCAAGCTCAAATCCACCTACACCGACGCGTTGCTGGAGCAGATCAACCCGGAGACCGGACGGGTCCACACCAGCTACGCGCAGGCGATCGCCAGCACCGGGCGGCTGTCGTCGACCGATCCCAACCTGCAGAACATCCCGGTCCGCACCGAGGAAGGCGGGCGCATCCGCCGTGCCTTCGTCGCCGAACCCGGCCACGTGCTGGTGAGCGCGGACTATTCGCAGATCGAGCTGCGGCTGCTGGCGCATGTCGCCGACATCCCGGCGCTTCGCGAGAGCTTCGCGCGCGGCGAGGACATCCACGCGCGCACCGCCTCCGAGGTGTTCGGCATCCCGATGGCCGGGATGGACCCGATGACGCGGCGGCGGGCGAAGGCGATCAATTTCGGCATCATCTACGGGATCAGCGGCTTCGGCCTGGCGCGGCAGTTGGGGATCGGGCCGGGCGAGGCGCGGGGCTATATCGACGCCTATTTCGCCCGCTACCCGGAAATCCGCACCTACATGGAGCGGACCAAGGAGGAAGCGCGGCAGAAGGGCTACGTCGAGACCCCGTTCGGCCGCCGCTGCTACGTGCCGGGGATCGCCGATCGCAACGGCGCGCGGCGCAGCTACGCCGAGCGGCAGGCGATCAACGCGCCGCTGCAAGGCGGCGCGGCCGATATCATCAAGCGGGCGATGGTGCGCCTGCCGGGGGCGCTGGCAGAGGCGGGGCTACGGGCACGGATGCTGCTGCAAGTGCACGACGAATTGCTGTTCGAGGCGCCGGAGGCGGAAGCCGCCCCGCTCGCCGCGCTGGCGAAGCAGGTGATGGAGGGGGCGGCAAGCCTGTCGGTGCCGCTGGTGGTGGAGACGGGGCAGGGGGTCAACTGGGCCGACGCGCATTGAGATCGGCCCGGCGAAGCTGCGACGCGGCCGGATTTCAGGCTCCCTCCACCCTGTTGCGGGCTGCGGGACGATCTGGCGTCGGGCCGGCTCGGGCCCGGTTCGCCGGATTGCGAACTCCTGCCCGAATCCCGTTTCGCTTGCGCTGACCTTCGGCGTGCAGCCCTTTCCACTTGCCGGGGTTCCAGCCATCTTCCCCGCATGCGCACCAACGACCCCACCACCGCGATCGCCGAAGCGGTCAGCGGCATCGAGCCGGAGCTGATCGCCATCCGGCGCGACCTCCACGCCCATCCCGAGCTGGGCTTTCAGGAACACCGCACCGCCGGCGTGGTGGCGCGTGAACTGGCGCGCCTCGGCATCCCCCACCGCACCGGCATCGGCCGGACCGGCGTCGTCGGGCTGATCGAGGGCGGCCGGCCCGGCCCCTGTTTGGCCATCCGCGCGGATATGGACGCGCTGCCGATCCTTGAGCAGACCGGCCTCGATTTCGCCAGCACCGTCCCGGGGCTGATGCACGCCTGCGGCCACGACATCCACACCACCACCCTGCTCGGCGTCGCCGCCGTCCTGCGCGACCTCGCCCCGCAGCTCGCCGGCACGGTGAAACTCGTGTTCCAGCCGGCCGAGGAAGGCCTCGGTGGCATGGCGGCGATGCTGGCCGACGGCCTGCTGGGCGATCGGCCGCCGAACGGCCCGCGCATCGATCGCGCCCTCGGCTTCCACAACCATCCGGATATCCCGGTCGGCCAGTTCGGCTTCGCCCGCGGCGCCGTGCTGGCGGCGTCGGATCGGTTCGAGATCACCGTGCATGGCAAGTCCGGCCACGCCGCCTACCCGCACACCGCCATCGACCCGATCGTCGCCGCGGCGCGCCTGGTGCTCGACCTGCAGACCGTGATCTCCCGCGAGGTGCCGCCGATGCGCCCCGCCGTCGTCACCGTGGGCGCGATCGCCGGCGGCGAAGCGCACAACATCATTCCCGATTCCGTGCTGATCAAAGGCACCGTGCGGACCCTGCATGCGGAGGTGCGCGATCTCGCCGAAGCGGCGATCGGCCGGCTCTGCGCCGGGCTGCACGGCACGATGCGCGCCCGCGCCGAGCTGGCCTATCGCCGCGGCGTGCCCGCCCTGGTCAACGACGACGCGGTGCTGGACGCCACGGTGGCCTCGGTGCGCCGCCAGGTCGGTGACGTCGTCACGGAAGGCGAGCCGAGCCTGGGCGGGGAGGATTTTGCGCTGCTCGCCGAGCTGGTGCCGTCCTTCCAGCTTCGCGTCGGCTCCGGCCAGCCGGGGCGCGCGGACAAGCTGCATAATTCCGCCTACCAGCCGGACGAGGCCTGCATCGGCCTCGGCGTGCAGGCGCTGGCCCGAGCGGCGTTCGACCTGCTGGGCTGAGCTCCCGCCCGGCGTCACGGCCCAACCCGGGCAGGCTCGCCCTGGACCGGTGACAGGGCGCGCGTGACGCTTCAGGCGCCGGCGGCGTTGGACGTGGCGCGGCTGAGCCGGGCGGCGCGCAACTGCTGCTGGCGTTCGACCTCTTTGCGCAGCTGCATAATCCGGGTCGCCCGGGCGCGCCGGTCGGGACCGTCGTTCCGCGGGTGCCGGGCATCCATGAATTCCAGCACCTGCAACAGCTCCTCGGCGGTCTGGAGGTCGCCGATGACGCACGCCTCTTCCAGCACATCCTCGATCTTGTCGGAGAGGCGACGCTTGAGCGAGCCGTACATGCGATTCATCCGTTCCGGTGAGACTTCCATCTCGGGCTCCCGCTGCCGTGACAGCCGGACCCGCGGGTACCGAGCCAACAGCCATGACCGGGTTCTGCGCAGCAAACCAGCCTCCTCGGCAGACGGATCCGCACGGAGGTCCGCATCACGATCCACTCTGTTGCGCAGCCCGCTCCCTGGAGCGGCCTGTCGACCGCGCGCGAGCGGGCTGCCCGTGATGTCTGCCCTCAATGCCGCAGATTGGTAGGCCCTGCCATCGGCTCTGTCTTTCGCATGACGCCGGTTACAGGGGCGTTTCACGTGACGTCTCGCGAGGCGGCTCGCCCGGGCCAGGCGATGATGCCTCGCCGCTTGCGCCCAACCGCAAATCCGGTCAAGGACCCGGCCCATGATCGAAGCTGCACCCACTGCTCCGACCCTGGCGCGCTGGCTCACCGGACCGCGCGTGACGGGCTTGCCGGCGCCGCTCTGCGAAGGGCCGCCGCCGCTGCTGTCGTTCGAGTTTTTCCCCCCGCGGACCGAGGCTTTGGAGGTCCAGCTCTGGTCCTGCATCCGCCGGCTGGAGCCGATGGCGCCGCGCTTCGTCTCGGTCACCTATGGCGCCGGCGGCAGCACCCAGGCGCGCACGCACGCAACCGTGACCCGAATCCTGGCGGAGACCGCGCTGACCCCCGCCGCGCACCTCACCTGCATCGGCGCGAGCCGCCATGAGGTCGACGAGGTGGCGCGCCGCTACTGGGATGCGGGGGTGCGCCACATCGTCGCGCTGCGCGGCGATCCGCCGCCGGGCGAGCCCTATGTCCCGCATCCCGACGGCTACCGCTACGCCGCCGACCTGGTTGCCGGCCTGCGCGCCATCGCCCCGTTCGAAATCTCGGTTGCGGCCTATCCGGAGACCCATCCCCAGGCGCCCGGCGCCGCGGCCGACCTCGACAACCTCAAGCGCAAGCTGGACGCCGGGGCGACCCGCGCGATCACGCAGTATTTTTTCGATACGGAAATCTACCTGCGATTCCTCGACCGCTGCCTGGCAGCCGGGATCACCGCGCCGATCGTGCCGGGGATCATGCCGGTGTCGAACTTCGCCCAGGCGGCCCGGTTCAGCGCCCTGTGCGGCGCGAGCGTGCCGGCCTGGCTCGGCGCCCTGTTCGAGGGCACCGAGCAGGACCCGGAAATTCGCCGCATGGTCGCCGCTGTCGTCGCCGCCGAGCAGGTGCGCCTGCTGCAGGCCAACGGGGTCGACGAATTTCATTTCTACACGCTGAACCGGCCGGAGCTGACCTACGCCATCGCGCATATCCTGGGCGTGCGGCCGACGGCCCCCCGGACCGCCGGCATGACGGGCGGCTAGGACCGGCGCACCGGCGGCACTTGCGGTCGCGGCCGGGGTCGGCGATCTGGTCGCCCATGACCGAATACCTGACCCGCCTGAACCAGGCCCAGCGCGAAGCGGTGGAGACCCTGGATGGGCCGCTGCTCGTGCTTGCCGGCGCAGGCACCGGCAAGACGCGCGTGCTCACCACACGCTTCGCCCATCTGCTGCTCACCGGCCGCGCCTATCCCAGCCAGGTGCTCGCCGTCACCTTCACCAACAAGGCGGCGCGGGAAATGCGCGAGCGGGTGAGCGCCATTCTAGGCCGCCCGGTCGAAGGGCTGTGGCTCGGCACCTTCCACGCCCTCGGCGCGCGGATGCTGCGCGCGCACGCCCCGCTGGTCGGGCTGTCGCCCAATTTCACCATCCTCGACACCGACGACCAGATCCGGCTGGTCAAGCAGGTGATGGAGGCCGGCCGGCTGGACACGCGGCGCTGGGCGCCACCGGCGATGGCGAACATCATCCAGCGCTGGAAGGATCGCGGCCTGACGCCGGAGCGGATCACCGCCGCCGAAGACACCGACTTCGCTGCCGGGCAGGGGCGCGCCGTCTATGCCGCCTACCAGGCGCGGCTGAAAGCGCTGAACGCGGTCGATTTCGGCGACCTGCTGCTGCAGGCGACCGAGTTGCTGCGCAGCAACCCGGAGGTTCTGGCGCAGTACCATCACCGCTTCCGCTACATCCTGGTCGACGAGTACCAGGACACCAACGTGGTCCAGTATCTCTGGCTGCGGCTGCTGGCGCAGGCGCGCCGCAACATTTGCTGCGTCGGCGACGACGACCAGTCGATCTATTCGTGGCGCGGCGCCGAGGTGGAGAACATCCTCCGCTTCGAGCATGATTTCCCCGGCGCGAAGATCGTCCGGCTGGAAGCCAACTACCGCTCCACGGCGCCGATCCTGGCCGCCGCTGCCGCGCTGATCGCCCATAACGAAGGCCGGCTCGGCAAGACCTTGCGGCCGGGGCGGACGGACGCCGAGGGCGAGCCGGTCACCGTGGTCAGCCTGTGGGACTCCGACGAGGAAGCCCGCATGGTGGGCGAGCGCATCGAGACCCTGCGCCGCGACGGCCACGCTTTGGCGGAGATGGCCGTGCTGGTGCGCGCCGGGTTCCAGACCCGCGCCTTCGAGGAACGGCTGATCACGCTGGCCATCCCCTATCGGGTGGTGGGCGGGCTCCGCTTCTACGAACGCCAGGAGATCCGCGACGCCATCGCCTATCTGCGGCTGCTGGTGCAGCCGGCCGACGATCTCGCGTTCGAGCGCGTCATCAACGTCCCCCGCCGCGGCGTCGGCGAGGTCGCCCTGCGCGGCCTGCACGAAGCGGCGCGCGCGCAGGACGTTCCGCTGACCGTCGCCGCCGCGCGGCTGATTGCCGAAGGCGGGCTGCGCGGCAAGGCGAAGGAGGGCGTGGCCGGGCTGCTGCGCGACCTCGACCGCTGGCGCGAAGGGCTGGCGCGGGACGGGCACGTCGCCGCCACCGCCACCCTGCTCGACGAGAGCGGCTACACCGCGATGTGGCAGCAGGACAAATCGCCGGAGGCGCCGGGGCGGCTGGAAAACCTGAAGGAACTCGTGCGCGCCCTGGCCGAGTTCGAGACCCTCGGCGGCTTCCTCGATCACGTCGCGCTGGTGATGGAGAACGAGGAAGCCTCGGCCGGCGACCGGGTGAGCCTGATGACCCTGCACGGCGCCAAGGGCCTGGAATTCGACACCGTGTTCCTGCCGGGCTGGGAGGAGGGCGTGTTCCCCAACCAGCGTGCGCTGGACGAGAGTGGCGCCAAGGGGCTGGAGGAGGAGCGCCGGCTCGCCTATGTCGGCATCACGCGGGCGCGCCGCCGGGCGATCATCAGCCACGCCGCGCACCGGCGGATCTACGCCAACTGGCAGGACAGCATCCCGAGCCGGTTCCTGGAGGAACTGCCGGAGGAGCAGGTGGCGCGGGCCGGGTCCGCCGCGCTGGCGCGGGATCAGCGCATCGCCGCGCCTAGTGTGTTCGCCGGCAACGCCCCCCTGGTCGCGCGGGCGCCGCGCACGATCGAGGCCTGGGAAGCCAGGTCGCGCCCGGCGCGCGCGGACGCCATCCCGGTCGGCAGCCGGGTGTTCCATCAGAAATTCGGCTACGGCACGGTCACCGCGGTCGACGACGACCGGCTCGACATCGCCTTCGAGAAGGCGGGGGCGAAGCGGGTGCTGGATCGCTTCGTGGAGAAGGCCTGACGGGCCACGGCAGGTCTCAGGGGCCAAGTCCGGGGGGTCAGGTCCGGGGGGCAGATCCGCGCGGCCGCGCTACTTGCCGATGCAGAACTGCGAGAAGATCCGGTCCAGCACGTCCTCCACCCCCACCGCGCCGGTGATCCGCCCGATCGCGCGGAGCGCCTGACGCAGGTCTTCCGCCCGCAGCTCCGGCAGCGGCGCCGCCAGCGCGCGATCCAGCGCGGCGTGCGCCTCGGTCAACGCGGCGCGGTGGCGGGCACGGGTCAGCGGCGGCGGGCCGGCCTGCTCGGTCAGCC